>JAHFKJ010000011.1 GCA_023245415.1 Candidatus Gottesmanbacteria bacterium | reverse complement strand
TTACTAGGTGATGGGGGTGTGTCCGATATATACTCTCCTGTTCCTGGTCTTCTTATCCTCATAATTCGTGATGTAAAAAACAGAAAAGTAAGCAAACCTAAAGCTGCAGGTATCCAAATATTTTTCGGTGCATCCGGTGCAAATATATAGCTGACCGGATCCAGATTTAAAGTTTTAGCAAGATCTGCTGCTGCAGCTTTGGAGTATTTTATTTTAGTTTCTGGTATTGGAATTGCGATAGCTTGCTGTCTGCCGTCATCTGTATTTTTTAGAAATCCATTTTCATTAAAGATCTCTGAATTTAAGTTGATTATATCTCCAGCTAATTGAATTTTTGCATTCTCTACATTCTGTTTATTCCCGGTAGTGTCCGGACCGCCAGTGTTAACCTGGTTCATGAACTCTCCAGCTTCAGTTCCCTGGCTGATCTGTTGCGCGTCGCAGTAAGCGGTGACGACGTCAAAGACGTTTGAAGGTGCGTTGTCCCCCAGAGGTGTGATATAAGTGATGGTAAGTTGACCGTCAATTTTTTTAAATTTAAATACGCCTTTTTTATTTGAAGTCCAGGCTTCAATATCAGAAGAACTTCCACAGCCTGCTAAAGCAAATGGCAGCAATGCCAATACTCGTAAAAAATCCCTGCGTGGTAATCCTGGATTGTAGTGTAAATCCTGTTCCGCCATATAACTCTATCCAATATCCTATAGTAACAGATCCAGCCAATCCCGTCAAGTTGCTCGTTATTTCCAACATTCAGGAAGCACCTCTGTAGGATAAACGGAGAAGTTTACAATTTATTATCTTCTGGGAACGCTAATTTTAAAATAAGTCCCGGAAGCGCAGGAATGACAGAGAATAAATCACGTCGCGAAAAACTATGAGATTGACTAGAACTGAAATTGATCAATTCCTGAGGAAATTTGTAAGGCACTACTGGAACCAAGACTATTCTTTTATTGAGGAAATCAGGGATGATTTTATAAATGACAGGTGCGACTGCGCTCAGGATGATATTCTTCGCTGAATTTTGGGCATCCTGGTCCATTGTCGGACGCAAAAAATTGGCGAGTTTTCTTATATTATCATCACTGTTTAGGATATCCGTGTCCCGTCTACTTAGGGGGTAGATATATGTACGCAAATCTCCTGCATTGAGTGCTCGGATGTCATCAGGATGTCCGCTGATTAAGGCGACTGTATTGTCATTGGCTACAGAAAACTCCAGATCCCGGAACTGGATTTCAGACGCTTTTCCGTCTACATAAGCTAAAAACGTCAGCCGGACACTGGATTTGGCTGTTCCATCTGGACTAGTGACGGCAGTCAGTTGAATAGGTAAGGTGGTGCGTGATTCATTCTGAACTCCGGGGATAGTAGTCTCGAGACTGATTGGGCCGGCAACGGTAAATATGTCATCCAGCTGTTCCTGCGTGATTTGAGTTAGCGGGCCAAAACTGCTATGAGGTGCGGATAAATTTGTTAAATAACTTTTTGACTGGTCGTTGGCTGCTGCCGCGATAATTGGCAATCTAAGACTTATGGGTTTGGTGGTATAAGTCGTGTCAATAAAAATATGCAAGTTCTCTAAAGCGCGCAGCGTATCGGGGTCAACTGCCAGACCCGGATCGCTCATTCTATCAGCGGTGGTGATAGCAGCTGACCAAGCAAGCGGATGAGTGAGCTGATTCTCCAAAGAAAATACAAATGCCAGGATAAATAACTCATTAAATCTGGCGGCAAGTTCACTAGGGGTACGTGCCCAGTCGAGCTGGGCAAAAGAATCCTTACGGAATTTGTTTATTTTTTGCGATAAATCAAACATTGCCGCAAGTTGGTCTGCATCAGCATTTACTCCGACGCCATATTCTTTAAACAGAAAAGAAGGAATTATCCTAAGTTCCGGTGGATAGCGGAATATCGGCGGCATTTTTTCTACCCATGCAGGTATTAACTCATAATGATCCCGGTTGAGAAAACCGGCCATATCTGAAGCTGTAAATTCTAAGTCCTCGCAAAAACATCCCGGATACAGGTCAAAAAACATGATCTGAACGAATTTCCCGGAATTGGGCAGCCGCATGATTCCTTTAATATAATTATAGCTACTAGTTTGCATCTCTTTAAAAACATCATTGCCTAAAATATTTAATGCTTCATCTTCGCTTAATTCTTTCAGGAGAACGTTGTCCGGATGAAAATCTGTAAAAAATTTATGGCCTTGTCCGGCAATATCTTTAATTAAACTAGAGTTTTTTTCCTGCCATTTTACGAGGCCGTTTGTTACCAGACGGATCATATACGCATAATCCTGGGTATTTGCTTCTCGCACCGCTTCAAACGTCTGCAATTCTGCGACAGTGGCGATAGTTATCGCTTCAGGTTGGGCTCCGGGGAAGGGTAGGTATTCTGTTGTGCCAGGTTTAAGAGAAGCATCCCGGGCTATAAGTGACTGCCTCAGCAAAGATTTCATGCCCGTATCTTTCGTGAACAGGTAGACTTTTCCTTGTATGGTTTGCGGCGGCCAGATGTATGCGTCAATTTGTGCCGGTGAATAACCTAAATAATCCAAATATGAACGCATCAATATATATTCGTTATTTATTGCCCCAGATGATATTGCCGTGGGATCCAGATACGTTTTGGCATAGAATGGTCCTTTTCCAGTGTCATTAATTAGCAATACCACACCCTGACCTCCTTTCGCGTCTAGCGATACTGATACTGGAGACCAGTTTGCCGGTTTATCCTGTGAAAAATAGAGGGCGATACGAGGGTCGATACTTTGATCGGGTATGGGTTTTGCGAGCACGGATTTATAAATGACTGGCCATCCAGCAATTTCTTCTTGAGATATTAGGAGTGTATGGTCTGTAGGGAATGGATTGCTGAAATTTCTGAACTTTGAGCGTTTTCTGCAGAGGGAAGTGGACTACCACCACTGCAGGCAGTTAATCCTGCCGCTGCCGCTGCTAAGCCTAAAACTCTCAAGAAATTTCGTCTGGATAAATTATTTAATGCATAAGTGCATGCACTTGTTTCTCTTCCAGGAGGCGAAACGGGGTGGGAAGGACTATTAAAAGTGTCAGTCATAACTTAATATTATATCCTCTAGGTCAAATCCTAAACTACTGGGGAGTTTAAGATCTTTTTGTCAGGATTCGGGAGAGGGGAGAGGTGCCTGCCGAAAAAATATATTTGAGTGTGGGCATGCCTCCGGCGAAAAGGTAGATGAGTATCAATGCGAGACCTGAAACTATAACCAGACCGATAAGTAGCCCAAATATTTCCAAAAATCCCGATTGGCGGTACATTTTAATTTTCATGCAGATTCAAGTGCAACATATTGATTATAATATTCAGCTGATGGAGCGGGGTTTAGACATAGTTAAATTAAGGAAACGGGTCACTTGGATCATCAGTTGTTAGATCAGGATCAGGATCGCTCATTACATCAGCTGGTATTAGTTCGCCTGGGGCAGTTCCTGTGATAACTGGTGTTGGATCGGCGGCAGTACTTTCAGGCGGAGGGGTTGGAGTTGTTTGTTCAGGTGGCGGTGGTAAAGGTGGTGTTGGCGGTAGCGGATCAGCTGATGTTGGAATGTTTTCAACTATGATCATATTTACCCCTTTAAAGCATATGCATGAATCTCATCTAATTTGCCCTTAAGATACGTAGTTCCCAAGTCTAGAATTTCCACTTTGGTGTGTTCCTCTTTCAGCTTCGCCACGACTGCTGCAGAAATAATGATCGTCTGCTTAAATTCTTTACTGGCAGTTTCGAGACGGGATGAGGTATTGACCGTATCGCCGATGGCCGTATAGTCGAAGCGTTTGCGTGAACCGATATTGCCTACAATTGCTTTGCCAAAGTGGACGCCGATACCTACTTGAAATTCGGTTTGGGATTCAATTTTTTTCTTGATTTCCAAAGCTGCGAAACAGGCCTGAGATGCCTGTTTTTTATCCGGATTTGGTGCCCCCCACATCGCCATCACCGAGTCGCCGATAAATTTATTGACATGACCGCCATGCTTGACGATCACCAGGGAGACGATGTCCAGGAGTTCGTTCAATCGGTTCACTACCAGTTGGGGACTGATGCGTTCAGAAAATGTGGTAAAACCACGGATATCCATAAACATGATGGTGACAGCCATTTCTTTGCCTTGAAGACTTAATTTATCCGGATTGCGCAGCAGTTCTTTGAGCATGTCTTCAGAAACAAAATGGCTAAATGCAGTACGCAAAAACTGCTGCTCAGATGAGGAATAAATCATTTTTAATATGACAGCGACTAATGTACCCGCAAGAAGTGCTACAATCATGTCAAAAAGAGGCAGTAATGTTTGGGCGAATGTAACTGATGCGTAGCCGCCGACAAAAATAAGTCCGATAGTGACACCAATCATCGCGACCGATGTTTTAATGCGCTGCGTCTGGAAAAAGACGTGCGGCAGGAGTGATATCAGGCAAACGATCAGCAGTTGAACTGGAATATCCAGTCTGACAGGTGTCTCGATCGGTAGCTGGATAAAGCGCATGAGAAATTGCTCCATGGCTGTTCTTTCCTGGGCAAATAGGTGGAAGTTGAGCGCGGTGAAAAGACTGGTAAGGATGCATGCATAAAAGAGGATGAAGATACGAAGTCGTACCGAGAATTTCATGGAGATATTATACGATTAAACATTACTCCCGGGCAATATGATTCTCTTTCTGAGTCTTGATCAGATTAAATTACTAAATATTATGACGGCAGAACGATCAAAACAGAATTTTAAAATTGCGTTTGGCTGGAATAAACCATTGCTCAAAATAGCCTATGAAGATTGCAACTTAATGCGTCCTCGAAAGGGAAGAAGCTATTGTATTGATCTGGTGATAATGGCAGTTGCTAAGGGTCCTGATCTTGATTATCGGATAGATCCGGTAGAATGGCTGGTTGCAAACACGCTTGGTTTTGTTATACGCTGGACGCTTGGGTGATGTAATTTCACTCCCACCCCCGGGGTGGGACAGCTTGACACCTAAGGAAAATGCTTAATAAATCTGTGTGAATCAAGTTTTTGCAGCAGGTGCGAAGCTCTGCCTACCGGCAGGTATTCCACCTAACAGGTGGACAATTATTCAGGTGGACAATTATTTACCCCCATATATCTCATCTTCGAGTGAATTCCAACTAGATACATCTATTTCCTTTTGGGAAAGCGGCCGGACTTTTGTTTTTATAAAACTAGACAATGCAATCACGCCGGTTAATCCAAAACTTATTCCGGTGGCTGCAATCATGGCATCACCTAAACCACCATAAAGGTATGCTACAACAGTTCCTCCGCCGACGATTGTTACTCCCGTGGTAACCGCCCTTAATGTTTGACCCCATGTCAAATGTGGATCTGAAAATGTTTCAACTATTGATGCATCAGCCATGAGATGTATAAGCTCCTTTTCCAATCATTTGTAATTTAGTATTTGCATTGTGATTTTCCAGATACTGGTTTATTTTGTTCTTAAGTTGATCAATTTGTTTTTGGTTGAGCTGATTTTTCATTTCTTTAGTATATTTAACAGCGGCATTAAACCGGGCTTGATTGGCGATATTATCGAGGTTTATTTTATTTTTATTCACCGAATTTGCGCAGGCATCCTGGATGCACTTGGTATAAGATGCAACGTTTTTTTCGCTTGTCTCAAGTCGAGTTTTCAACGTTTCTGCTTCAGCCGGTGTTAGCGCTGCCAATACACCGTCAATCACCGCGCCTTCAGTATGGATCGCATAATCACGTAGAATGCGCTTGACTTCGGATTCTTTTAACCCAATATCTAGGAAAGCCTGATTGAGTAATGTGAAATAGTCAGCAGCCGGAGCAGTCATAATGATATATTTATTAAATCTTATATCCTCCACAAAATCAATACACGATTGGAACTGTCTGGAAAGGTTGGAAGAGGGGTATACATAAAAAGTCATCCCCTGGCGTGAAAAACCGCGAGTGAAAACTAGGGGAGAATAAAGAAGAATTTTCGTTTCGGGTGGATTTCGTTCCCGAATAGCGATTGAAGGAGAATATATTCCCTGCTTCAATCTAGTGGAAGCTTCATCAAAAGGAAAAATTTTAAAAAGCTACGCCGATTTTCCATTTTGCAAATATATTTTCAGTGATACAATCGGTAAGACATGAGTGAATTAGGACAAATGCGACTAGAATCTGCAACCCCGCTGGAAGTAGCTTATGAAGCTTTGTGTCGTCCTGCTCAAATTACCAAGTTTGCAATTGAATTTATGGCAACACATCCCAGCTGTTCAAAAGATGAACTTGCCCAGGCTGTAGGTAGCGAATCAAAACCTGCAAATTTAAGTGAAATTTCTATTCTTGTAAATGAATTGATAAAAAGACGTGAAATTGTCGCTAATGTTCATCAAGCATTGGCGGAAGATGCGCCAAAATTAAAAATGACCCCTGGTCAATACCTGTACCGATTAATCACTGATCCATCAGGTCAAGAGCCTGCGGGACAGGTAGATATTAGTAACCCTGCAGAGCCATTTGCAGTTTATTTGATGACTCGTAAAGAAGATTTTGGACGCCTAGACAGTCGCGATGTTGCTGGTCACTATGCACGACTCAAGCATATAAAATTTGGAAGTAGACACCCGATAACAGTACCTTTTATTGCACTGCGGTCTGATCTTATGGCAAATGATTTACAATCAGCGACAACACATGAGACATGGCATGCATTTGTGGATATTGTGAATTCCACTTTGTGGAAATCACAAAAAATTGCTCTCTGGGGATCTCATCATATACGATTGCGATTTATGAGGTCAGAATGGTCGTCACAATTAACAAAAAACTGGACTAGACTAAAATATCCAACTGCCGATAAAGATGTTGAAAAACTAAAAGCAACATCACCCTGGAAAAATATTCTTGGGTATACATTTGCCTGGTCAAAAGACGAATTGATTACTCGCTTAGCAAATCAAGAACCTACTACCTGGTTAACAGAAAGAAATGGTTTGTATGATTATGTCAGTCGCGAATTTACTGCTCTACCTCCAGATTTGGCTAATCTATTGTGGGAGGAACATAAAAAAATAATTTTAAGGGAAACTGCAACCATTGATAAAATTTTAACTACTTATCGTAATCTCGGATTTTCTCAAAAAGCTGACTTATTGCCCTGGATTCTGATGCGGATTCCACTTGGCCAATGGACTGAAAGTCTAGTGAATGCCGGTGTACTAGAAGAAGTGAAATGGATGGATAAACTTATAAACTTAAAAAATGGACAAATTGGGAGCGGTTTAAGTAATATGCAAATGCAGCTTAAACCTCTGCTGCGAACCTCAGATCGTTTACTTACGATTGATTTGCAAAATTTACACTTACCCGTTACCCACCCTTACCCACCCCCGGGGTGGGACAGCTTGACACCTAAGGAAAATGCTTAATAAATATGTGCGAATCAAGTTTTTGCAGAAGGTGCGAAGCTGTTCCACCTAACAGGTGGATAATCCTTACAACTTAGTAACTCTTCTTAAACACAAATTGGCGGGTGTAGACTTGAGATTCATCGCCGTATTTATTTTTATACTGGACGCTGAAGCGGTTAATGCCAACAAGTGGGTCGAAGCAGAGAGTAAATAGATCGACATATCCGCTCCATGGGCCATCGTTGATTGTATGTTTACGCTGTACGCCTTCGGTATTGCCGCCTTTTGGAACATCCACAATACACAGTTTCTGATCCGGACTGGTAAATTCCACGGTTTGCATTTCCGAAGGGAATGTAATATCGATGACTGGCGGATTAGCCGTCCGAGGAGTTGGTTGGGGAGTAGGAGTTGGATTTTGGGTTGGTTGCGGTGTCGGAGTCGGAGTTAAGGTCGCGACTGGTCGCGGTGTAGCGATCGCAGTTGCAGATGGTTTTTGAGAAGCGCTAAGTTCAGGTAAAAATTCAGCTGGTGATGGGGTGGGTGAAACCGATAAGGAAAAATCACTGCTTTTGCGGATAAGTACGGCGCCAAATGTCGCAGCTACAACACAGATAGAGATAATAATTATGACTTTAACGCGGTTAGATAACATCAGTTTGTAGTATACTACAGGATAGTCTTGTTGTCAAAATTGCACCATTAGGCAATGCGTAAAACTTACTTGATGATGTGTAAATTTAATATGCGATCGGTTAAACTAATATTTAATTAATTATGAACATTTCTCTTTTTCTACAACTAACTTCAACAGGAATCATGGTAGTAGGGATTATTTTTGGAATTAAAAATATCCTGCAATATGAAGCCAGCCGCAAACGCGAAAGTGCCATTGTGATGCTAAATTCATTTCAAACGCCAGAATTTGTAAAAGGATTGCTCTTGATTTTGAACCTACCGGATCATATCTCTAAAAAAGACTTTGAAGCATTACCGGAAGCGAATTTTTTAGCCATTTATATGGTAGTTGGGACGTGGGAGCGGTTAGGTGTATTGGTATACCGAAGGGAAATTGAGTTAGATTTGGTTGATGATGCGTTTAGTGGACCGATCATCCAAACATGGAAGAAGTTAGGCAGGTATATTAAGGAATTCCGGAGTCAGCTCAAGCGCGACACAGCCATGGAGTGGCTCCAGTGGTTGGCTGAAAGAATGATTGAACGCGAAAATATGTCACCACCGGTGCCAGCCTATCAAGCATTTAAAAATTGGCAAGCAAAAAAGTAAGGTTTAAAGCAAATTTAACCAGAGGTGTCTAGCCCTGCCTACCGGCAGGCAGGCAACCCACCCCGGGGTGTGCAGATTATATAAACACATTATAACTCAATACGATTCGATCGCTTCCTACTATGAAGAATTGATGGGAGATAGTGGGGATTTACCCAATCATTATTTACTAAATCCGATATTGTCTGACATGTTACGGTTGGTAAAACAACATCAGGTACTGGACTTAGGCTGCGGTAGCGGACGTTGGACTAAAATACTTGCCCAAAAATATGATCAGATCACTGGGATTGACAATTCACTTAATATGCTGAAAATTGCACAGGAAAAAAGGTCAGCGCCAAATATCGTTTACAAAAAAGTTAATGTTGAAGAACTGCTGCCTTTTGCAGATGAGTCATTTAATTTCATTTTTTCAAATATGGTGATGCATTATCTAGCCGATATCGAAACTATTGCCAAAGAGCTGTATAGGATTTTAAAACCAAATTGTCTGTTACTTTTTTCAACACAACATCCCCGGTTTGACATCGCTAGGTATAATTCTTTGAAAGATATACCAAATCGCTTCAAATTTCAAACAAGGTTTTTGAAAGGTAAAGTCATTTTAACCAGATTTTATGAACCGCTGTCATTATTTATTACTCACTTTACTAAAGCAGGGTTTATTTTGGAAGCACAAAAAGAAGCTGTCATTACGGCTGAATTTGCTAAAATATATCCTAAATATGGAAAATATATCGGCTATCCGCGATTTGTCGTGTTTAAATTTTCCAAACCCACCTAATTCCACCCCCGAGGTGGAACACCTGCCTGCCGGTAGGCAGGGCTTGACACCTAAGGATGTCGTTTAATAAATAATATAGATCACGGTTTTGCAGCAGGTGCGAAGCTGTTCCACCTAACAGGTGGACAATCTTTCACAGGTGGACAATCCTTTACAACTTTTTCCCTCTTTACTCAGCTGAATTTTTAGTGGTATTCTAATACTAAGATGCATAAACCTCATTTTTCATTAGCGTTAGCGTTGATTTTTTGTGCCGGGTGTTTAATCGTTGGGGCGCTTGTACTTTTGCACTATCATCAGATCCCCCAAGCCGTGAACCTTTGGAGTAAATCGAGTCAAAAAACTCTGCCTCCAGGGATTATATTAGCATCACCAATTTTAGCTTTACCTAGCGTTACCCAGGTGCATTCAAGTGACGGCAAGATGAACCTTGTGATGCATACGATAAATCAAAATGGCATTCAGAATTTGACATTTACGGTTTCCGATATCAAAGGCAATAACCCAAAAGTTATTTTTAATAGGTCTGTAAAGCTACCCGAATCGATGATGATTCCCCCAAATACCTGGTCACCGGATAATAAAAATTTATTTTTGGAAGAAAAAAGTGCACAGGGAGAACGCAACTTTTTCGTATTTAAAGCAACCGGCGAAAAATTTACTCAAGATGATGCATATTTAGATGTCGGGACATTATTTACGGCGAAAAAACCCGAATACGCGCTTTATGATGCTACCGGATGGGCCTCGGAAACACTGCTTATCATTCTGACCAGAGACGGCAATGGACAAAAAGGACCGTCCTACTGGTTCGACATCACCTCCCGTTCATTTATCCAGCTGGCACGATAGATAAATAAAACTTTTAACTGCTTCACGTGCGACTTCTATTTTTGAGGATACGCTTTACGTATGAGAGACTGCTGGTAACTCTCATCCAGAAAAAAACAGAATTTTTTGTAAATAGATCCTTGATTATTTACGTCAAAAGGCGGGCTTTCTATTCTGGATATACTGTGGATTTAAAAAATTTAATAAACTAAATCCTGTTTGACGCTTATAGCTGCATCAAAATCTACCACGAAATCCCACCAATTGCGTAGATTGCTCCCTTGATAGGTGAGATTGTTTTGCGCATTTGGAATGTTTTGCATCCAATAGATAAAAAATCCCAATTGATCACAGTTCCAGGTTTGACAGGTAAGTGATTCTTGTGGGCCGCCTTGAGGATCCCAGTTGGAACAATCTGACGTAACAGAATTCATATTTGCCCAATCATAATCTTTAGTCGCGTTGGGAGGAAAATGAGCCCATCCGCAGCGGTGATTGAGACTGGGTGTGCCAGTTTGACTTAAATTGTTGCCTGGGTAATAGCCGACAAACCGATTCCAAAACAGATCTTGGTTTAAAAATCGAAATATACCTTCGAACTGATGTATGTGGTCATGAATTGCTTCGGGGGTTTCGCGTCCATAATTATATTCATACACGGTATAACTATGGTTGCAAACAGGTAAATCTGATGTGTCTTTATCACTGTTTCCTACGTCCCCGACATGACTTGAAAAGTTTGACTCCCAACCGGTGCGATTAAGTCCTGTATAACTCCAGAGCCAGATTTCACGAATGTCTTGTTTATCGATTAAGTTACATCCTATATGATCGTTAAACAATTTGTTGTAGTCAGTCAGTTTATTTTTTTTATCATAAGGATTAGTTTTGTTTGAAGTAAGAATCGGTTCCAAAAGCTCAATGTGATTGACAACGGTGTAATTTATATACGGCGTAGCTAAACTGTTTTTAAACTTTTTGTAAGCCGTTCCTATAGTAAGCGAACTAGAAACTGTATCATTAAGACGTTTTACTTTTGCTCTTACTTGATCGAGTGACATGTCATATTCCTGCCATGAATTATTTACGACTCCTTTATCTAAATAGTTATCTTTGACAGGATAATAAGCGATCGAAAGAACTTTGATTTGTTTCATGGCTGGTACTGGACTCGGTGTTGGGTGTGGAGTTGGTGAAGATGAGGGTGAAGGACTTGGTGTGGGAGAAGGAGAGATTATTAGCAGATGCGCAGTTTTATTTGTTTCGACATTAACGGTGTTTTGTGGAGAGCGGGTACTTATAATTTTTGGCAGACTGAGAATAAACAATATACAGAAAAGAATGAGAAGGTACAAAATGGTACGGGGTACATTTTTCATATGACGGTTAATTTCTTGAAGTTATCACCATAGGGAAAATTTCTTGGTAAAATTTTTCTGTTGTGTGTTTTCGCAGAAAAAACAAATGCCATAATATTCCAATTCCAATTCGACTGTTTCACTCATACGCAGTAGTAGTCAAACTTTACAACTGAAATATTTTGCGTAGTCTGCCTTTTAGTTCAAGAATAAGTTCACGGGAAAGCACACCGATAGCCGGTCCGACTTGAGAAGGTGTGACGATGACGCGAATATTTTGTGTCATAATATGTCTGTTTTATATCATCAAAAGCCATTTCTCCAGCATAAAAATACTCTCAAAAATAGAATTTCTGTTGAATTTTATTTTTTAGAAACAGAAAAACCGCCACCGAAAGTTTGTATCGAAGTCTATTGCTCATTTAAATATCTTGGGCTCGAGTTTTTTCGCTTGAGCTAAATAAAAGTCGATCATATCTTCTTTATTGAATGGCACAAGCATCGTGGGATAGTCAATTGCTTCCTGGACGGCAAAAAAAGCGCGAATATACTGCATGTTTGTCCAGTGATGTTCAAACTTATCCGGAACTCTCATCATTATTTGTTCCATAGAAAATATATTTTGAGATATCAGCAGATATAAATCAACATAGTCGCGAGCTTTTGTGCGGTTACACATACTTTCAAGTTTGTTAATCGCAATATCATATATACTGTCTACTTTGAGTTTGCCATATGTTTGACCCTGGTCGATTTGAGGATAATCATATTCATTAAAATCTACATCTTCACTTAACCTATGCTGTAGATAAAATTCTGCAAGAGCCGTACCCCCGGTAAGATAATACCAGTGTATTATTTCGTCGTTTTTGGCTGCCTGTTCCACCAGGAAAGATTGCTTGGGAGTGAGTATTGTTTTCCCCATAAGAAGTATTCTAATGCACGACGCGTCCACGGATCAATCTGATCTTTTATTTTTGGCCAGAATGTTTTTACTTCTTCTTTGGCTAGTTTTTCGTCGACGAAATCAGATTCAATGATTGCAGTCAGGCGCCAGACCCGGTATTTTTCCGGATCGGCTTTTTGCATCGCTTTTTCATCTATATGTGACCAGTTGTACATATGATTATTGTATACTATTCTTACTTGATCCCGATTTAATCGGGATCAATATAGAATGTGTTATCCTTCGACTTCGCTCAGGATGGTGAGCAGAGTCGAACCATGCCCACCCGCCTGCTGTTCATCTTTTGTAACCGCCAAGCCCCATGTTTTCGGGGCATGTTTTTCAGAATTAAATTTTGCAGTCTCGCTAAATATCTTCCCGAGACAGAGCAGGGCCATCAGGATTTGAACCTGAATGAAGGGTTTTGGAGACCCTCATGCTACCGTTGCATCATGGCCCTGCTCTATCCGGGACTTAAGATGTTTGTTCTGCCATTAACCTACATTTCTAAACTATTTAATTATACCATTCTACTTCCGAACTTGACAGGCTTGAGATAGGATTCGGCTAAAACGAACCCATAGTAATTGATATATTTCAAATACTGTTATCAGGAGTTACGTACTTCGTCATTGCGAGGAGCGTAGCGACGCGGCAATCTCAAATCGAGAAGATTGTTTCGCTGCATTTTATTCCGCTCGCAATGACGGGCTGTTTCATAATAAACTGCGTAACTCCTGTGTTATATAATCTTTTCTTCTCCAAAATAACATTTTGTTCATTATGAGTTCTCATGCAGAACGCGCGCCAATAAACTTGCCTGTTTTTAAGGAATATCAGGATTTCCTTCACGTGCAGGGCCGATTTGCAAACGGAGAGGGTTTAAGAAGTTTTATTGCAGAAGTTTGCGAAGATAGTAGACAATTTGCCACGGGTTACAGATATCACTTTGACGACACAGAAGGTCAGCAACAAATTGATGTGATGAATAGTTGGTGTTCAAGTGATCAGGGGAAAAAAACGATTTTTGATCTTACTAAAGAGACATTGCGAATAATTAGCCTCTGTTCAAAATATTCAGATAACCTTCTGGGCGGGCACGACATACATCATTTCATGCAGGACGTGATCGGAGCGATGAAGATCACAGATAGCGAAAATATCCATGATTATCGGGAACTCGTATTAATCACCTCACTGCTTCATGATATCGGCCGCAGTCCTGAAGCACTTATACGCCGAAATAAAAAATTAGGAAATGAACTGGGTGAGGAAGTAAGAAAAAACCATGCTGCGATCAGTTTTTATTTCGCTCGGCACTTATTTAAGTTTTTTCCAATTCAGCCGGCCATCAAAAACCGGATGCTACATGCGATTTTGAACCATACAGGATCTCCGTCTGGAGTTTCTGATGAAAATTTCAGTTTAGACGATATCAGTAATTTGACTGTCAGCGCGGACAGATCGGATTTAACTGGTGCAGATTTGATCTTAAGAGTCATATCTCATGAGGGAGGTGAACTGGGATATTTACTTTCTGCATTATCTGCAAAATTAAATTCTACCCGGGTGCATTCATTCGGAGAAAATGATGGCAAAACAAGCATTTTTGAAATCATTGAGTTTTGTATCCGCAATTTGCGGCCAATCTATGGTGAAACGGGTGAGCGGATGGCACATGACGGTAAGGTAATCGCCGGGACATTTTTATACTTGGGGGTACCGGAAAAAGTCCGCAAGGTTATATTTGCGCCTGAAATAGCTCGGGATCAAGGGAGAAAATTAGCAGTTATGCCTTCCAAGAAAATATTACCGGAAAATATTTGGCAAGAAATATTAAGGGAATCAAAAAAATCGGAAAATAAATTAATTACAACTGATCGCGGGAAAATTGAACTTGCAGTTTTACTCCGGGGTTTAATTGGGAAACCTGGGATGACCCTGACTGATGAGATGCTTGATCAGCTCTATAATAAATTATTGGTTTTAACGCCCGAAGAAAGATCGGCTTTTACAAGAGGGTTGCGTTACATTCGTGCAGTGCAAATTGAACAAACGGCCACGAATAAATTTTTTTTAAAAATGATAATTAATAAATATCCAGCTGATTCAATCCAGCATTTGGTTGCCACACAGGCGATAAATGAACTTGAATATATTCTTTGAGAAAAAATACATCTTCTTCTTGACACCTGGATTAATTTGTTACAAACTGAAATTACTATGAAAGAGTTGATAAAAGCAGAAACCAAAATGATGAAGTATTTCAAAGCCCATCCCCGCTACAACGGGTTCGCACATATGATGATTGGTTTAGGATTGGGAATTTTGATGACTTATCCGATAGTTGGGGTGCATCCAATCAGATGGGGAGTGATAATCACAGTTGTTGGCCTTCTGGTTCACCTCTATCCCCTGATTGCCTAAATATCTTCGCAAACGAATTTCTATTACAATAATAGTGTGAAAAAACTTGCCTTATGGTGGTGGTTGATAGGATTATTTATTTTGATCGATTGTCTTGTGGTATTTATTATCTTAAATACGAGAGAAAAAAACAAAAATCCAGTAAGGAAGTTAGGAGCCTCTAAATCTACGACGATTAATCCTATTTCTTCTCCGTTAGCCTCAGTTGAAATAAAACCGCGCATTTCCTGGACGCTGCTTCTGACCGGAGATGTGATTCCAGCCCGGGTGGTCAATCAAAAAATGGTGGCTAAAAATGATTTTATGTGGCCCCTAGCCAGTATTTCAGGAATACTTAAAGATGCTGATTTGACGGTGATTAATCTGGAATCTCCACTCTTGGACGTGTGTCCCATGACGAACGAAGGCTTTAAATTCTGCGGTGATTCCCGTTTTGCCCAATCTCTGGCAAAGGCAGGAGTTGACGTAGCGTCCTTGGCCAATAATCATAGTTTAAATTATGGCTGGGAGGCAGTAGCAGAAACCGAAAGACACCTACAAGACGCGGGTATTGAGGCAACGGGATTTATGGGTAAGACTTCAGTTTTTCCATCTGTGGCACCCCTCACACAAAACGAAATTATAGCACAAAATTGTGTGAAGAATTCATATTGCAGCCGGTTAGTGATAAAGCAGGTAAAAAGTATAAAAGTGGGGTTTTTAGGCTATAATGCGGTCGGTCAGCTGGTAAATCGCAAATTATGTGAACAGGAAATAAAGATAGCAAGAAAAGTGGTTGACGTGTTAGTAATCTCAGTCCACTGGGGCAAAGAATACGTACGTGCACCAACTGCTGAAGGAATCATCGGCGATGATCCCAAAGAACTCGGTCATTTATTTATTGATTGGGGGGCAGATTTGGTGCATGGAAATCATCCGCATGTGATTCAAGGAGTGGAATACTATAAAGGTAAACCGATATTCTATGCTCTAGGAAACACAGTGTTTGATCAGGAATGGAGTCCGGAAACGAAAAGAGGAATACTGATTAAACTGCATTTAGATAACACTGACATTGTGCCGGATCAAACTGAAATCATACCCATAGGCCTCAAAGATTACGGCCAGGCATATTTACTTGAAGATCAAGAAAAGGCACAAATAATCCACGACTTTAATACTTCCCGGGTGTGGTTATAATTGAGATTTAGTTTGTTTTGACAGCCCTTTAAGCATGTGGTATGTTGGGGTTGTTTTAAATATGCCAGCAGTAGAGATTAATCGAAGAAAATTATTGGAGTTAGCAGCTGTAAGTGGGACGGCAGGTGCTCTTGGAGGTGGAGCTTATTATTTAAGACGAAAATTTCCTGATTGGGTGATGGATCCCCGGGTCTGTGCGGAGGCTATCCCGGTCATGGATCCCGTAACTGCTGAGCCGATTCCTGAGGCAGTATTTAACCAGATGTCGGATTTAGACCGGGCGGTATTTTTACGCCGGGGCGGATACGCATCTGAATGGTGGGATGGATCTGATGTCAGAAATTTTGTCAGCCAGGTGCAGACAGCCGCATTTGACAGCATCGTACCGGAAATTTCCCGTATAAGAAATCGGAATGAGAATTGGGAGCGTGAACATTTTAAGATCACCAACGGATTTGAAGAATTTTTATCAACTTATTTAAAATTACATAAAAATAGTAGTGTAACTGATGATGCACTTAGAAGTCATGGGACAGACCTCTGGAATAAAGCCTGGGCTTTTCAATTCACCGATTCTGACGGGATCGTCTGGGAGATAGGGGATTTTTCGAAAATTTATTCCGAAGCGACCCAAAAAAATAATTTTACTGATGCAGCCGGTCAAATAATCCCCAGTCTGGTGTGCATGCATATTTCAGTTGCAATCGCTCATGAACTTGACCATACGTCGGGATTCGGAAAGTATACAGAAGATGAAAAAAAACGTATGAGTCAATTATTTGATCAGAAGGTCACTACGACCTTTTACGATGACTGGATAGGCCGGCCAAGTTTAAGTTTTATCGGTGGCGATGGAATGACTCTGAAGTTTTTTGACGCAAAAACTAACAAAACTTATGTTTTATTTGATGACTTCGAAGAAGCGATTAGAGCATATGACCAGTATCTGATTGAAAAACAATGGGGGTTGACAGCTGTGAATACTGAAACTATGGGATATTATAATGGAGCCCGCCTGATACAGGATTTAAACCAACGGGTGGGACTTACTGATCAAGAATTTCAATTATATCTGGAATTTTTTCGCCAGACCAATCGCACAAATGAAACCGACATAGATTCTTTAGGGCAGACTCGAATCAATTTTCTTACCTGGATTGATCTTTATCGCCTGGCAGCAATCAGACAGGGATATAAAACGATCACCGAAGATGATATTGTCGATATGTTTACAGCAATCGATAATGGTATGAAGAAGTTTAACAGTACCATTAAAAGTTTTAGTACGTACTCAGATGCTTCATGTAGTGTCGCCTGGGATTACGATGTAATAGACAGCCAGATGCAAAAAATCTTTCAGGATACGCAGTCACAAATCCGCGGCAGACTTTTTGCAAATAGTCCTACTGTCGGGTTTCTTTCCCGCTTGTTGTTTAGCCATGGGCTGCCGAAAGATTTTACCGAATCCTTGCGAATTGCCGTCAGTGCAACTAGTGTTTAAATAAATCATTTTTTGTGTTGACTTCTGGTCCAGAAAAACGTATAAATATCCACTACTCATGAAAAAACTATATCTTGTATTTGCCATATTATTACTGCTAATCTTTGGGATCACTGCGAGCATCTCCTGGGCCATGACGACGGAATTGCCCACATATCGCCGCTTACCCATGCCTCAACTTCGGGTGATGCCGTCACCGATAGTTGTCAGGTCTCCAGGTCCGACACCGGCGCCTCTGGTTGGAGTCTGTACTCAAACCGGAGTGACATTCGCCAAAGTTAAATCCGATCTGCAGTCATTATTGTCGGCGGGGAAACTTACCCAGAATATATATATTTTTTTCTTAACCCAAATTCAGCAGGCTGAAGCCAGTTATATCCTGGGAAATATTGCCAATGCCCAAATTATATTGGAACAATTGAAACAGCAGGTAAATCTAATATATCAATACGCAGGTATTACGAAAGATGTCGCAGTCTTTCTCTTAGATGATATCACCTGTCTTAAGGATTCGTTACAGATCGGTGCCGGAGTCTAAGAGGTGATCTGATCGTAAACAGTTTCAGGACAAATGTCAGCACCATTTGGCCATGTTATGGTACCAGATGTTTTATCAATGACAGCTTTATTAAATAGATATTTGTTTTTCAGAGGTTCGAAGACATCTCCCCAGAGAAATGATTGGAAATTCACCGTACCCTCACGCTAATCAGTAAATCGTAAGTGGTAATTATAGTCTCCAATATATTGGATTTCGTATATTTTAAGTTTCATACTATTCTAACGTTCTAATTGTGACTAGTTATATAGTTGGTTACACCCGTTATCTTATAAAAATATATAACACTATTCTATCGGAATGCGAAAAGCTTTTTCATAGTATTAGGTGTTAAGCGTTAAATTTTAGAGAAATGATTGGCTCTATACAGAAGTTATTTTGGCGGAACTAGAAGCCAATACGACGCTGCTCGAGAGCCTTCTCTCATTTTAGTACTGAAGATTTGTCCAGATCTCGGATAGGCATAGATTAAATTTAATTGCCATTCGAGGATTTCCAGACTTTTACCAGGATGTGTGCCACCGACACGACCCATTAAGTTTCTATATTTTATATTTGCTTCTTCGTTAGAATTACAATCTACGTTTCCCAGCCATTCTACGTTATTATCATCACTGTCTCGTGCTGCTACAACATTCTATCTACTATAGAATGAACCTCTTCTTTCAAAAATTAATGTTCTAGGAATAATCAAACCCGGCGTAACAGTTATATTCTCTGGAATCAGTCGAACTAGTTCATTAAACATTTATATAGCTCCAAATTAGTGAGAGATTAAATATTTTTCATATTATACAACTGCCTGTCAATTTAAAATAATTAATTTGAGCGATTTCTGTAATTGAGACTAAATTTAGGATCCGTGAATTATTTTGTACAGCTTTCCCGCTTTGTCGTCGGATAAATATAAACTGCCCGGTTTGTCAAAAATAAGATCTACTGGCCGGCCCAGAGCAGATTCGGGACCGTTCGCGGCAGTTGCCGCTAGAAATCCCGTCAGGAAATCTTCGCTACTTGTAATTTGATTATTTTTGTAAGTTAAATGCACTACTTTGTAGCCAGTTGGCGTTGAACGGTTCCACGAGCCATGATAGGAAACAAATAAATCTCCCTGCCAACTGGAGGGAAATTGCGCAGAATTTATAAAGGTTAAACCCAAAGGCGCGGAATGCGCTGGAATTTCAAAAAGCGGTACTCCAGTATTGAGACAAGGATCGCGGAAATACACATTTTTATCAAAATTAGCATCATGGATTTGTTTGCCGAAACAAATCGGCCAACCGTAATCTTTAACGTCTTTGATAATATTTATTTCATCCGGCGGCAAATCATCACCCAGGTTATCCCGACCCATATCTGCTGCCCACAATTCATCCGTTTTAGGATTAATTGTTAAAAATACACTATTTCGCAGGCCTGTAGCAAACACTCGCGGATTATTCCCTTCTGTGTCAGTGACAATTACCGATGCCAGCCAGCGATCTTTTTCTACACAGACATTACAGCTGGAACCCAAAGAGATGAAGAGTTGACCTTTCGAATTAAACACGAGAGAACGGGTGTTATGTCCGCCGTTATATGGCAAATTTAATAAAACCTTTTCTTGGGTGGCGGTTAACGTCGTTTCATTCCAGGAGTAGCGCACGACTCGTGTGAGTTCTGCGACATATAGTTTACTTTGAAAAAATGCGATACCATGGGGTTTATTCAGCTGGCTCAATACTTCAACTTGTTTATCAGCCGCGCCGTCTTTATTTTCGTCAGGCAGAGCTACTATTTTTCCCTGTGAGGGTATAGATACTAACAAGGTGCCACCTTGAGTAAACTCAAGATCGCGTGGGTTATGCAAATTTTTGGCAAAAATGCCGATGCGAAAATTTTGGGGTACATGCAAGCCTAAATTATTTATTGTACTGACTTGGGGAAATGTTGTCGATGCAGGTTGAACCGAAGCAAAAATGACTGGATTTGATCTCGGAAGTGGTGAAGAAAAAGGCTGAACGAAGAAAAGCTTAAAAAAAAGTGTGAAACCGAGTACCAATATAAATGATACGATCAGGACATTTTTCATTAAATTAGGGTTCAACCCTAGTTTGGCTTACTGTAGTTTGATCGAGTTTAACAATGCTTTAAAGGCATTGCCAAATCCTAAAAATATAAGATCCAGTTTTGTGGTCGGATGCTGCAAAATCACTAAATCTATCGATTTTTGATCCGCTTGAGTTTTATCATGATAAATTGTCGCCAGTTGGCCGGCGATTGTAGCTGATTCGATTTTGTCGGGCGGAAGCGGAGGTCGATCGGGAAAACTGCGGACGCAGGCAAATTCAATCTTTTCGCCGGATTTCGTATTTACCAAACTGGCTGCGTCCGAAGCCTCATTTACAGTAAACTGGGGATCAATTTCAAATGTCACGCCGCAATGGCTACTAGTATATATTTTAGATATTTGCCCCGAAGCTGTTGGTTGACTTGGTGCAGCTGTACTTGTCGTATCTCCCGTAATTTTGCGGGTGATTTTTATGCCAATCAAAAATGTAGCCACGAGTGATAGAGTTACTATTAAAACCGCGGTATTCCGATGCATAGTAAATTAGATTTTAGAACTTAGCTCTTAGAGCTTAGGATTTAGCACTATGTGCTTAGCGCTTAGGTATTAGATTTTTGTCTCATAAGCAATGATCTGCGTAAACTATTGATCATTTTAGCTAATTCTTCGATACTTAGATAAAGAGTGGAGAATTCATCGTGAGATAGATAACCTAGATTTAATGAAAGTTGAATTATAGGAATACATTCAAATGCAGATCCTCTTGCTATATCCAAAAAATGCCTATATTCATTCGTCGATCTTCCGTTTCCTTCCGCAATATTAAGTGCTATTGAAATTGCAGCACGCCTTAATTGATTTGTCAAAAGGAACAATTCGTCTTTGGGGAATTTTTTAGTAAGTGTATAGATGTCGAGGCTAAACTTTAAGCTTTTTTGGTAGAGAGTTAAATCTTCAAAATTGAACATGCTTTATTATATCTAACATCTAAGAGCTAAATTTAACCTTTTTAATTTCTAAGCTCTAATCTCTAACTTCTAATCTCTAAGTTAATAGTGCTAATCAAGTTTCGTTGTTTCTTTGTGTTGCGTGACTTTCTTGCAAAACTTGCACCATTTCTTCAGCTCAATCTTATCTTTAGTGTTGAGCTTATTTTTTTCCGAAATATAATTTTGCGCTTTGCAAGTTGCACATTTTAGCGCAATCAATATCCGTTGTCCCTTTTTAGCCATAACCGTAAATTCAAAATTATAATTTAAGAATCAATGAATTATAGCGGATTTAGCCAAGACTGACAAGATTGGCGATTTTTGTAACTATTGGTACACACGACTTCTATGTCCCGCGGTTAATATATAGATAATCTTATCTTTTTCCTGCACTTTGTAGATGATTCTGTAAATTCCTACCCGATAGGAGAAGCGACCAGTCAACTCGCGAGTGAGCGCTTTACCTTCATGTGGATTATCTTGGAGATCTTCTAATATACGTCCGATCGCCAGTTGATGGGCTCGAGAGATTTGTTGTAATTCTTTTCTAGCTTTTTGGGTAAGCCTGATTTTAAACATCTAAATGAAAATCTTTTTTGATCTTTTCCCAATCATAGACTTTCTTTTTTTTTAAATCTTCTTCTCCTTCGTGAATTGCGGAGACCAGTTGCGGGTCAGAAAGAATTTCCATGGTTTCTTTCCAGGATTCGTATTCAGAAACTGACATGAGGATAGCTGTAGGAATACCATTCACCGTAATCACATATTCATCCAATAATTTACTAGCCTTATCCACAAGTGTAGGCAATTCTTCGCGGGCTTTGGTAATTGGTAATGTTTTAATCACAGTATAATGGTACATGATTCTGTACATTTTTGTCAACATTGGGTTGGCGATTTTTGTAACTATTGGTAATCTAGTTCTCATCTGCCCAGCAATATCACATCGGGGGGGTGGGACTTAGTTAAGTTGTTGCGGCTTGGTATACACAGCATGCACTTTTAAAGCTGCATTCAGACGTACAAATATTCTTTCCGCTTGGATTGTTTCGCGGATCAAATATTTTTAATACAAATTCGGCTGTATTAGATTTCCCTGCATTATTTTCCGGAATTTCGTCTATATTAAGACATGGCAGAGGATCAACTGCAGATTTTATTGATCTTGGGTGAAATTTTGTTTCCTTGCTAACTGCAGAGAGTTTTCTTCGCTGTCCTGAATTAACATCTGACATCGCAGCCAAAGTTGACCCTTGAGCTGAAACGCCAATTGCACGTAATTTTTCCATTTATCCTCCTTCGCGAAATACCGCGAGCGTCCTTCGACAACGTTTAAGATGGTGAGCATGTCGAACCATAGGCTCGAGGATGAAATCTAAGAATTTTCGCTTCGAAGGGATTTCGCTCCCGACGAAGCTACATGGAGAAGATACCCCGGGCGTAAACCCGTGGGAGCTTCATAAATGTGAATTATACTAAAAAATTACATCGATGCAACAGTCAAAATGACTTTTTGGGTGCCCGGACAACTGATAAAGACTTATCAGTGTATTATAACGAAGTTTCTGACGAAAAAGTACTTACTCTTTTTTCCCAAGCGTTGTCGCGAAACCCAGGAAGATGAGGCCGGAGGCGATAATAAATAGAATAAAGGTAGGCGTGACTGAGCCGGTGACAGGTATCCCGGCTTTTGTTGCTGGACTAGAAACATTCGCGATGATTTAAAACTTCCTGTGACTGAAGTAGCAGAGTGGAAAATTCTTTAAGCTGTCAACTTGACTCGGGAAAATCTTAAACGGGTCAAAGCCGTCCAACGAGTTGAGGCAAACTATCCCAACCAGATGTGGCAAATGGTGGAGTGTTTTGGAAAACCAGACTCAGGTTTTACAGAAGCTGATAGTAATTTCTATTACCAAGCCTATTTAATTCTTTCGGGAAAACTATGCGCCGGTTAAGAAGTTACATAACATTGTTAGAACTAAAATATTCTAACCAGTTTTTCCCTGCCTCGCTGTTGCAAACGGGAGTAAGCTGTGTACACTTTTTTTATTGTAGTACCCGGATTAGTGGAGCGACAGCAGGTAATGGTCCGTGTTCGGATAAAGCTGCTATAGTGAAATCAACGCCGTCAAAACCTAAACTGCAATATTCTCTAAAATCTATTTCTGCTGGTCTACATAAAATACGTTGATCATTTTGAAGTGGATTTATACCTGTATTGCGAAAAATTTCGTTAATAATTTGAATCTGTTCAACTACTGTTCCAGTTGTGAAAGCTAATCTTTCAATAGCAGATTGTCTTTTAACTTCGGCTAAATAATTCTTCATCATTAGTCTTTGAAAAGAAAATTGCTTATTTGCAGATTCGCTTAAAATATAACTTTTAGGAGAATAAAAATATTTTACTTCTCTGGCCCTAGAAGCACTTATTCTCTTTTTGGATTGATTCGCAAAATAACTTCGACTTTTATATGCATCTTTTGGTATTGGTAGACATTGTTGAAAACTTTGTAAATTAAAATTAAGTTTAATTTTATGCTTAACTGCAAAAGTTCCAAGATCTTCAAATATATCTAAATGTGCAGGTTTATAGCCGGCACGTTGTAATCTGGCTTCAGGAGGTATACCAATTATACTTTCTAGATTACTTATAATGCTATACATATAACCCTATAATATTACATATGGGGATATTTGTCAAGCTGCAGCCACAAGTTCTGTATTTACCCGTAATGCTGATGAAGACTTGCCAGTGTATTATCCCCCTTCGCGAAAAACCGCGAGCGTCCTTCGACAACGTTTAGGATGGTGAGCTTGTCGAACCATAGGCTCGAGGATGAAATCTAAGAATTTTCGCTTCGGAGGGATTTCGCTCCCGACGAAGCGAAAGGGAAAAGATACCCCGGGCGTAAGCCCGTGGGAGCTTCATAGTGAAGTTTCTGAAGAAAAAGTACTTACTCTTTTTTCCCAAGCGTTGTTGCGAAGCCCAGGAAGATGAGGCCGGAGGCGATAATAAACAGAATAAAGGTAGGCGTGACTGAGCCGGTGATTGGAACTGCGCCTTGGGAAGCAACTACCGGAGATGCGTTTGCTGTGGATGTGCCAGTTGTCCCGCCGCCTGAAACTGGTGTCGCTGTCGGGTGAGGTGTTGCTGTTGGAGAAGCAACAGCTGTTCCACCGGTGCCGCCCGATGAAGTGACCGTAAATGTCGAACTCGCATTTTCCAGTTTATCCGTGACGGGATCATTACCGGTCACCGAGATTGTATACGTTCCAGGCTGCAGATCAACTCTGAGTGCATAAGACCAGATACCAGATGCATTTGCATAGAATGTGTCGTTGATCGGAGTGGCGGAATTGATAGTTAAAATAATGAGTGCATTTTTGAAGCTGGTGCCGTCAATTCCCGGACGCTTATTGCTCGTAGATGAACCATTGGCAGGATGGATGATCGTCGTTGCCAGTGTGGTGGTGCTGGGTGAAGGCGATGGTGTTGGGGTTGGACCACCGGGAGTTGATGATGGAGACGGCGTTAAAGTTGACGATGATGGTGAAGGCGATGTGCTTGCGACTGTTCCTGACGGGCTTGGTTGGGGAGTTGCTGATGGTCCGCCTGATGGACTGGCAGAAGGCGTGGGAGTAGGACCTCCGGGAGAGGCTGATGGCGATGGCGATGGACTGCCTCCGGGCTGGGTGATGGTAATCAACGCGGGTTCAGTCCCGATGAGCACATTGGTTCCACCCTCTTTTTTCGCAGCTGCCTGAGTACAGTTGTCGGTCACAGTATCATCGCACAGAATGCTGTAAGCAACTTGTATCGGACTAGCGGTTTCAGCCAGCGCTTTAAACGTGATGACACCGATGACTCCCGTGCCGGTAAATCCCGTACTGGAGCCTACAGTTATGGTGGCGACGCCATTACTGATTGTTGGGGCGAGCAGTTCCTCATCAAAGTCAGCCCCTTTGGTCAGGGTCAAGCCTTCCAGATTGGTGGAGTTATAAGTGATGCGCAACTGGACTGCCTGCACGATATTTACATCGGTATTGATCATCGCATTCAGTGTTATATTTTCATTTACATTTTTCGTGATCGAGGACGGTTCGAAGTATACCCGGGAGGCGGGTGCAGCTCTCTGGCGCAGATCCTGGCGCTGTTTCACCAGAAAAACTGTAGCCGGAATAGCGATCAGGATGAGTATAAATAGGATGATAAAAAGCGCTTTTTTCATGAATTTAAATATGTCTGAAATTTATGGCGTGATCGTAAATCCATCCTGTTTTATGATGACTTTTGTTTGCTCTTCGCCCAGGCGTTCATTTTTTACCGGGTTTGAAAGTCCGACTTTAGTTCCTTTTGGGTTGAACACAATTATGGATTGATTCGGCGTGTCTATCATCGTCGCTGGAGCAACCGCAAGAGCGTGCAGGATAATAATCGTTCCCGTGCCTCGAGCTTTGGTTTGGCTGGCTATCGCATAATCCAATCGTCCAGTTTGGGGATTGTTTTGGTTTACCAGGATAACACCATTTTTTAAATATGTTCCCGCCTCAACTTTAGTAATCGAAATAATACTGGGATTATAAGTAAAGTGAGTTTCAAGTCCAATCACATCAAACGTCCCCGGATTTATATTGAGGTCAAGAGTAAATTCCTGGCCAACTTTGATAATTTTAGGATTAGCAACCATATTTAAGTTAACTTCTCCTGTAGTCAGGATTCTGGCTGGCGGCGTCGGTAAAGGAGCAGTCAAAGCAGAGTGTGGACTTGATAGCGGTATTGAAACGGGTGTTTTTTTGGGACTTAAGACTAGAAACAATCCCACAACTGCCAATACAGCAACAAACACTATGATAACGAGATAGCTATTTGTTGATTTTGGCTGATTATTTTCCATAAACAAAAAAAGAATCTAAATTAACGATAAAAACTCGTCTCTATTTATAGTGATTAAAAAAAATCAGTTTGTCAATAGTTTTCTATACTCATCTTACTCCGGTTTGAATTGCGAAGCAGTGAAAAACCGCGAGCCTCAAGTTCGAGGATGAAAACGAAGAATTTTCGCTTCGGCCGTGCGTCGCCAAAGGCTTTGCCGGCGGCACGAGGGATTTCGATCCCAACTGGCGATAGCGAAAAGATACCCCGGGTCTTAAGCCTGTGGGAGCTTCATCTTATAAATTATGATATACTACCTGTTTCCGATTTAAAAAATATTATTATGGGAGAAACTTTAACCCGCAGACAGGTATTAAGGGATGGAGGAAGATTAGGTCTTGGATTGGCATTAGAAAATTTATTTCCCGGGTTAGCAGCAAGTGTAGCTGCAACTTTAACTGCCTGCGGTGGCGATCCGATACCAGGCGGGGAAACACCCATTTTTAATCCGGCAGACACAGCCAGAATTTTATATCAAGCCTATAAGGGAAATACAGCTCTTCATTGGGATAAAATAACCGGAACTCAACCAGTAGGATTTGCCGGTACAGAACTTGAGCCTTTACTTGGCCTTACTCCGATTCCTCTCAATTATGACCGGACAGTTTTTTTACTTGTAAATACCAGCGAAATCAAAGCCGGCAAATTTCCCAGCGGTGCGACATTTTTACGCAAATTACCCCAAGGCATACATCAGGATTTACGAACTAGTGCAATAGATTATATAGGTGTGCACAATAATACTGTTACCCGCAAACCGGAAAATACGCAACAATTTATCAGGAGCAGACCTGATCCGACGGGAATTATTCCCGATGGTGAGACGATATCAGCTGTACAGATAGGTGACACACCGATGGTTTACGTATTTCGGCGACCGCTGGGCGTACCGCTTGATTCAATAAAATGGAGTCCAACCGAACAGACATGGGTTGATTTGGCGCGGGAAATTGCTAAACCGTTAATATTTAAAGGAAATCAAATTATCTATGCACCTGGTGGAGCAGCCGACAACACAGCAGTAGATGCATTTGGCCATGTCAATATCACCGACGGATTCTTAGAGACTGTCTCAACTCCTCTAGGAAAATATCTTGGTAAAGGTTTAACTGATTGGCTTTTAAAATACGGGGCGTTTGAAGCTTCTGTAATATCGGGTGGACGCATAACCCTCTCACAACTTTATGATCTCTTAGGTGTCTCTAGTCTGGCCGTAAATATTCTGACGCTTTTACCGGTGGCGCAAATTATCGGGATTTCACGCAAAATTATAGAATCACCGGGAAACAGGTATTTGACAGCAGAGCGACTGGCAAACCCCGTTCAAACAGAAATTGATATGATAGTTTGTCCGACGCTAAAGGGTGTAATGACTGTTGAAACAGGCAAACTTCCAGATTCGAGCGACGGTTTTACTCGACTTATGTTTGAAGCAAAGTACGGAGTAGCAGGAGATGAGTATATAAATGATTGCGATAATTTCAAGACAAATGCCGCAAGAAAAGGGAACAATGTAGTTCTGACGTTTGATCGAATAGATGGTAGCGCTAAGCCCGTCGCAATTATCACCAATTCAACCGGCCTGACGATCGAAATTCCTGATGTGAAAACAGAATTTGAATTCACACCAGTAAAGGGAGATGTATATGGTGTGGTTCTTCAGAACGATCTTTATTTCACGATCACAGTTAATGATCAAGGTGACTTGGAATTTAGACAAAAGGGAATCATGGAATGACACTCTTAGAGCCTGTTTGGAAAGTTCATATTTGGTCATAACTGCCCACATTCAGCTGCAAACCATTTACCGCTCGTCACTGTATCGCCTCGGATACAGCTTCTCACGCTTCATGCTTCATGGTTTTCGCTCGAACGTGGACAATTCTGTCTCAAAAGAAACTTTCCGAACAGGCTCTTAATTAATCTGGGAAATTCCGTTCAATTTACTCCAAAACTCCGGCGATTTTAGAAGTAACTAGTTGGGCAAAGAGTGATTTACCTGCTTCACTCGGATGAATATGGTCTCCGGAATTGATATATTTTGGATTTCCATCACTCCCATTTAAACTCGCATGATAGACATCTGCCAAAGGATATTTCTGGCTGGTCGCAAAATTGACCAGATTCTGCAAGTATGCTTTGACCGTGTCGCATTCTATCTGTTTGCGTTCTGGTGGAAGGTTGGCAGACCCGTCGGTATATGTGGGGCAATAAGGTGCAATTGTAGCTGAGAGAACAATTTTTGTATGCGGATTATTTAATTTGATTGTCTCAATGATCTTATTGATCGCGAGCCACTGCCGGTCCAGGTCGCTTTTACTGTTGTTCCAGTGGTTATAGGCGAATGATTCGACGACCACGACATCCGGATTTTGCGAAAGGAGTGAGGGTTTATGATCGTTAAGATAGGTGTAGTCATTGGTCAGTCGCTCGATACCGTATTCAATATTGCTTGCTCCCACGCCATAATTCAGAATTGAAAATGTAACTCCCGGATACATCGATTTTAATTTACTTGCTAAATGGGGAACTCCGGGTCCTAAAGTATCTACCATCGAATCTCCCAAAACCGCGATCGTATAGGCATTTTTTTTCAACCTTTTTAAGGTGGCACCTTCATTTAAAATGGCACCAGAGCTTGTGGAAATTATTTCAGCTGACGTTGAAGCAAGTTTGGCTGAGTGAGTTGCGATTGGTGAAGTAGCGAGAAGTTTGCCAAATGTTTGTTCACGTTTTATGGCCGTCTGGCCTTTCTGACTAAAATATTCTGTTAAATCAATTGAAGTACCTAAAACCTGGGTGTGAATTGAAGTTTGATTAAGATTTGACGGCATGAAATAAATTGCTATAGAAATGATTAATGATAAAAATATCCCCAGCCCCGCCAAAAAAGCTTTCATATATTAAAGATAAAGGGTGCTTACGGTGGATGTAAAGAGGTAAGACTTGACGCTTTTATGTTTTTATGCTAATATGTATTTATGAATCAAGCACATGTATCTACGGACAGAACTACGGTTGAATTGCCTTCTGATCTAATGCAGGAACTGCGCCACATGGCCGTTGCCCAGCGTACGAGTATAAAAAACGTACTATATAGCGCGGTTGATACCTATGTTAAGAAAAATAGATCTCGTCAAAAGCAAAGTTTTGCGAAAGTTTGGGAAAAAATGCAAGCTTTTTCAAAGTACAATAAGGGAGTGAATTTAACTGAAATGTTAATGAAAGAACGGGACAAAAGGTATGAAGATCCTTATTTGTGATGCGTCAGTAGTGCTTAAGTGGTTCAAATCTGAAGCGGAAGAAAATATTACTCAAGCAAAACAAATTTTGCAGGTATTACATAAAGGCACGATTGCTCTTTTTGAACCCGAATTGGTACTACTTGAGACAGCTAATATTTTGACTTTAAATAAAAATTGGCCTGAAGAAAAAATCACAGAAGCGCTATCCTTTTTAGCAAATTTGGATTGGAAACTTGTCGGGTTGAAAGATAAATTATTAAATGTTGCAACGAATCTTGCTCGGAAACATGGTATTACTATATATGACGCCCTCTATCTGGCGTTAGCACACACAGTTAATGGGATATTGGTAAGTGATGATCATAAACACCACGGCAAAATCAAAAGTAAACTGGTAGTCATGCTCAAGGATTGGAAAATGTCAAGCTAAATTATCTCCACTTAGAGTAGGCGTAGCCATATACCACCCGCCGGGTGGAACTCTGAGATCTTAAGTAGTTAGCGGCACGTCTAAAAATGGCGGTTGGCCATAAACGGCTGGGTCATAGGATAATAAGAGTGTTTGGGAAACATCAGTCCTACCAATATTTGTTGGTTTATGTGAAGCGCTTAGGAATTGATCTGCGACCAAATATGTCGGCTGAGTATATACTTCGAGATTAATTGATATTTCAGGATCTTCTATTCGTTGTTCACTTCCGTCTGTTTCAGCAATTCTTGTTTCAACAAATTCTATCCATTGTTTCGGTTTAAGAGTAATTCCAGCACTTTGCAGCACTTGTGCAGGAGCTCTATCTTGATTTGTCTGTAATTGTGTAGCTGTCCTGTGGGATAGCATTTTGGGTTTATGGCCCGGTTCCATTATATACGCCGTGTAAAGGACAACTAAAAAATAAGGTTGGGTTTCCCCAGTAGGAATTTTATCCTTATCTTCATCAGAAATTTCTGGTACAGGAAACTGAGATAAAGGTTCAACTGCAATGTTCTTGTGAATTTGCGGTTCATAAGCTGAGGTTAGAAATATTATTTCTACAGTTAAAGTTTTTTTAAGTTCTAGATTTCGCGAAATTCGCTCAATAAAATTGAGAGCTGCAATTTGTTTTTTTGATAAGGGCGGTAAAAGTTTTCCTTCTTTGTCCACTAGTAGTCCGTGAGCTAAAGCCGCTTTCAAAGATTGACCGCGTAATGTTTGTGCTGTTTGAGTATGCTCATACCATCTGAAGGAATCACGAAAAAGCATCCCTGCAAGTAGCGGTGCAGTGCCAGAGATTACAAATTGTGCTGAGAATGCAACTTCAGCAAAGTTAGAGTTGGGTAAAGAAAGTTGTGTGGATATGGTAAACAGGCTTAATGAGAGTAGAAAAGTTGCCATTGCAAGTTCATACGCGGCAGCAGTTCCATAGGTTGTAGCACGTCGTTCATGCTGCCGAATTTGTTTTTGAAGTTCTTCAAGTTGAAATCGCAAAACTCGTTCCTGTGCAGCTGGCGTTAAGCGCGGCGTTTCAATTATTGGCATAAGTTAAATGCGTACGCTATTGTACCATTTTGCCAGTCAGCACAGTTAATTTGGCATATTGTAATTGAATTGTCGCAGAAATAGCTAAATTCACCTAGACAATTATTCAGGGGATAAGTGTCTAAATTCTTGATTGACTTTAAGAGACAGTTTTGCCTACTGCACGGCAAATTCCAGTTTTTATCTTCAGTATTGTCTTTTTACCCATCACTGTGTTATATATTGGAGATTATAAAATTAAGTTAATAATTGTAGAGTTATGAATTTAATTGAAAGAAGAAGATTATTATTGGAACAATGTGCGAGATCAGTTGAAGAGCAGCTTAAACAAGAGGCTTTAAATCGTTCACCAGAAAATCCGATTGCAGCACTGGCAGACTATTTAGGTGAGCCATATAATGGCTTGAATCCTGATCAACAGAGAATATTACTACAGATATATATGGGGATTAGATTAAGAGAATCCGGCATACCGGATTTTCAAGAATTAGATAATAAAATAGCAATGGAAAGTTTAAGATCGGCTGGTATTGACGTTGGATTTGTAAATTATATAAACGAATTTGTAAGTCAAACTGGGCCCGGGTTCGACCCTGATCGAGTCGCCAAAAGTTTAAGACCAGTTCCAGAGGCTGATGCAGGGCGGGTTCAGACAATTCTTGATATTAGCGATCATAGACCATCGCAGAAGCAGACTGGCTCTAGAGGAAAATTGTTTCGTAGATAAGCAAAACTCCATGATTAACTAATTTTTCGAGTCGCTGTGGAGATGGGTGAAAGCGTAAAACATGAGGTAGGCGAGTATAAAAAATACTGTGTATATGGAAGTGATTTTGAGCGTACTGCTATAAGCAAGAGGATGGATCAATGGATGGACGGCATCTTTGGCCAAAGTTACCGGATTTGAAAGAATATCCCAGCTATTCCAGCGTAAAAATCTGCCTAAATATACACCTAGACTGGTTATGGTCAGCGACGCTACCACAAACATCCAGCCGACTAGATGACCCCGGCGCATTTTGACGATATGCTGCATCTGATAAAGAGAAAGAAAACCCAAAAGCAGTCCATTCCACACAAACGAAAAAAACATCAGCACGTCAAACCATAGCGGTACTCCTATCTTTTGTTTCAGGTGAATCAGATCTGTCAAAAGATATGGAGCATTGGGGTAAAAAAGCAGCCACACACCGGATGCAAAAAGCATAAGTACTGTTAAGCGCCGTGTTTGCTGATATCTTAGATATAGGGCAAGTGACACGATATAGGGAATCCAGGCTAAAAACAAGTTCCAGACCAGGAATATATAAAAAGTAGAGGGTGAGTAGTGCAGCCGGAAAAAGATCAGAAGTACAGACAAGCAGCTGCTCGCAAGAAGCGTGGCGAAGGTGACAACAGTCGGTCGTACCATGGAGACGCTAGTATAGCCTAACCCGATCCGTGATGCAAATGAGATCTTTGAAACTATTTACTGATTTGCCGAAAAAACTCTTCGGTAAACTGGGGATCCAGATGGTGATAAAAGGCGATAGCAATATCGATCTTACGCCTGATTTTGGGGTATTTGTCTACAACCTGCCAGAAGCCAGGGTTGCTTTTAAATAAGTTCATGCTGATGTCGTTAAAATCATTTTCCATTGACGATAAGCCATATTGGTCAATTATTCCCTTGTTTAAAAGTTTTGGTTCAAATTCTCTGCCGGTTTGATTTAGTTTTAAAGCTTCGGCGCCTCCAGATCCATATTTAAATCCGGGTGGATTCACAAGCGCCCAGGTAGAGCTAGCCCAGTCATGCAAATGTTTGTCGTATTCCCCGCTATGCCTTTGAAGTAAAATACTCGAAAATTCGTGATGAAACTCCTGTTCGATGTATGTATCGGTATAGCCATTGGTTTCACCGCTGTTGGTCACAAATACCGCGTCATAAGTGTAAGTTGATCCGTAATTGACGCCCAGCGTAATTAAATGATCGAGCAAATAAACGGACTTGAGATTTTGTTTCAGGAACGCCACCGGATATTTGTGCAAAGCTTTTTGAATTGCGGCAACGGTTCGTTCTATTTCTGATTCATTGAGGGGAGTTGGCAAAATGTTTACGGGATCTTTGTACCAGTACAGGGGAAACATGTGACATTCAAGAGTTGAAATAATTTTAATGCCTGTTGCCGGATCGACTGTTTTTATTGTGCTGTGTGAATCAGACCTATTGAGACAGAGGGGAAACTCGTCAAGAGTATACCACTCACCGTCGGTAGATTTATTCCAATGAGAAGTTCCCGTGTCAGAGACGCTATTTACACATGTTTCATCGTAGCAGGTTTTTAGAGTCCGTTTTACGAGAGCTTGGGTTTGATCAAGCGATACATTTTGAATATCTACCGTGATCCTGCGGGTTTGGCCTTTAGCATAATATATTTTTACGGCTTCAAGGTAGTCAGATTTGTAGTAATCGCGTGTATCCGTAGCTTGCTCGGAGAGGGGAATAATAAATTTATTTTGCGTTGATTTTTCCGCAGGAGGAAAATAGTTATCATAGATAGCTGCGAAATCCCGGTTATTGGTAAGACTCACCAAATGTTGAACGCGGTCTCTAATCGTATCAATCTCGGAATTTTGGGATGTGCTGCAATTTTGAGTACAGGTGACAATGGTTGATTTGAATCTGCCCAGTCCAAACCAGGCACCAGCCAAAACACCAATTATAAATATTATAACAAATATAATAAATATTTTTCGTTTCATTCTGTACACCCCCGGGGTGTGGTAGCTTGACACATAAGGATTTACCGTTTCAGTAGTTATTCATGCACCAGATGTTTTATGGATTCCAACTCTCTTTGGTAATCCAACCGGTCAAGAGTAAACGTTACGTATTTCTTAGGCGATGAAAAATAGTTGTCGATAATACCTGTTGAAATAAAAGTGGTACTTCGTTTTCCAAGATAATCAATAAATGAACACCAAGGGTAAGAGGCTAAGAGACGTTTATTATTTAAAACATAAGAAGTGAGCGGATTGAGATGAATGTAGCGATTGACATGAATAAGCTGTTCATCAGTTTCCATCCGAGCAGACTTAAACATAGCCTGAAACAAGCTTCCGGTTCTATTAGTTTTAGTATTTTTATATTTTGCATAACTATTTTGCCAATTGCTGATAAACATCGATATTCCTCCGTCAATCAGCTGTTTAATTTGAAAATGAAAATGATTTGGCATGAGACAAAATGCGAGAATTTCTATAATTTTTGGTTGACTTGAGTATAACCGGTTTAAATATTCAATGCGTAGTTCCAGAGGAAGACGGTTGTAGTGTGAGAAACGCAGATTAAGTTTAAAAAATCTATAATAATCAATTAGTTGGTATGCCCGCTGGTAATCTCGCTGATTTAAAAAGACGGGTTGCCTGGCGATGCTGCGATTGAAGACGTGGTATATTTCACCAGTGACGAAAGGAATGGTTCGATAAGGCATATATTATTTGGTATACACAAAATTACCTTAGGTGTCAATCTGCCACACCCCGGGGGTGGGAAGTATAAACCTAGTTTAGCTTCACCTCAACCCAGTATTAAGCCTTTTTATTAAGTAAGGAGGCTAGCGACTGAAAAAACATTTTAATCATTTTTATAAAAAAATTTGATTTTTAAAAAAGAAGGTATACACTAGGATTCATGACTCCTGACCAAGAAGGACGATTGGTCAGAAATAGCCAAAAACCTTTTTTGACTGATCGAAGGACTATAGAGTTATTTATTGGCGCTGGTCTTACATTACCGGTTCTTTGTTTGCTTCTCAATGAACTTTTAAGCAGATATGAAATTGAAACATTTGCTGTAAAACCCTTGCATTTTGTTTTACTTTCCCGCGATCCAGGTGTGGGCATTGAATTATTTGGAAATGTGATGAATTGGCATGAAGTTGGGGCATGTGCATTTCAGCCAGGGCTGAAAGAATTTGGTACAATAAGACCTGATATAATTAAAAAAATGGACTTACCCTTCTTACCCTTTAATCCAAATAAACCCCCTCAGATAACGCTATCACATCAGCATTACATAAAATGCATTCCTAGATCTGGAAAGTGAAATCTTTGACTTGTACAAAAGTATGACAAACTTTTTTTCTTTGGTATATATTAGTGATTATTGAATATAAAGTCGGGTACCAGAAGGCACCCGACAGGCGATGAATGAGATGGAGGTTATTAAATCGCTTTGCGATACCAACCTCCGCGAGCTCCTAAGGGACGCACCAGTCGGTGCATCCCCGGATACCGAATGGTATCTGGACGGTTTCCGAAAAAATCAGGCTGGTGCTGTAATGCTGTATAATAGCCTGAAAGTAAGAAACATCAATGAATCAATCCTAGCTCTGTAAAGGCAAAGTTCTTATCTGGCTCAGCCGAACAAAGGACATATACAGAATTTTTGCGTTATTTTAAAAACGCAGGTTTGGGAAAAAGGGTGGTACCACCCTTCGTCAGTTTAGTATGACTCAAGGTAAACTAAAATCAAATTTACTCTTACCCACCCCCGGGGGGTGCTATATATTATTTGGTATACACAAAATTACCTTAGGTGTCAATCTACCACACCCCGGGGGTGGGAGCTACAGTTAAAATCAATTCTTACTCCATATCAGTACCCCTTCATTGTCATATGCACCTATCAGAATATATTCCGTCCTCGCTACAAATTTCTTCAATTTATCTATTGGTAGCTCATGTTCAGCTTGGATGTCTGACTCTTCTTCTGGAATGGAAGTTAAAACACCAATGAAAGGATACGACCTGGCGAACCGCACTGTGCTAACAATTATATCTGAGTCTATATCATGTGAATTAAGAAAGTAATAAACCTCCAATTTATGAGTGAAGAAATGCTCCTTGGATGACAAAAGGCAGATATCACCCGGTCGGTATAGAGTTTCAAACACGGCGTATTGCTTTCCCTTTTTTATCAAGTGGGCGGAAATGAAAGTTGTTAGAAATTGCCTCGTATTGTTTCTTGTTGTTACTCCCCCCCACCTAAATCTCTTGATATATCCGGGATCGGCATCTGCAGGTAAATGTGCCTTGACCTGACCACGCCCAAGTGCCGAATCAAGAAGGTACTTCGATAATGTATCCCCTTCGGAAAGGCATGATCGAATATAAGTGATCGCTTCAGAGCCGAATTTAAAGTCTTTCAACATAAAACGACGCGCAGAGAACATCTTGTGAATTGATCGGAGAAAACAATACGATCTCTGCCCCAATAATATAGCACATCGATGAGACGAAAACTTGATTTCCTCATTTTTTGACTAAACGCAACACTTTGCCTGGAGTTCTCGTGAGTATATACTGATACTATGGAAGAAATAAAAAAAGCTGCTTCTGTTTCGGCAAAATCAAATATCGGTTTATTTTTACTACTCTGCTTTGGTTTTTTGAGCTGTTTTGCAGGCGGATTTATTTTGGCCAAAACATTATTGCCGCCATCGCTTGAGCCAAACCCAAGTAGCAGTCCAACTTCGAGTAACACGCCGCTTTCCAGCACTATGCCTTTGCAGGCAGGTAAGCGTTATTTTGATGATACAGTTATTGCAATAACGAAAAGTTTACCGCGCAAAGTTTTGGTGGCGACGTTGTCGCGAAATGAAACTAATTCCCAATTTGTCCACAACGGTCGGGTCAGCTTTTTTGACGGCGTAACCTGGAAGCGTAAATTTTCGGCGAATACTTATGTTGATTTCCAAATCCATCCAGGCAACTTGATAAAATTATGGGAGACGCAGATTGATAAATCACGGGTTTTAAAAGAAAAAACCCAGGGTGAGATAGTCGTTGATAACGTGAGTATAAAATTTGATACCGGTGAATTATCCAATGAAATGAGTTTACGGAGTCTGCCCGGATATACAAAACTTATGTCACGGGGAACAGGTTTGTTAAGTATCGACGGAGTTATAGCTCCGGCTTATATTATGTACAGCCGCATTTATTCTCAAGATGCCTCGCAAATCCAGTTTTATTCTGAACCCTTTGGACTTACAACCTCATGGCTGATTTTATGGGATGATCAGGGAAATTTTTATCATATTGATATGACACACGTCGATAAACCGACATCGATATATGAAACGCACCAGGTAGCAATTGTAGAAACACCGCATGATCAGGTAACGAAAACTTTTGACGTAATTTCTTCAATTGATTTAAGTGTAAGCCCGCCAGAAAACTATACGTTTAATTTAAGGTATCCGCTTAACCTCACGCTTTCTATTCATCGGCTGGATGCTCTAAATAAAAATGAAGGCGGTGCATATGAATGGTATATGGGTAATGTGGAGGCAGTAGTGACGCTGGCGGACGGGGAGAAAGTGAACGGATTTGGATTGATTGAATATATCCATAAATGAAGCTCCGTTTGTAATGTGGGTAACGATATCCGTCCGAAGCGATTTTTTTAATATGTAAAGACATTTGGGAAGCAATAAAAGCGGAATAGGTTAATTAGGGACTTAGTGAAAGAGGACGATTACCACAGCGGTCGGTGGGGATTGATTAGTTTTAATACCAGGATCAGTACACCGGCTAAAGAAATTAAACCAAACAGAATATAGACCATAATTCTTTTAAAGGGCGTATTAAAAAATTTGTGCAGGAAAATACCAATTCCTAGGCTTGGTAAACCAAGGGCTGCCATAATAACGGCCACGACTTTGGCTATTGGTATTAAAATTAGAGCCGGTAATATGATGATCGCATGAACCTCGGCGGGTTGATATAACGCCAAGGTACACAAAATTATTACTAAGACAATATGGCTAAACATTATTTTTTATTCTGCTATGGTTGATTCTTCTTACTATTATAACGGAGGACTGGCAGAAATAGTTGCCCGTCCTTCACCTCTCACTTTTTCATTTGTGCGACACTGGTTTACGGGCAGTACGAGTTTAGGTTTGGCAATGGAGTTATTAGGTTTGCCGTATGTGAAAAGAAACGAACCTGTTGTGGCTCTGGTTAACGGGCAGCTCATGGTTAATTTAATTGAAGAGGAAAAGACTCTTTATCAAAATACGCTGTTTTCATACATTACTCAGCAACAATTTGCAGATGTACCGGGTCTACACTTAAACTGGCAAAAAATAATCCGTCCGGCAAGCTGGTTAGGTACTCTTAAACTTCTGCAAAAACAATCAATCTGGATAGCAAAACCTGAAGCGGTAGTGACTTTGGCCGAAAAGTTAGAGTCTTTAATACCTGAACCAGATCAAACCACGACTTTAAAACAAGTTGACCGCGTTTTAACCGAACAAGTCTGGACCTATGTAATTGCTATAGGTACTCTAGCAGAATTTTTTGCAACCTTTGTCAGGCGCGAATGTAAAGATGAAAAAATAATGCACTTTTTAAGCCAGCAAATTGCCCGGGAAGACTGGTTCTTTTTATCCGTCAAAGATCAGTTCCAGGTCAAAAGCGGTCAAATGACGATTGCTAACTATTTGTTAATTTATGGAATGCGCGCAGATCAGGATTATGAACTCACCTGCCCGCGTTGGTTTGAGATACCACAAGAGATTGAGAAACGGATTGATCAAAGCATGCCGGCCCCGCGAGTGGATATCGAGAAACCTCAAGTTTTAGAAAAAATGGATAAATTTATTACCGCGCTTATTAGACTGCAAATTTTTCGCACCCAAAGTCGGCGTAAAGCACTGATATTTATAAATAGTTTACGCCAGTCGATTTTAAAACAGGCAGGTCAGACTAATATTAAATATAAACTACGGGAACAATTATTAAATTTACATGATGATACGACTCCTTATGTATTTAATATAAAACTTAATCAAGAAAATACGTTCCCCAAAAACGGTGAAGGTACGGGAGTTTCCAAAGGAATTGCATTAGGAAGAGTTAAACAAATCCGCAGTGTGACAGCGATCATTCCTGCAGGTGTTATTTGTATTTTTCCACAGGCAAGCCCCGAGTTTTCGATTCTTTTCCCGAGGTGCAAGGGGATCATTTTTTTACAAGGCGGGCCCACGTCTCATGGAGCGATTGTAGCCCGTGAATATGGCGTGCCGGCGCTTGTGGACGTGCGTGCTAAAAATATTCCTGATGGAAAACTGATTGAGATTGACGGTGTTAGCGGGAAGTGGAATATTTCCCCAGGTGTCAAGCCAGTCCACCTTTCAGGTGGACGATGAAATTATTTCCCTCTTCCTGTTTGAGTAATAAATTTATGACAAACTAAGGCCATGCCATACCACCTGTTGAAGGTTTAGTAATTTTACCCAGTAGGAAATGTTGTCACTTCATGCAAAAGTTGCTTTAATCCAAGTTTTATCGCTTCTGTTTCAAGAAAATTTTTATCCAATTTCCGACCTTGAATTTGCCACATCCCCACACAATCAATGAAATGCCGGTCGCTGAAAATTTCATTACACCAACGCAGTTTAGTAAGAATCAAGTCTTCCGCAGAAACTAAGTCGACTATCTGATTTTCGATGTGCATTATGTGCCGGCGCTGATACTTTTCTTGAAATTCGTTAATACTTCTGACCCAAAAATCTACCTTAATTGCAGTTTTTAGATACATGAAGTTAAATTCAGTCACTTGATTGCCTAACTTGAGGATACTGTTTTTTTGATATATAAATTCCGGATCAAGAGTATCAATTAAGCGTTCAAAATTTGATCGCTGTTTTTCTACAACCTCAATGATAAAATCGATGTCATTTGTTGAACGAGGTTTTCCATAAAAAGAAACCGCAAATCCACCCGTAAGCAAATAAGGAATATGAAAACGGTTAAGTAACATTACCAGATATAAGAGTAGTTCCCGTTGTCCCATAAGAAAGTTATTCCAATCGTTTGTTTAACTTATGAATAACTTTTTTATGACTCAAATTCTTATTGTCGGATTTGATGTTCAAAATTGCCAACTCGCGGACCAGATCAGATAATCGAAACGCAATTTCCAGCCGTTTCTCACCACTCATATTTCTATATAAATCAATTTGTTTCATGCTGCAATCATAGCACAATTTGTTAACTTTTTTTCCTAAAGATTATTCAGATTAGAATTGGGAAAAGATAAAAAGATGATGAAATTTTTGAATTTTATATTTTTATGGCGCGAGCGGGAAGTGGAAAATTTCCCCAGGCGTCAAGCCAATCCACCTTTCAGGCGGGCAAAGTTATTGATTAACCTTGGGTTGCACTGACTCTAAGAGTTAAGTAAAATCAGCGATTATGCCAGGACCGAAAATAGGCGAAGGAGTATCCAGACGTGAATTCGCTTTTAGATTTTTGCCTGCATTGCTAACAGGGACATTGGCTCTTAATTATTCTGTTCGATCTGGTTGAGGTTAATTAGATCACGTTTCGGCCGACTCGGTAGATGTCTATTTTATATGTGGCAGCCGCGTATGCCTCACTTGTTAATGATGGTAAAATTAATACCCGGAATGCATTAAAAGTACTCGATAAAGCAGCTCAAATTTTAGTAGATAATAAGAAGGCATTTAAAATAGTCCAGGCACATATAAATCGGTGGGTCGGGGATGATACGCTACTTGCCCCCCCAGGGTATTTCCAGTGCAGCCTTTACTAGTCCGCTGTTTGATGCAATAAAGGCCCTGTATAATTAATAAAACCGTAAAACCAATCTTTAAGTTTAGTATTCAGACAACTTTAGAATCAACGTGTCTTAAGAATCAGTTCATCGACTCATGGATTAAATCCCGGTAATAGAGAAGCAGCTAATTTCTAAAAGGTCGGGAGTTAAGCAGTTTATTATGAAACAGCCCGTCATTGCGAGCGGAATGAAATGCAGCGAAGCAATCTTCTCGATTTGAGATTGCCGCGTCGCTTAAGCTCCTCGCAATGACGAAGTACGTAACTCCTGAAATGTATCATTTTCCTTTTAAATTTACCTATAGGGTCTCAGGTAAAAATTAAAATCCTGTCCAAAAGAGCTTCATTTACACCTCTTGACAAGTTATAGGTCTTCATATATAATTCCCCGTTACTCTTACTATGAGTCATATGAAACACAACATTTGGCCCGTCGTAGCAACATTTAGCTTCATTTTCGCGGTTTTAGCCGCGGCACTTTTTATCGCGACCCGTCCAGCCAAAGCCAACTTCCCAGCCGGAACCGATTTCATTGTTAACTCAAGTTTAGATCAGGTGGATGCCAATATTGGAAACGGCGTCTGTGCCACGGCTTCTGGAGTTTGTACGCTTCGGGCAGCTATCCAGGAAGCAAATGCAATGCCTGGAAAACAGAAAATAGGTTTGAATGCAGATGTGACTTTGACGATTGTTGGATTAAATGAAGATGCAGCTGCTACCGGTGACCTGGATATCACGGATGATCTAGATATCTATAAAGATCCCAGTTTCAATGGTCTGCGCACGGTCAATGCTAATTTTATAGATCGGGTGTTTGATATTCTTTCTCCTTTAGACGGGTCAAATCCGACTCAAGTCACCATGACTGGATTACTGGTTACAGGTGGTAATACTTCCTCAAGCGGTGGAGGTATTTACAATTTCATTTATAGCCAACTGACTCTCAACGATACACAAATTTCAGGTAATTCTTCTGTATTTAATGGTGGAGGAATTATTTCTGATTATGCCTCTCAACTTACGATTAACAACAGTGCTATTACCGGAAATAGCACCGGTACATTTGGTGGAGGAATATCAACGATATATGCAGAGAGTGTCAATTTGACAAATGTGACGTTTAGTGGAAACACGAGTAGTACAAATGGAGGTGCAGGAATTGATTCCGAAGTAGATTCAGGGGCTAATACGGCTGCAACATTTACCAACGTAACGATTGCCCAAAACAGCAACGGTGGCAATGGTGCTGGTATATATTTGTATGCAGTTGGAGTATCTCCCAATTTCAAAATCAAAAATACACTCATTTCTGGTAATTCAATCGATAACTGTTTTGGTACGATAATATCTTTGGGAAACAATCTTTCATCTGATGGTACTTGCAACCTAACTGCAGGTGGAGATTTACCAAATACAAATCCCAACATTGGTTCTTTGGCCAATAACGGCGGATTGACCCCAACTCATGCTTTAAATATCGGTAGTCCAGCCATTGATGCCGGTACTGCAGCTGGAGCACCAGGAGCAGATCAACGTGGTATTTCAAGACCGCAAGGATCAGGCATCGACATTGGTGCATTTGAACTGGAAGTAATTCCCAGTCCCACACCAAGTGTTTCTCCATCTGTCAGTCCAAGTGTTTCTCCATCTGTCAGTCCCAGTGCGACACCAAGTGTCAGTCCATCACCCACTGACAGTCCTACACCGACTCCATCAGTAAGTCCATCACCAAGTGATATTCCTACACCGTCACCGAGTGTCAGTCCAAGTCCATCACCATCTGACTTACCAAGCGCAACTCCATCAGTAAGTCCATCTGATGTTCCATCACCATCTCCATCTATATCACCAAGTCCCAGCATTGAACCTAGTCCTAGTGTCATACCTTCACCATCAGTTTCACCTGTTCCGACCAAAGTGATAATTGATCCAGGTTCTATAACCACAGGACTCAATTGCTCATCTACCACAATGACAGCAAATCTCTTAGATCAGACTGGCCAGCCAATCACTTCAGGCATTACTCAAATTGACTGGGGTATGAGTTCTACGAACTCAATCGGAACACTTGAGAATATCAATGGTAATCAGGCCAGTTTTAAGCCTTTGAACAATGGAACAGGCAATGTCTATGTCACCATCTGGTATAACGGCCAATCATACACCGGATCAATAGCGGTTACGGTGACAGATAATGCCAACTGCAGTTCAAACAATAACTCAAACAACAACGACAATACCAACCATAACTCATCCGGTGAAGCTCCCAAATGTTCAGATCAAAAGCCAGGAAGCGCTCCTGTTCTTAACGGAGCCAATGTTACCGGAGACAATG
>JAHFKJ010000042.1 GCA_023245415.1 Candidatus Gottesmanbacteria bacterium | reverse complement strand
ATTGACTTGAGTGGCAAGAAGGGCACCGATATTTTTTTCATATACCCCATTGATGCATAGTTTGGTACAATAGGGCAAGCAGAAGTATTAATTCTGGGTGCCAGTTTTGATACGCTGCCCTGGCACTGGGGATACTAATTTCTTTCATCCCCATCGGGTCGGTGTGAAGCATGATAGTGCTGAACATGATGACCCGATTTCTTCTTAACTTCTCACTTATCACATTTCACTCAATATACCAGCTTCCACCACTTTTGCCAGTTGGGTTGGGGCAAGGGATCTTCTGGAGGTACTTCTTCAACAGGAGTTTTGGGAATAATCACTACAACCTCGCCTTCTTTTTGCAAATTAAGCTTATTCCGGGCTTCTTTTTCGACAAACGCATCAGTTTGAGTCTCCTCAAGACGCTTTTTAAGCATCTTATTCTCGTCCTCAAGTTTAGCTTTAAGCGCCTTTTGATCCTCAATTATCCCACCTTTATGCCACAAAGTATAAATTGACTGGGTTAAATTCACGATCGCAATAAGACTTATAAAAGTAATCAAAAACCGCGTCCATCCGGATTTCATAAAGCACGTATATAATATGACTCTACTGATTATTATTGCAAGTGAGCACTCTCCGAGCCTAACTCGAGGCTTCTTTGAAATAAGGTCCGAAACCCAGTACTGAAAACCTCAAGTAAACATTCGGTAACACCTAAGACAAGGCGAGGCGTTCTGGTGCTAGAGTAAGCTTGAGGCTGAAATGTGCTTGTTGACAGCATACCTTCTTAGTGATATTATAGGCCTTGTTTATGGATGAAAAACTAGATTTAGACCGCTCCCATGCGGAATTTATTAACTTTCTTAGTACTAAAAAGCGCGCCCGGGCGACGATTGTCGCGTATGGCAAAGATATCGACCAGTTAATTAGCCATCTGAAAAAAATAGGTAAAAACACGCTTACCGATGTCACTAAAGAAGACTTAAACGGATTTTTAGAAAAACTGGGCAAAGACAGCTACACCCCAAAATCAGTTTCACGAAAAATAAACTCGATCAAGACATTTTACCGTTTTCTCAAAAGTCAGGGTTTAGTAACTGAAGATCCTGCTGCTGATATATCACATCCTAAATATGTTGTTAAACCTCCACGTATTTTATCAAAAGTTGAATATCGGGCTCTCCGGGATGCCTGTCGTGATGATTTACGCATATCAGCGATAGTCGAGCTGTTTTTACAAACCGGGATTCGCATCGGAGAATTGGCAAATTTAAATCTTGATGATTTAAATGGTGAAAATTTACACATCTCCCCTCAGGAATCTCACGCCGAAAGGTCAGTGCCTCTCAATAAAGCAGCAAAGTTCTCCATCGACCGTTATCTTGAGATCCGTTCTAAGACGCAAAATAAGACTCTGTTTATAACAAAAACCGGTCGACCATTACTGATTCGCAATATCCGTACCTCTATTGACCGCTACTTTAAACTCGCGGGTATTGAAATGGCCAAAGTAAACGATTTGCGCCACACCTTTATCGCTCATCACCTGATGTCCGGAACGCCACTCACAATCATTTCCAAACTCGTGGGTCACAAGCGCCTCTCAACAACGGAAAAATATCTGGAATTCGTCAAGGGCACAGCCGAAAAGAGTGTAAAGCTTGAGGAGTTGTAGAGTAAGATACTAAGATATTAGGATATTAAGATACTCGGAAGATCTTCTTAAGAGAAGATAACCGCTCCGTTTGTCGAATTAAACCCCCTAAAATGACTCCTGTTTTATCTATTTGAAGATATACTTTGTGAAATATTTCTGTTGTAATAAAACGCAAATCACGTGCGTCCAATAATTGACTGTGGATTTCACCCAATGAACCCCTTGAATCATAATAAAAATTAACCCTTTCTTTGTAATGAAACCTAGAAAAACCTTCTGCTATACAAGATTCTACGGAAACTGCAGCTCGACGTAATTGAGATGTTAAATTAAATTTTTCTGAAGAGGGAAAATTCTTAGTAACTTCGTAAATGAGTAACGTTAATACATGTGCCTCTTGCCAAATTACTAAATCTTCAAAAGTTCTAATTTTATCCATGTATCTCTTCTTACCCTTAGTATCTTAATATCTCTAGTTACTCAAATTCCGTCTTATACTCTGGGTATTTTTGGAACAACGCTTCCCGAGCTTCTCCTTTCAAATTCGGAATAAACGGTCGGAACTCATTGATCCGCTGGGGAAAATGTTTAAACGAGTAGAGTAGTTTATTCACATAATTGTGTAGATCTTTGGCATAGGTGATATTGACGATTTTGAAGTTTTTGATCGCTCCCGCCCCTGACCTGGCTACAAAAAACCCGAGCCCGAATAGGGCTTCAAAAAATGAGGCTCCATATGAGCCCGTATCCTCTATCTCATCAAGTCCCAGCGAAAACTGATAAGACGTAAAGGGCGTCGTATAGATGATTTTGGTTAAGCGCCGGGTAGTTATGATAAAAACAGATTTTTTGAAAGTCGCCAGCACCCACCATAAACCTATTCCAAATACGGCAAGCGAAAGGAAAATGACCAGCATCACTAAAACTCCCACCTGAGGAACAAATCTCTCAATCGTGGTTACGATCAGATATCCTAAAACTAAAATGAGCAATGTAACTCCGGTAAGAGCCAGTAAACGAATAACTTTAATAATTTCAGATTCCCGCGTCACAAACAAAATCCGTTCTCCTTGATTCTCTCCGGGAAAACGGAGATCAGTGTAAGGGAATTCAAAATTATCAACTTCTATTACATTTTTCATCATAATTCTTTACGATTATTCTATTACTAAACGCCACCATTTGATTTATCACCAAAAGCATCGGCTATAACACTATATAATGGCGTTCGAATAGGTACTACTTTATTAGGATCCCTATCACGATTACTTACCCATTGAATAAATTCAGCTGGTTCTGTTGGCCACCCAGCAATTTTCAAAACTTGTTGATTACGGTTTAATAACTCTCGTAAGGCTTTATTATGATATACAAATATCGTTTCGCTGTCTGGTGCATTTTCTTTTGCAGGAATAATCATAGTAGCTAACCCAAGTAATTCAACTTCCGATTGAATTGCTTCTAAAGAACTACCTGCTTCTCGAATTGTTCTTCGAGATAAGTAACCCATTGGTTTTTCTGACCCAACTAATCGAAGATCGTCAAGAACTTTCGGTGTACTTATTGCAGATTCTGTCATTTTCTCTTATTCTTTTTTCCTTAGTATCTTAATATCTCAGTATCTTAGTATCTTCTCTAATATCTTCGCTTCTTCTACACACCAGGGTGAATAATACTCTGGTCTCTTCTTAATTTCAACCAAAAACTCTTTCCAGTCGATCCATTTCCAATTCTCTATTTCATTGGGATTGGGCTGGGGATCAAGGTCACAATGAGCAACAAGAATTGGACACACTTCATTTTCCACAATTCCATTTTTATCTGCAAACCGATACCGGTATTGGGCAATCACTTTGACAAGGGTTGATCTCTCATGAGGGTTCAACCCTATAAGACCAAGGTCAATACCTAACTCATCTTTTAATCTCCTTATGGCCGCATCCACTTCTTTTTCTCCAGGGCTCGGATGGCCGCAGACTGTATTGGTCCAAATTCCGGGGAATGTTTTTTTTGAAAATGAGCGTTGAGTTAAGAGAAGTTGCTTTTGGTAATTAAACAAAAACAGCGAAAATCCCCGGTGTAAAGGTGTATTCGTAGAATGCACTGTATTTTTCTCAGCAGTGCCAATTTCGTTATTCTGTTCGTCAACTAAAACTACTAATTCCATATATTTATTCCAATTTAACGGAAAAACTCCTAAGATTTAGATGTAAATAAAAACCAGTTAAAAACTCGATACCAACTAGTCCTTCACGGCTGTTGGTAAAAAAAGCAGTCACTATTTTTTCTAGAAGATTAAATTTAGCTCGTAATTTATAGAGTTCAAAGACTTTGTGCGAACCGTCGGCCAACTCATATTCCTGAAAAGCAATAGGTTTCTGCTTTAACTTTCTACTTGATAAATCCGGCAATGCAATGCCGCCTGAGAAACCGGTATCAATCAAACAATCATATTTATCCCAAGTCTCTAATTTGACCTGAATTTGCATACGCGGGTTGTGGTGCGGATCTAAATACGGATTCATTTAAGAAGTCCGGTCATTCTACCCACTTGAGCCAGGAAAAATTGTTTTTGGGGAAATACTTTTTGCGCTTTTTCCAAGGCTTTTACTGAAGTTTCACCTACAAAAAATTTACCTGTATCGACATCGATTGAAACATAATCTCCCACCTCATATTGTTTTTTGAGTTCCGGTTGGAGTTTTTTTAAAATTTGTTTACCTTTTGAGATAATTACTAATTCTCTCTTCATTTGTAACTATTATACCATCATGTTCCTACTTTTTTTAGTCGTTGTGCCCATACTGAGATTATGAAAAAACTGCCTTAAGTGAAACCAAAAAAATTGGATTGCGACACATATATTACGCCAAATGACTGAGACGATTCCGCTAATGGCGGATTAAGTTGTACATATGGTTTTTACTCGAGTTCATCTAACAAATCAGGTCATCTGCCTCTAAGAAAAACGTCGTCGCTTCTCGATTTATTACTTACAGCACCAAAAACTTTCCGTAATACTCCGACGCGAGTTTTCCCAGTCATTGCCACCGATGCGTAAAATCCAATAATACCGGTGTTTTGATCCTGTAAAAAATTAATATCATATTTAACATTTAACCCAATCTGCCCTAAAGCTGGGACATGATGTTCAAATTCATGTTTAAGAGTTTCTTCGACTGTTCTACTCACCCACACTTGTGAATATCCATAATGTTCGGCTAACTTCTCTGCCGCAAGCTGAACTAGGTCTTTATAATCGTGGGAATTATTAACAGAAACTTCATTGGGTTCTTCCTCTCTGGGTGTGATTGTAACCCCCGCATTACCATGAACGGGTTTCATTTTTTCCCCAAGTCTTTTTTGTCTCTGAAAACTGGCCTCATCTACCCCCCCTCAGGAATAATTTTCACGACTTTCCGGTTTTCAAATGCCGCATCTACTTTTTGGCGCAGATCGGCTAAAAACTCTTGTCTTACTTCAAATATATTTCTTTCGCCGAAATCACTCATAAGAATTTTTCCCTCTATCATTAAAAGTATATCAAATTTTTTAGATCTATACTAAATTAAATATGTTCTTAACAAGTTTCTGTCAATTCATGCTTTCCCTATTCCAGATAAGAGTTCGGTGCAAAGCTTCGCTTTTTGTGTGACCGAGTTGACCCGTTTGGCTTGATTCATAGCAGGCTTTTATGAGGACCCAACCACCTTGACAATGTCTTATAAATAAGACATAATTATGATGTATGAATTTACCGATCTTACCAACTATCAAGTCAGTTACCGACCTACGGTATCAAACCGCCGATATCATTAGACTTTTAGAACAGAATCAGCCGGTTTTGGTCACCAGAGATAGCGATACTATCGCTGTCATGTTATCTCCGACTCTATATCAACAAATTATTCATTTATTTGAAGAACTGGAGGAAAAAAAAGAAGCGAGCAAACTGGCGGAAGCAATTGAAAAAGGAGACCAGTTTACAGATTTTCTAGAGTTTGACAAAAAGCAGCGTAAAAAGAAAAAGATTATATAAATGTTCAAACTCCTCCTTGGCAAACAGCCGGCAAAATTTTTATCCAAATTAGACCCCAAAAGTTACCACATAGTTTCCAATGCTATAAACAGACTGGCACAACTACATGAAGTAAAAAACTTAGACATAAAGCCTCTAAAAGGAAAGTTTGAAAATATGACAAGACTAAGGATTGGGTCAAGAAGAATTCTTTTTACGGTAAATGAATTGAAAAAGGAGATCAAGATCTGGATTATTGAAGATAGAGGAAATATCTATTAATAAATATCTCCAGCTCTAGTTTTGATGACTTCAATTCCACAAAACTATCTGTACTTAAGGATCCGCCGGCCGGCGGAGATGAATGTGTGCGCTGGGATGGATTCGGACCATCGACCCCTACTTTATAAGAGTAGTGCTACTACCGCTGAGCTACCAGCGCGCTTTGGCAGGTGAATAAGACTACCGCTCCCTGCCTGCCGGCAGGTACCACTGAGCTACTGGCCCAATATAATCAACTAATCATCTAATAATTCAATCAACAAATTATCCAATAAATTCAATTAATTTCAGATAATTGTATCAAATAACTTGCTCTTCACCAAACCGCTGCTTTTGTTTAAATTCTTTTTTTTATTAATTGTTGGATAAGTTGATTAGAAGATTAGTTGATTAACTACAGCCTGGTTCGCTGGGTGATTTCGGCCTCAAGCTACACTTTATAAAATACCAATCCTGGCACTTTAGCAAAGTCGGATGTATTACGAGTAACTAGTTGAGCTTTCACTAAAATACAACTGGCAGATATGAGCGCATCGGCTAAATAAAGCACGTATTTCTGGCGCAGAAATTCCCCGGCTAATAATCCGGTCTGTTTTGTCAGGTCAACCACCTTGAACAAATTGATAAATTCATGTGCAGTCGCCAGTTTATGCATGCTTCGTAGTGTCCGATCCGTAAAAAATTCAGCTACAATAACCGGATTTACATACAGTTCAACCTGATTCTTGAATTGATTTTCCAGAAGTGAAGACAGAAGTTTGGTATAACCTTTAGAGTAGTCGATAAGAATATTTGTATCAATAATTAGTTTCATGGCCGCTGGCGCAAGTGTTCGATGCGTTTTTTTTCTTTAGTTGACCGCCTGATGCGCTGCTCAAATGCCATTCCTGATTCTCCTTTACCTAAAAATCCATAGTATTGGGAGAAATCAGGAGCAGTACTTTTTTTATAGGGAGTAACGACGGCAATAGGTTTGCGGTTGCGGCTGATTATAAACGAAGTCCCCTGCAGTAAAACTTCGTCCAGGTATTGTGACAACTGCGACCGGAGTTCATAAGTGGAAATAATTCGCATAACCCAATTATAGTTGAAACGCAGGATTTTGTCAAGTTGTACATATGTACGAATTACAGCCTCGCTCGCTGGGCAATTTCGGCTTCGACAATCTCCCGCGGTTTGCCGTATTTGAGGCGGGATAGCTGAATAATTGCTTGAGCCACTTTGGGATTGGATATCCGCTTCTCCTCTGCCACATCGCGGGTCATATCGACGCTAAAGGGCGGAGTGGGTTCGTTGCCGATCACTGTCTTGACATACGCATTGTACCGCTCGATATTGATAAGATCTGATTCATTAAATACCGGCTGATATTCATGCTGTAAATAATTCGCATCGGTCACGCCCACGCGGAAAGAAGCTAGAGTACCGACGTTGCCAAAGATTGCATTTTTTACCTCTTCTTCCATCTGGCCGATAAACTGGTTGGCAACAGTTAAGTTTAACCGGTATTTGCGGGCTTCAGATAAAATCTGGGCAAAGTCAGGAGTGGCGAAGTTTTGGAACTCGTCGACATACATATAAAAATCCCGACGCTCGTCTTCCGGAGTATCTTGCCGACTCATCGCCGCGATTAATATTTTGGGGACTAAAATAAGACCCAAAAAGTTGGAATTTTCTTCTCCAATCTTGCCTTTGGCCAGGTTGATAAGCAGTATTTTTCCCTCATCCATGACTTTGCGGAAATCAAAGGCGCTTTTACTTTGGCCGATGATATTGCGCATTAGTTTATTAGTGACAAACCGGCCGAACTTAGAAACGATATAGTCGAGCACCTCGGATTTGTGAAAGTCAGCCGTTTGCGCGATTTGATCCGTCCAGTACCTCCTGATGATCGGATCCTGGACTTTAGGTAATATCTGCTGGACAAATGCCGAATCAGTCAGCACCCGCACGACTTCGACAAATGTACTCCCCGGCTCATACATCACCGTCAACATCGCGTTTCTGACCGCATGTTCGAACCGGGGTCCGATAATACCCGTTTTCATCGGGTCATACAGCTTGTACATAAGTCCGACGATTGAAGTCACTACAAAATGTTTTTGTTCTTCGGTATAGGCTTCCAGCATATTCAGCGCCATCGGCCGCTCAGTATCAGACGGGTCGAAATAAATGACGTCTTCAGCGCGTTCCGGAGGGATCAAAGGTAAAATTTTGTCAATCGTATCGTGAGGATCGATGAAACATACACCTTCGCCGGCTTTGATATCCTGAAGTATAAGTGACTTGAGTAACTCCGATTTACCCACACCTGTTTTTCCAATCGCATACATATGCCGTCTGCGGTCGTCACGCGAGATGTAAACGGGTTTAACAACTCCCCGATAGCGCGAGTTACCTAAAAAGAGACCGGTTGATGCTATGAGTGATGACGCCGGCGCCCGTTTAGCATTGAGCCAATGAATATGCGGAGTCTCGATCGACTTATTGGGAAAATGAAACAAGGTCGCCAGTTCTTCACTGGAAAGGATTGATGTTTGTCGGTAGCGGGGAAATTCCAGAATTGGAAAATAGCGGTAAATAAAATCGACCATAAACAGGCGTTTGATCAGGATTTTAGCTTTGGTGAAATTATTTTGATCAGATGCAAACTGGGAAAAAGCTCCCAGCAAATTATCGAGGTGCATTTGCGCTAGTTCTTTGCTTGTTGAAGAGACGACAATGCGTACGAGTGTCTTAAATCCTGGCTTAGTACATTTACTCATAATTGCCTCAAGTGTTTTCGGGTCATAGCTGAACTTGGCTTTTTCCGGATCAGCTTCCTGTTTTTTGATATGCGATACAAAACCTTGTCCGGCTTTTTTCCATTTACTTCCAGCCGGGGCTACGATCACCTGCATCGCCGCTCCCTCGCCTTTTTGCATTTTGGAAAATGTTGAGGTAATTGAAGACAGCGGATCGATCGGAAGTTCGCGAAATGATTTAATCGGTAAATAATCAGCCGATTTAAGCCTAAGTGATGCAAAAACCACGTTGCCGGTCTCGGAAAAAATATTATACTCATCAACAAGCAGTATATCCGCACCGGGATAGGCTCCATATACCAGTTTTTCTACCATATCGCGCAGCTTTGCCGGGGCACTGACGTAGAATCGGATATCCCCGTGTGTAGCCACAATTTCGTAGCTGATATGTGTTTGAGGCCGCAGCAGATTAAACCAACCGCTCTTATAAAGCGTTGACAATGATGTAAACATTTGTTCCGCAGCATCGATCTTGACTTCATTGTCCCTAGGGATAGCTACTAGTAACAAAACATACTCAAGCGACCGCTCTTCCCGATCTTTGTAGCGCATCCACAGGAGTACAATAAATCCAATCAGGGCAAATCCCGACATAGCCACCAGCAGGAGTCCGGTACTTACTGCAATAAGTTGAATCCGAAACACAAATTCAGCAATCAAATCAGATGTGGACATAAAAATTTGTGACAAGTGATACGTAATAAGTGAAACGAATTGCAACTTTCTACATGTCGATTCTTACGTATTACCTATCTCTCTCACTATTTTACCTTTAATAGTTTTTAAATGTATGTGGCCTTTTTTGAGCTGCCTGATACACCACTCGGCTAACCATCTGATGCTGGAAATGATTTGTGCGTGTAAGCCTTTTATTATCTGATCGTCGGTTAAAGGCACGCGTACTGTCGTAGTTACAACTGGTTGACCGACACCAACTGCAGTCACGCCCATCTTTCGCACATCCGGTGGCAGCACAATAGTCTCGCTAGTTTTCAACACCCCGATTTTTTCCAACTCCGGTGCGACGCTTATTTCCTGACCGATTTCCTCAAGTACCGGCTCGTTGCTCCCGATCGGTTCCTGTTCCTTGGTAAGCGCATGCGTAGTTGTCTGGCTTGTTGGACTCGATTGCAAAGCTACTGGAGTTGAACCGGTGGCAGTGCCATTATTTTGAATCGTAGGATCGGGCAGATCGGTCATCTGTTTTATCATATCATAAGCTTTCATTACCCTACAATCACGCTTCCTTGCTGGAAATGCTGTAAGTAAAGATATATCAGCTTCTGATTGCTTTTAACTTGCTGTGGAAATTGACCCGGTTGCCCGAAGGCAACATTTTGCGGCCGCTCAGCTTTCAAGTCGAATTCCTGACTCAACCATAATTGCCACAAACACCACAGCCAGAATACGTGCGCCACAGGTTTAATATTTTCTTTTATTCTTGCTGTTTGGATAACAAAATGGGTTTTAAACGGTTCTTTTTTTTGGAAAAGAGTCATAATAGAAACATTGCCGAGTTTCCAATTTTCAAAAAAATGTAGAACCGACTTCCGTAGCTTTTGAACTGCTCTGCTTAACCTAATTTTGACGATCTTTTGCTCAGCTTGAGTTGTTATAACTTTCTTAACATTTTCAATTCTTCCCGGAAAAACTGCGCGTGATCTTCGAAGTCTTCCCAGTAACCGCCTCACCTGTAATTTTCCCGTCTTGATTGACCGATTAAGTTTGTTCCACGTCCGGCTGTCTTTGAGTTTTAACTGTAACTTACTCAAGAGTCTGAATCTAAGTGTTTTAGATTCTTTTTTGTGTAACTGCAGATTTTCTGAGCGTCTAAATCTGATTTTTATCGTTACTGGTAAAAGGCGGTGCAACTTTTGTCGCAAAATACACACGATCGATACAACTCGTTCGCGCACTTTGGATCGAACATGAATTAATCGCTCTTTAACCTGCTGAGCTTTTATTACCAACTTCTCGTTTGTGTGCATCACCGGCCGAATTAAACGTACTTTTATATATATTCCTGGCTTTCGCGACGCTTCATTTAATCGTTGTTTTAATGTTTCTATCTTAATCCGGGCATTTGATCTGTTTTCTAACCTAAGATGTACGAATTTTTTAATAACCAAACCTAAATGTATCTTCT
>JAHFKJ010000060.1 GCA_023245415.1 Candidatus Gottesmanbacteria bacterium | reverse complement strand
CAAAAATGGGAAAATAATTTGCGTAAGTCTCAGCAATATGCACTTTCCGCTCTCCAAAACCCGGATTTGGCCAAAGATCTGTCTTTGGCTGCTGACGGAAAACTAGTATTTTCGCACGTGCCTCAAGAGTACCGTTTGCAGGAAGCCAGCAATATAGTCGCGGATATTCAAAACGCTTTAAAGTCAAAACCGCAATCTCGAATTCAAACCTACACGGTATCCGAAGAAACGCGGAAAAGACTTGGGCATGTAGACGCTGAAAAAATTGCTGAAGCTGCAATAACCCGTATTACTAAACAGTATCATATATCGTTAGGGGTTTCCAGCACGGCCGGACCGCAGCTGGCAAAAGCTATAGAGCAAATAAATCTGGCTCAGGGCCAGACGCTTACAGATTCGCCTTATGCTCCAGTCATTCAGGAAGCGTCATGGATCGCCTCAGTTGTTCAGTTTCAGAAAGAAATTTTACTTGATATTAAATCTACTCCCCACCCAGGATTAAGTCCCAAGGAGAGTTCTAACTTAAGCGCAAATCAAATTGAAAGCATTAGTGAAAATACAGCGGTTTCACTATCTAATTCCTGGTCTAAATTCGCTGCAGAAGGATTTGGGGCGGATACTTTAAATAATTATCTTTCCCAACTGGACATCCACCTCAAAAACTCCGGTATAAACCTGACACATGACCAACTTGCTCATTTGGCCGGTGAATTCATGCCCGCGCATCGGGCATTGCAAATGTTTGCCGCACTACCTAAACCTCTGATTTTTGGTCAGACTGCACAGGTATTTTTCGATTACCGCCAAATTCCATCATTCCCATCAGATGTATCAAGAGAAACTCCAATTGTGGTTCCTACAGGCTCATCTGTCGAGAAAACATCTTTACCGCATCCGATTGCGGCAACCAGCAGTTTTTTAGCTTTTTTAAATCCTTTTGGTCTTTTTAGAACTCTTAATCCATTGAACTGGTTGCCTAAATTAAATCCATTTCCAGTGCTAACTGCGCTAAATCCGTTTCGATTATTTTCAAAATTAAACCCGCTGCCTTTGCTCTCGCGAATGAATCCATTGGGTGCTGCTCAACGAACTGCAATAAATTGGTTAAAAAAGTCGATTTTTTTAAACTGGTGGTTTTGGCTTATCGTGGTTTTTTTAATCATCGTTATCGGAGGTTTTTTGGAATTACCGGGAATTAGCGACCTAGGAGTAAATGATGTGATTTATGATATCGCTAATACATTTGTCTACCAAGGCAAATCTATAGTCAGCTTTACTAACGGGACTATTCTTGCCTCAGGATCATGTCCGATACCACCTGAGGCTGACCCGAAAATAAAAATCGGCACTTACAATACACCCGGAGGTCATGGAACGCTGGCGTACTGGGCCAATCATTTACCCCCTTATGCATACAGCATGCCGGATAACTTTATGTATCCACCTGGCTGTAGTCTACCCGGATTATGTCCATACTATGGCCTGGCGATCGATGTCACCAGCGGAGATGCCTGGAATGTTTCAGATGTAGTAGTGCCTTATGTCTGTCCTGCAGGACAAGCGTGTTCAGATCCAATTATTACCTGGAAAGTGGTCAACGTCCGTCCGACTAAAAATGGCAGCGGTGTTTACCTTGAAACTGAGGCCAACAGTCACCACTGGCTGATTCAACTACTTCATTTAAATACCAGTGCTACGGTGGGAGACACATTTACGACAGAGGCAGGAGGAAAAAATGTCGTCGGTCAACTGACTCCGCAAAAACTTGCAAACGGCAACAGCAACGCGCATGTGCATTTCGAAGTTTCAATGGACGGAATTCCTATCGACCCGACGCCTTTTTGTTCAGGTGGAATCAACACTCCCGGAGTACCGGTTATTGAAACTTTGGCCTGCACCAGAGAACTTATGCGACGGCATTTTGCTGAGTCACTGGTTGACGCAGCTTTATGTATTTGCAATCTTGAAAGCGGCGGCAACACCGCCATTGTAAGTAGGGCTCGGTGTACGTTGCTTCCACCGCATAACACAATGGAAATCAGCCGGGGTCTTTTCCAAATTAATTGTCTTGCGCATGATGCCCCTGGGATCCATTGTTTAGACGGAGTTGAGACTTATGACAAAGACGGTAATGTGACCAATCCCAAAAGGCCGACAAATAGCTGCAAAATAATAAACAGGTCAATTGTAAATGACGATTGGCCGGCTAACTCAAAACAGGCTCCGGGAACATGGGACGCTTATTACAGCGATGCGGATAATAATGTAGCTAAGGCTGCCGAGCTGTATAATAATAATAATCATAGTTGGGGAGACTGGAGGTCTTCAGCTACAGCTTGCAAATTACTACATTGATTTTAAATTATAAGCTATGAAAAATAAGAAATTTTTATTTATTACTAGCGTAATTTTAACTATAATCGCCGTAGGGTATATTGTAATTAATAAGAAAACGGAGTCATTATTACCACCTGAACTGTCCCCTTCATATAAACCTGTAATCGTAAACAAACTGCAGGATACGGTGTTGTTTGAAAACTCTGACTACAGTATTATGTTTTTCCCGACTCTTTCAAGTTATGGAATTACGATATTAAATCCGGCGTTTGAAACAACGCGATTGAAAGCAGAAAAAACTTTCCTGGAAGTGACCAAGTTTTCTCAAGATGAGGCCTGCATCCATAAAGTCATTATCAACACTATCATTTCGGTTAATCCAGAACTTGCGGGAAAACAATTTCGTTTGAGCTTTTGCGCACGTCCATCTCCGACAGCTACTCCGGTCTCCCTACCAGA
>JAHFKJ010000041.1 GCA_023245415.1 Candidatus Gottesmanbacteria bacterium | reverse complement strand
TGGCAACATGGAACTGCATTTGAGCCGCCAGCTTGCCGAGAAACGGATATTTCCGGCTATGGATGTAGAGCGTTCGGGAACCCGGCAGGATCAACTTTTGATCAGCGAGGAAACGATGAAGCGTGTCGTGACACTTAGAAATATGCTGGCTCTGGTGCACGATGAATCTGAACAAACACGGGGTCTGATTGAAACCATGCTTAAGTCTGATACAAACGCGGAATTTTTAAACAATCTCGCTAAAGGTGGATAAATAACTATCCCCCTTCGCGAAAAACCGCGAGGGTCCTTCGACTTCGTTCAGGATGGTGAGTTTGTCGAACCATAAGCTCGAGGATGAAAGCGAAGAATTTTCGCTCCGGAGGGATTCCGCTCCGGACGAAGCTACAGGGAGAAGATATCCCGGGCGTAAGTCTGTGGGAGCTTCATAGGATCCTAGTTTGACATTTAAACATACCTTTGCTAGGGTACGTGAATGAAGACTCTCCTTGAATTCTTAAGGGAGTTTCGTGAATTTAACTTATGCTTCTATCGCTACGCCCAAAAGCGTCTGCGGCAGTTCTGGTATTGGTTTGAAGCCAAAAAAGACATCCTGGTAGGTTTTTTGATGATGAAGCGCGGCGCCAATCAACGACCGTTTTTACACTCTTCCTTTATAGTTCTGGTGACGATCGGAGTCCTCATGGCTCCCGCGGTTGCCAATTCTTATCCGACGGTGGCAGCTGCCCAACTGGCTGATTATACGCCTCCTTCAGCAGTTTTGACTTCGTTTGACGATTCCGAGACATTTACCCAGATTTCCGAAAAACCCCGCGATAGTATTGAATCCTACAAAGTTCAAGCAGGTGATACTTTAGCCAGAATTGCTGACAGATACAACGTATCAGTGGATTCAATTAAGTGGATCAATACGGATAATATTAAAGATGATGATAAATTGACGATAGGAGTAGAGATCGCAATTCCTCCGGTGACTGGTGTGGTAGTGAAAGTCAAAAAAGGGGAGACGATTTATTCTTTGGCAAAAAAATATAAAGTGGATGCGCAAAATATCGTCAACTATCCGTTTAATGATTATACTGATTTAGATACGTTTGCATTGGCTGCAGGCCAGACACTTGTGATTCCGGACGGAGTCCAGCCAGAAGCGCCAAACCCAAGTTTTGCCCCGCCGCTTATAGCTCAAGCAGGAACTGGGACTCCGCGTTCGGGCAGTGGTCAATTTATGTGGCCGACTCAAGGCGTGATTACACAACGTCCAGTTTCATACCATATGGCAGTGGACATCGCCAACAATGCTCTGCCGCCAATTTTAGCAGCTGATAGCGGCACAGTCGTCTTGCGCAAAGAACTTAAGTATGATTACGGTAAACATATAATTATTGATCACGGCAACGGCTATCAGACGCTTTATGGTCACATGTCCGAGATATATGTCCAAGTTGGACAAAATGTCACAAAGGGCGCGGTGATTGGGAAAATGGGTTCAACCGGTCGGTCTACAGGTCCGCACCTGCACTTTGAAGTCCATAAAGGCGGTGTGCTTCTCAATCCTTTAAATTTCTTACAGTAATTTTTCCCAATATTCTTTTTTTGTTGATATGTTGATTTGATTATTGGATAATAAGCTGGTTTCGTATGGGTCCGTAGCTCATCTGGCAGACCGTTGCATTGGCATTTGCCCGACTTTGAATGGGCTCGTAGTTCACCTGGTAGAACACTCGCTTCGCATGCGAGAGGTAGGCGGTTCGAGTCCGCCCGAGTCCACAAATAGAGAGAGTAGTTAATTTAATAACATTATTGAACTCCTGACCATCTTGACAACATAAGTTCATAAGGGTACGATTTAAATATGCCGCGCCACTCAGAAAAGATTATAAAAAAGATCCATAAGTTGCGAGCAGAAGGTAAAACCTACGGAGAAATAAACAAAATTCTAAATATTAGACTAGCTAAAAGTTCATTACACTGGATTTGTAGACAAATTTCTCTCCCGAAAAACTACATAGAAAAAATAACCAGACTAAATATAAAAAATCTAGGCAAGGCTCGAGCGACTGCGATAGCGGTGAATAAGGCTAAAAGAGAAGAATTTTTAGACCAAATTGGTAAAATAAATTTACCAATTGCTACAAAAATCAAAGATAAAAGTACAGCAAAAATTGCTCTAACAATGTTATGTTTAGGCGAGGCCTCAAAATCGATTAACAAACATGCATTTAGTCTAGGAAACTCAAATCCAAAGATAATTACTTTATTTATCAAATTACTGGATTATTGTTTTACAATTGAGCATATTAGACTAAAGTGCGCAGTACAATGTAGAGCAGATCAAAATCCAAACCGATTAAAGCTTTATTGGTCAAAATACACTGGTATACCTCTATCTCAATTCTACAAACCTCAAATAGACAAAAGAACCATTGGTAAACCTACTAAAAAGATAGACTACAAAGGAGTTTTGAATGTCTATTATCCCCACAAAAAAACTCAACTAGAATTAGAATCTTTAGCCGAATTAATTTATAATAAGTTCGCTGGGCCTGTCTTTCAACGGTAGGATTCCAAAATGGCATTTTGGAGATAGGGGTTCGATTCCCCTCGGGTCCACCACGTCAAATGTTGTTCATATCTTTACTACATGTGGTATACTTCCAAGTACCCTAGTACTCTTGATAAGCTCTTTCTGGTTCCAATTGATTTTCCCAGATAGGCCACAAGTAAGTCTGGGAATTTACAACTCGATCCGTAAGTAAAACAGAGGCGATTTTCGCCTCCGTCAAAACTTCGGCGAGACAAGGAGGTGAATCAGAAAGACTATGCAAGACCAAACATTAACCTGCAAAGACTGCGGTAAACAATTTGTCTGGACCGTTGGAGAGCAAGAATTCTATCAGCAAAAAGGATTTACAAATCCTCCAGCCAGATGTCCTGATTGTCGGAAACTTAAGAAACAGCAAATGCGTGGAACTCGTCAAATGTATGACGTCACGTGTGCCAATTGCGGTCAACCAGCCCAGGTACCATTTGAACCAAAAGGCGATCGACCAGTATTGTGCAACAACTGTTTCCGCCAACAGCGGGATTCACAAGGTGCAAAATAAAAAAAAATTTTAAAAATTAATTTTTAATCACCCGTTTTTTTTAAAAAAATGCGGGTGATTTTTTTGCACAAATAGTAAAAACTGATACATTTAGTCAGAGGTAGGATATAGTTTTCAGAGAAAATATTAAAAATCAGTTTTAACGTTTAAATGCTGTTTAGATTTTTTATCCGATTCAAATGCGAAGAGAATTCTGGATAGAAAATTGTAAAAATTGAAGTTTTTGCAGATGTTTGGTGTTTAGTTTGAAGACTTATAGCATTTATTGATTAGACTTATATTAATGGACATAAAAAGGGTAATTATTTTTAGACTGCTACATCAATCTTTGTATAATTAATGTACCTTTTTCAAATTCAGTGATAACTTATAGGAAATTAGGTTAGCAATAGGAGCATGAGTTTGCTAAAAATATAAAAACCCGTTAGGACAGGCCAAAGAAAGTTTAAATCTTACAATTTGAAAGCGGAAAGAAAGAAATAAAGAGATAAAGGAATAAAGAAGTTTTCCTTTAAATTGACATTTATCTAAGGAGTGGTATGATGGGAATTATAATATGAACATTTTCACACAACTTATACTTCTTGAAACTTTGAAGTAATAGGAGCTTGTACTAGTGAAATGTCATAAGCTCCCGACCAGGGAGTTTTTTTATATGAATAATTCAACCCAGGTTTCCATTCCGGAACGCTTTAAGCCTCAAGAGATTGAAATCAAATGGCAGAATAAATGGGCACAGGATCAAACATACACCCCTGACCTGAAACGGGCCAGCAAGCCCTACTACAACTTGATGATGTTTCCATACCCTTCAGCGGAAGGCTTACATATTGGCAATATGTACGCATTTACCGGCGTTGACATTCATGGCCGATTTATGCGCATGCAAGGATTTGATGTGTTTGAGCCAATTGGACTCGATGGATTTGGAATACATAGTGAAAACTATGCTATCAAAGTAGGTCGAACCCCATCTGAACATGCTAAAATATCCCAAGTAAATTTTTATCGACAACTACACCAAATTGGAAACGGATTTGATTGGAGCAAGTCGCTCGAGACTTATGATCCGGATTATTATAGATGGACACAGTGGATATTTGTGGAGATGTTTAAGCATGGGTTGGCATATAGAGCGAAAGCTGAAGTGAACTGGTGCCCGAGTTGCAAAACTGTTTTAGCAGATGAACAGGTTATCGATAGTAAATGCGAGCGGTGTTCATCGGCTGTTTTGAAAAAAGACCTCGAACAGTGGTTTTTCCGGATCACGGCATATGCCCAGCGACTGCTTCAAAATACCTACAAACCACAATTTAACTGGCCAGAAAAGGTCAAAATAGGTCAGAGAAATTGGATCGGAAAAAAAGAAGGAATCAATATCAACTACCAAATCGAAAATTCTTCTGAGACCGTTAACGTTTGGACATCACGGCCGGATACTAATTTCGGCGCGACATTTATTGTAATTGCAGTTGATCATCCCTTATGTCAGAAAATTGTAACTAAAGAATTTTCAATGAAGGCCAAAAGTTATATCAGAATAGCAATAAATAAGCCAAAAGATATTAGATTAGCTGAAGGCAGACTGAAAACTGGAGTTTTTACTGGGGCTTATGCAATTAATCAACTAAATGGATATAAGATGCCGATTTGGATATCAGATTTTGTTTTAATGGATGTAGGAACAGGAGCGGTTGTTGGTGTCCCAGGACATGACAAACGGGATTTCGAATTTGCCCACGCAATGGGTATTCCGATTAAACGAGTTGTAGTGGGAACTGATGGCGACACATCTGAAATTACCCGGATTGATCAAGTTCAGGAGGAAGCAGGTACAATGATGAATTCAGGGTTTTTAGATGGCATGTATATTCACGAAGCGATGATAAAAGTGATGGATTATTTGGAGAATAAAGGTTGGGGAAAACGCGTCACGGTGTATCACCTGCGGGATTGGCTCATCAGCCGCCAACGTTATTGGGGAGCCCCCATTCCGATGATTTATTGTGAAATGTGTGCGAGTGAAGGAAAGAGTTGGTTTACAAGCGAAGAAGGACGTTATGTCGGTCAAAATCCTAAATCCCAAATCTCAAATCCCAATGACCAAAAAATTGGAAATTGGAAATTGGAAATTGGAAATTCCATGCGAAGCATGGTTGGTTGGTACCCGGTACCAGAAGCTGAGTTACCGGTGCTTCTGCCGGATGTCAAAGATTGGAAACCGACCGGGACCGGTGAAGGACCACTGGCAAGTGTCGAACGATTTTATGAAACAACTTGCCCGGAATGTTTCGGCAGGGCGGTTCGTGAAACGGATGTGTGTGATACATTTTTAGATAGTAGTTGGTATTATCTAAGATACCCTAGTGTGAGATCATTTGAAGATGGAAAAGAGAAGTTAGATATTGAAACTAGAAACCTTGAAGTATTGAAAAATCAAGAAATCAAAAATTCAAAAATTCATGATCAAAAAAATCCATCTTCTTACTTCAAAAAATCTGAAATATTACCTTGGGAAGATGATGTGACCAAAAAGTGGATGCCGATAGATTCCTATATTGGCGGGGCCGAACACACAGTTTTACATCTTTTGTATACTCGGTTTACTTGGATGGCGCTCAAAGATTGGGGTTTTCTTAAGGTCGGACAGCCAAAAAAGGCTGAATTCGATCCAGACGAGCCATTTAAACGCTTTTTTGCACATGGACTGATTATTAAAGATGGCGCCAAGATGAGTAAATCAAAAGGCAATGTCGTGGTGCCGGATGAGCTCATCGCTTTATATGGAGCTGATACACTACGAACTTATTTGATGTTTTTAGGTCGGTTTGATCAAGGGGGAGATTTTCGCGACTGGGGAATCGCCGGTATGCACAAGTGGCTGTATAGAGTTTGGCGTTTAGTAACAGAATCAGGAAGCTCACATCAGGAATCAAGTGTAGCAGCTAAGAAAACCATGGCCAAAACAATCAAGGGTGTAACACAAGATATCGAAAGGCTTCACTATAATACAGCAATAGCTAAACTGATGGAATTTACCAACTGGTGGATGGACCATAAGGAAGGTATCGACAGTACCATTATTAAGAGTTTTCTGCTTATGTTGGCGCCTTTTGCGCCGCACATGACTGAAGAGTTATGGCAACAAATTAGAATGCTTGAAGTTGAAAGAGAGAAGTTGGGTAATGATAGTAAAAACCTTGACATTTTAAGAAATCAAGAAATCAAGAAATTAAGAAATCAGGATCAAAAAAGTCCAAATTCCAACTTCAAATCAATCCATAAAGAACCCTGGCCGACATATGATCCCAAATTAATTATTGAAGATATGGTGACGATTATCGTTCAGATAAATGGAAAATTACGCGATTCCTTGTCGATAAATCATGAAGATGGACAGATACAATCAATTGTGGAGAAGTTAACTTTGAATAGTGCTAAAGTGCGTAAGTGGCTCGGTAACTATAAAATTAAAAAGACGATTTTTGTTCCGGGAAAACTGATTAATTTCGTAATTTAAGCCGATTTAAGTTAAAGTAGAGTTCTTTCCAAGGTTACTCTTTGATGATAAAAAGCTAAGCTTTTAATTCGTCAAAGCTTAGCTTTAGACTGGTTGATAAGCTTTAGACAGGTTGATAATTGGGAAAAACTGAGTTCACACTTTTAGATTATTTGACTTCTGACTTTTCTTTTGCTATATACTTCAATAACTCAGGTTTGCAACCTAATTATTCAGTATAAACCCATCTAATCCTCTTTGCTGCGCTAAAAGTTTGCAAATCGGAGTAAGATGGGTATAGAGATAAGAAATGGTTGATAATACAGCCTCAAATCTTTTTGAAATTTTTAGCAGATACAGATCTTTTCTGATAATTGGCACTTTTGGGATTCTTCTGCTAATTGTAGGAATTCGCGTCCTACCCAAAGTTAAATCCGATAAGTCTACTTTTGAATTTATAGCATCCGATGCTACTAGCAGCGCAGAACAGGTACAGTCCATTAAAGTTGAAATTGCCGGTAAAATTATAAACCCGGGAGTTTATTCATTAAAGGATGATAGCCGGGTCCAGGACTTGTTGATTATCTCAGGCGGATTGTCAGCTGGGGCAGATCGTATTTGGGTATCTAAAAATGTCAATCTGGCGGCAAAATTGACTGATGGCGGAAAAATCTATATTCCGGCTGAGGCTGAAGTGCTTTCGAACACGATTGGTCAAATTGGTGTCGGGGGAGATTTAGGAAAAAAATTAACTAATATCAACACAGCGAGTCAGGTTGAAATTGAAGCTCTGCCTGGGGTTGGGACAGTAACTGCAGGAAAGATGATTTCTTCACGTCCTTACGGGAATATTGATGAACTGTTGAATAAAAAGATTGTGAATAAAAGTATATATGAAAAGATTAAGGACATGGTAAGCGTGAATTAGTGGTTGGAGGCGCAGATACTAAGATATTAAGATACTAAGATACGAAGATATTAAGAAGTTAAGTAACGAGAAATATAGAAAATAGGGAATAAAGAACCAATCAAGAAAAATAATTTATGATAAATCCATTTGTCCCGATGATCAATCAAGTCCTTCCCGAGCCCCAGGCGAGTCTTTTAGCCGGAATTTTGTGGGGAGTCAAAACGCAAATTCCAAAAGGGTTGTATCAGGATCTTATTACCACCGGTACGGTGCACATGATGGCTATTTCAGGCCAAAATATCAGCATATTGATTGAAGTAGTGTCCAAGGTATTTCTGCCTCTGGGCCGGAAAATCGCTATTGTTTTGACTCTCTTGACAATCGGGATGTTTGTGGCGTTAGTTGGACTTTCAGCATCAGTAATACGGGCAGCTATCATGGGTAGTTTAGTACTTATATCGACATTTTTGGGCAGGAAACAGTGGAGCCTGTATTCTCTAATTATTACAGCCAGTATCATGCTGATTGTAAAACCGGATTGGATAAGCGACGTATCCTTTCAACTGTCTTTTCTCGCCAGTCTGGGAATCATTCTTTTCGGCTCTCACCTTCAAGAAAAAACCAGCGGAATCAGGGAAGAAACGGTTCGTGAAATTAAAATTAGCCTAAGAACTACTCTTACGGCGTCACTTTTTACATTGCCGGTGATATTTTTCCAGTTTCGCCAAATTTCACTTGTCTCGCCATTGGCAAATCTAGCCATAGGTTGGATCATAACTCCGGTCATGATATTGGGCCTGATTTTAAGTTTAACCGGTATCTTAAGTACCGTTTTAGCTTATTTAGTCGGCATGATCCTTTGGGTTCCACTTACATATATAGTATTTATTGTGACTTTACTTGCCCGCATTCCTTCAGCTGCCGTTTCATTTTAACTTGATGCGAAAAATAGCGCTGTTTTCAGTTTTTATATTACTTGGACTTATTATCGGAATCGTTTACTACTGGCCTGATGGTAAACTACATATATATTTTTGCGATGTTGGCCAGGGTGACGCTATCTATATCCGACTCCCCAATTCTACTGATATGCTGATCGATGGCGGACCGGATAATAGCGTTTTGTCGTGTCTTTCTTCACACATGCCGTTTTTCGATCGTACAATTGAAATTGTAGTTCTGACGCATCCGCAAAAAGATCATTATCAAGGTTTAATACAAGTATTTAACCGCTACCATGTAGATAACTTCGTGACTGTTCCAGTTGGAAATGTCGGAGAAAATTATCAGCAATTAGTCACAGTCGTCAAAGATAAATCTGTAAGAGTCAGGTATATGACCTCAGGTGATCGAATAAAAATAGGGGAATCTGATATTTCAGTATTATGGCCGCAAAAACAGTGGCTGATCACGGATCTGCAAAAAGAAAACCAACAAAGTGTATTACAAGACTTCAAATCTGCGCATGAACTTTTATCTCTTAAAACTGATGCAGACTTAAACCAGTATTGTCTATATTTACATCTTAAATATAAGACGTTTGATGTACTGTTTACCGGAGACGGGGATCAGAGTGTACAGAAAAATCTCAAGTCTCTAAATTTATTTAGCACACTCCCCGCAAATGTCGAGCTTTTAAAAGTTCCGCATCATGGATCAAAAACCGGAATTTTTGATGAAACTATTATTAGGTTAAAACCTAAGGTGTCGGTGATTGAAGTTGGTAAAAATAACTATGGTCATCCCTCTCCAGAAACTATGAAAAGATTAGAAAAATTCGGCAAGGTGCTTACAACTCAAAAATTTAAAACAATAGAAGTGAAAACGGATGGAAAAATGTATCAAGTTTTAACGCATATCCCCTAATTTATTAAACGCATAGCCTCATTTGCGGTGATTACGGTAAATATACCATATATCATAATATATCGAAAGATAGTATTTAATAATTACTTAAGTCTTGATGCAGATTATTTATTTTTCCCTGCACAATTTACCGTATTTTGCGGTAATATAATGTTAGCTTTATTTTTAGAGATTTATCAAAATATACCGTAAGTTTATTTAGCTTTAATCTGCGGTGATAATAAAATGAGCTCGATTTTAAGTTAATTTTAGATACTTAGATCGTCCTGACAGTATAAAGTATATAAATAACTGTATATTTTGTCACTTATGAGAAGACTCTGCCAGATGCACTTGAGGCTGATCGTTTTTTAAAGTTATTTTGTGCTGTCTCCACGTTCTAATGCCTTATTTACGTAGTTTGTCTGGCATTTCTGACTTTTTCTGCCTGCATATCAGGATCTACTCCTAACTAATTTCTTATCACCCTGGTACTTCGCAACAAAAAATATACCTCAGTATTTGTCATGAAAAAATTAATTTATACATCATATTTTACCATATTGACAATGAGTACCCATGTGGGGGTAACATAGAATTATGAGTTTGTCTGCCCCCCAAAGACTGAAATTAATTCGGCAAGTGGAAAAACGAGAGAAGACAGTTTCTTTTGCATGTAAAGAAGCTGGAATCTCCCGAAAAACCTATTATAAATGGATCAATAGATATAATAATACATCGGGAGATGCCTTGAGTCGCATGACAGATCGCACATGGAGCCTGTCCAGACAGGGAAAACGACTTGATGGGTTTGTGGAGAAAGAAATTTTAGAAACTGTGGCCAAACATCCGTTGTTGACATACGAAGAACTGCGTCGTCAATTGCATAAAAAAAAGCGATTATCAACACTTAGTAAACATGGAATCCATAATTGTTTGCGTCGATTTAGTTTAACGGGAATTGAAAATCGACGTGAGTTTTCACGAATAAAAAAAAGTGGGCAGGTGACTCCTCAGGAACGATTTTTGTTGCTTGCAGCTTATCAACCTAAAAAATATACGATAAGTCAGTTATGTAAAAACTTACATATTTCACGAAAAACTTATTATAAATGGTTAGCACGAGTTAATTTGTGCAAGTTTCAAGGATTAGATTCATTTCAAAATAAGAAGTGGAGTATAACCAATCATCCCCGGCGGGCGCCGATGTCTGTCGAACAGTCAATAACTGCATTTATTATCACTCACCCTAACTATTCATGTCATACTCTAAGTAAATTTTCCGGATTTAGACATCATCTGGTACAAAATGTTTTATCGAGATACAATCTTCGGTTCTATACCGACCGCCTCATCTACTCCCGTAAGTTTGCTTCCACTCTAACTACTCTGGAACAGCCTGTACAGCAGGTAGATACTGTTTCCATTCCGTCTCTTGACCAGCAGTCTCCCAATGTGTTGCCTGCACCTCCTCCATCGGGAACAAGTCTGCGCCCGGTTGCGCCCGGTTCCGGGATGCGCCGACTGGTGCGTCCCTTCGCCCCTGAGGCCTCTGTTTCTCCAACTTCACGCTCATGGTTTCATAGATTCAAACACACCTTCAGTCGGATATCTTTAACCTTAGGTATACTCTCAGGTGTTGCCTTTGGAGTGATTGAACTGTTGAGTACACTTGCTTCAGCTCACTCAGGCATAGAACTGGTCGGCCTGCTCTTTGCTTCTCTGGCTCTCACCTGTGGTTTCTTTTTCTTTCTCTATTCCATCAAGTACTACATCACAATTGTG
>JAHFKJ010000040.1 GCA_023245415.1 Candidatus Gottesmanbacteria bacterium | reverse complement strand
TTTAAAGCTTTAAACTGCTGCTTAACTGACTCGCTAAACGATTTTTGCTCATCAAGCTTACCTTGCTCACGCATATTTGTTTTTTTTGCAAAAAGGTTTTTGAAAAATTGTGTCGTACGTTTCATTTTTTTCTCTTCTTTGTCGAGTATCGCAAAGTATTTTAAAGATGTCAATACCCTATATATATTTGCTTAAATTAATCTATATGTCTTATAATTATAGTCACGGTGAATTATGCTGTTACAATAACTTAATCATCTGTATATAATCACGTGTGGATAACTTTATAAACTACTGTGGATAAGTTGGGGATTACTTACGAGGCGGTACCCTCGAAATATACTTGTTAATGTTTCTGTCCCACAGTAATATAGTTTGTATGACCGACCGTACTCGCCAGGCTCAAGCAGCCTACCGCAATCAAGATCATGATGCGATCAAACTCGTTCACCAACCCGAAACTATTGCCGCGTCACTAGAAGAACAACATTCATCAAGTTCTCTTTCAGATATCATATTGGGCGGACAGGATGGCCTGGTCAATGTCCTGGGAGTTATATTGGGTGTGGCTGCAGCTTCCGGTGACCCGCGCATCATTCAGGCTGCGGGACTAGCAGCAGCATTCGCCGAAAGTGTGTCTATGGGCGCTGTTGCCTACACCTCAACTCGAGCCGATATCGAACATTATGAAAGTGAGTTAAAGCGTGAAGCGTGGGAAATAGCACATAATCCACTCGGAGAAAAGGAAGAGATCCGGCAAATTTATATCAAACGCGGTTTCACCGGAGAGCTCTTAAATCAGGTTGTTGATAAAATTGCCAGCGACAAAAAAGTCTGGTTGGAAGTGATGATGGCAGACGAACTTAAATTGGCACCTGTTGCTAAAAATCAGGCAATTAAATCAGCGTTTGTAGTTGGCATATCAGCGATAATTGGATCATTAGTTCCTTTATTTCCTTTTTTCTTATTTTCTCTCCACACCAGTATAATATTATCACTCACAATAAGTGCACTAACACTTTTTCTCGTCGGCGTGTACAAAGCCCGGGTAACGGTCGGCTCCTGGTATCGCAGTGGAATAGAACTTACTATCATAGGCATCGTTTCTGCCCTGGTGGGCTACCTCATCGGCTCCCTCTTTAAGGCACCTGTAGTACCGTAAAATATTAGAAATTACATCTTTAAATCTTGGAAATAAATTTCCCTGCAACCTTTAATCTACTCGAAGGATATGGTTGTCGACCAGGATCTTCTGGTCCTGTGGCACACGTCAAATTATTTACACGATCATCCAGTCTTACGCGGACTTTTCCCTGACCAAATTTTTTATCGTACAATTCCTGCTGACGCCGGGTTAACACACTTAAATTAGGCTCAGTATCTAGATATCCATAAGTACCTTCATATACCTCGCCTTTTCTCCCATACAAATTAATTATCCAATAATATCTATCTTCACTTTTTGGAAAACCTGTTAGAGGGACATCATCTGCAGATTTTACACGCACCTGCGAAAAATACCTATTCACATCTATTACCCTTGAAGTGATGGGGGGTTTCATCAAACATAAGATCAATTATATAACCACTTACTCAAATTTACAATTAAAGATTTAAAGATTGTGTCTGGTAGCCATTATTCCACCTCGTATTCCACCTATTCCACATCGGGGGTAGAATATTCCATATTCCACATATTCCACATCGGGGGTGGAATGGCTTGACACCTAGGGATTTCCGGGATAATAAATTTATTTCTTTATTTCTTGGAGCTATCTTCAGTAGTTTTTGGAGCTGGTATCATCTCCACTTTTCGGCTTTCGATGACTGCCACAGCCACATCTTTAACTTGCTGGGTCGCCAGGTTGAGCTCGCGCTTGAGGCGTTCTATCTCGCTTGATTGCTGTTTGGTTGTCTGTTCCAGTGTTTCTATCTTTAATTTTGCCAGGCTTAATTCTGCCTGTGCAGCCTGTTCAGACATCTTTTGTACTATCTCTGCATCTCTTTTCGTTTCCGCAACTGTCTTACCTACAACTTCTTTAATAGATTTTTCGAGTTCCGCTGGATATTGTGCAGTTTTTTTGCGCAGATCAGTCAGTTCGGCGATCATTTTATCAGTATTTTCTTTCTCAATCGCAGACAACCTCTGGCGCTGGAGTTTTTCTTCTTCCCGCCCGTCGCTATCGCGAGTTTTCAATAATTTCTGCTGGTACGCATATTCCTCCTCATTCCGCTGGCGGGTGCGCTTGAGTTCTTCTTCATACGACTGTTTTTCTTCATCCCATTTTGTTTTAGCTGTATCAATCTCTTTTTGAAGTTCGATCTCTTTTTGAACATGCAGCTCTACCAGGCGTTTCAGCATCCCCAGACGTAATTTTACGCCTTCAGCTTCTTCCAATTCTTTTTGGGATATCCCGATCGCTTTGCGTAATATGTTCAAACGTTCAGCTTCGGAAGTCAATTTTTCGGTTAAATCCGTAATGGTTTTATTGAGGTTTAACTTGAGGTGCGATAGATCAGTCACAATAGTCTCAACTGTTTCCTTAGCTGCTTCGGAAATGACTTTTTGTTCAATTTGTGACTGGTCAGTAACGGCTGTTCCACCAATTTCCTGGACTAATTCTTTATAGGCATCCAGTATCTCTGATTTGGTGCTTTTTTCACTGACCTGTTTGGTTCAGGGCAAATGGCCGGTATTGTAGGATTAAATTCAACATATTGCAAATTTAAGGTGTACTTGCGAACTTGTGGATTATACATTTGAGATATTGAGGTACGTCAGTCAATACCGGACTAATCGCCAGATAAATCTGCTTTGGATCAACTTCATCATATTCATGAGCTAAAATATTTCGCATGCCGGCTGATTGAGCCATTTTTTTGGCCAATTCCTGAGGAACTATTTGCTCTTTACCCAACCGGATAAATGAATCATGATAGTCACGCGGAATTTGCTGACTGATTTCTTTCACTATATGATAGTTTAAATCAATTAACCTGTCCACAATTCGCTCGAGCAACCGTTCAACCTGCTGTTGTGCTTCCATATTTTCAATGTATTGGTCTTGAGACAGTTTCGCAAATGGCGCCAATTTCTGCAGGTCCTCGTCAATAAATGTCGCTTTACGCACAAACAGTTGCTGATCAAGTGGCGACATAAGAATTAAGCCTTTCTATAACGAATTGCCGTTCTTTTTCTAAATACGGCTGATAGTTCCGATAACGATGCGATGCTTTTGTCTTAAGTTTTTGATAATCTACCTCGCTTCCAGCCAACAGTTTGCTTCTACTGACTACGGTATATAAAAATAACGGGTCAGCGTGTGTAATGTCGGCAATATCGATTTTCTGTTCAGGTAAAATCTCCTCGACATCATTAGAAAAGTTCAGCAGATTAAACGAATTTTGGCTGCCATAAACCGCAATATCTACGTCGCTATTCGCATGAATAAATTTTCCGCTGACTTGTGAACCATGAAGCAATATTAAATTCAACTGATGCTTTTGTCGTAATTTTTCAAATAGAGTATTACTGGGTAGGTGCATTAATTTATTATAACACGGTTTATTCATATAAAAAAAGATTATCTTGACAATAATAAATAGCTCTTCATCTTTTCATCATTTTTGGATATAATGGATATATGCGCTTGGAACAAATTTCAGAAAATAAATTCAAACAGGAGATACTTTCAATAATTGGCAGACATGTCGATCTTGGGACCTACAAAGTGTTTGTCTTTGGCTCGCGGGTTCTTAATAAAGGCTCAGACAGGTCAGATATTGACTTGGGAATTGAGGGTCCGGCAAAAATACCTGCGGATGCATTTTTCGCAATAGAGGAAGAGCTTGAAGAGCTGTCTACTCTTTATACGATAGAGCTTGTTGACTTTGCGGGTGTATCTTCCCGCTTTCACGAAATAGCAAAAGAAAAAGTTGAGTACTTGAACTGACTATGCCAAAACTGAATCAACTCACTACTGATTTTCAAAAAGCGCTGGCTAACTTCCGCGAAGTCCTAAAAGAGGCAAAATCAGATATTATTAGAGACAGTGCCATCAAACGCTATGAGTTATTATTTGACCTGTCATGGAAAACTCTCAAGGACTATTTGGAAGTTAATTTCGGTGTGGTAGTCAATTCGCCAATACCCTGTTTTCGTGAAGCATTCCGTCAGGGAATATTTGAGTACGATGAGACTTGGATCACACTGGTAAAAACTAGAAACTATACGGTTCACGCCTACAATGAAGCATTAGCTGAAAAGGTATATACCCAATTACCGGTATATTTACCTTATTTTGAGAAGCTGGAGAAGATATTTACGGCGTCACTTCGAGTATAAGCAGGGTCTTGACAGGCTACGTATTCATTCGCTAAAATACACGAATACTTATGTATCAGGCACGTCACCAATTTATAGTCCTTATTGACCTCCGATTTGCGGAGGTTTGTGGTGACTGGCTGGATGCCTAAATAGCAGTAAAATTCACTACAAACCTTCCAATATCCGGGAGGTTTTTTTGTGGGAAAGAAAATATTATATGTCAGCCATAGACAGATCATTTGAAAAAGGTCAAAACCGAGCAGAAGAATTAAGTTTTAGAAATCCAAGTAGTGTAGGTAATTTGACTGGTAGATGGCGTGGAGAGGTTCCATTTATTAATGGAGAAAAACGAGGTTCCGGTAATCACTCAGTTGTTATCACAAGATATGTCCCTGATCCTTTTAAAGATATTAATGATGTTTATAGAGTTAATGGTTTAGACCCATTAGCTACTGTAGATCAAGTAGCAGCCTTACGTTCTCCGAGAGTAAAACCAGTAATAGAAACTGGAACAATAATCTATAACAGAAAAGGCTTACCTAAATTTGTGCCTGATCGATAGAAAACATATCTGAAAAATATACAGCCGATTGAAAAATGGTGTTTAATTGGTAACTCAACACTTTTAAGTGTGTTTTAAGTGTGCAGGATGGAATCACTCAGACTAACCGTAGAGGTGCATAGTTTAATAGGCATTATTGCTCAGGATTCTTTTGGAGAGAAGCTGTATTAATTTATAGAGTCTTTGACCCAGCCGAACGAAATTTGGGTTGAGATATTTTGAAATCTTACAATCTTATATATCCGGAGGAGTTATTTCTTTCTTAAAAAGTCAGGTGAAAGAACATGAAGCGACTAAAAAATTCATTTTATTTATATGGACAGTCTGGCAAACGACTTGCTGGTAAATTATCCAGACTATTTGTTGTGGTTGAGACAGTTTTAACTACGCTTCTATCATTTAACTCAATAATTCCAGCATTGACTAAACAGACAGTGCACCCAACAACTATCCGATTTCCTACGCTAGGATTAGGGTATTTTAGTTTAAAAATTTCAGAACTCACCCTAATACTGTGCGCTGTAACACTTCCTAATTCTTTAAGAATAATTGTTGGTTCTAATTCAGTTGAAACTGGACACAGTAATTCACACATTATTCTATTATAGGATAATTATAACAAAGAAACAATTTTATGAGTGAAAAGTTGACGAGAAGAAATTTTTTTAAACTTGTTGGAACTGCTGGGACTGCTGCAGTTCTTACAGCATGCGCTCCACCAGCTGAGCCGAATACAGATTCACCTATTACTATTGAAAATAAGCCAAGTTTAGAACCCTGGGAGACACCAGCTGTGTTATCAATGGGTTTAGTCTTAGGCGAAGCACCTCCGGAACTGCGCAGCCTGATACTGGTTCAGGGTTTTCGGGTAAAAAATGATGTATCGATTATTGTAGGTCAATCTGCAATAAATGCCGGTGAACCTGGGCAGACGTTTAAAATGATTAAAGCAGCCGGCGGCGGCATGCCCAACGCCGTTTATTACGATCCGGAAACTCAAATCTGGTTAAAAGTATTGGAAAGTCCGACAACTCAAGAATTTGCTACCCGAGTAGCAAGATTTGAAAAAACAGTCGAGGCTACCAAAATATCCATAAGTATTGGCTATCAAAATGCCGGGTTTTCAGCCGAATCTGGCGGAATGATTCCCGAACTCGTTGATGTCCAAATTGGGGAAAATGTCTATAAAGCCATGGAGATAAGAAATATTGGACCATCATTGAGGGTTTTAGTTAGTACAAATCAGCTGACTCCAGAAGAAATCACCGCGATATTAGGACGATCCTATATAAATGCGTTACAGCTTGGCAGAGAAGGATTCTGGTTTGCAGATAATAATTTGGATAATATTCTGGTAGCTACCGATGACTCAGGAAATATGTTGCCGGAGTTGATATGTAATATTGACTTTAATAACGCGAGGCTTGTTGTCGGTAAAAATCAACTTTCTTTTCTGCGATCGAGTTTATTAACTAAGTATGAAACTTTAGCTAGAAAAAATCGCCTGATTTTTAACCCAGCGGCAGCAGAAACTCGAATGGACACTGAAATGTTAGGTAAATTTACAAGCCAAAAACCTGTCATCGATGATCAACTTATCATAACTACTGGTGATGCAGCCGGTACTACAGAGGAAATTAAACTGGTTTCCCCAGTTGATGCAACTCAAACACCACTTGCAGATGATACGCTCATGGCCACCGCAAACCGAGTCGATGACGGCGCAGCAGCTACCGAAACCTGGCTGATGCGCACACTGCGCCACCCTCTGTTTCAGAAAGCTGGCGCTATACTTAAGGTATTTGGCGACATGGGGCTGGCTATGTGGGTAGCGGATCTTGTTGACGGCCCAAATAAAAAAACTGAGTGGGGTGAGGCTAAAATCTGGTTAGATGAGAAGACTCTTGATTATGCTTTAAATCCTGAAGAAGAGCACGCTGTGGGTATCGAATATAAACGTGACTACAGATTATGGGAATTACCAAATGAAATGTTTGCGCAGTTTGCAAAAATAGAGAAGCAACGGTTTGCACATCTTAAAGAAGAAGTTACTTCATGGGGCATTAACCCGCAAGCAACTGATACGGAATTAGATAATTTTGTTTTAGAACAAATGAAAGATGATCCAACTGATTATAAAGATGCCAGTATGCTCGCCCGTAAGCTCTACTTTGGCGGACCAGGTGGAATTGATCAGCCTCGGGCCTCAGATATCAACTTCAGCAGTCTTGCAATCGATGGGAAAAAACTGTTTATCGTCTGGCGGGACATTCCCCATGAAGCGGAGAATGTAAATTTTGACGATTATATTCTGCTTGTACTTGAATCTTCTGAGGATAGTCAATGGAAGACTATCAAAAACGGCGGTGATGTCACGGTTCATGTCCCAGGCACTAACTCCTCGACAGCTGCTAAAGTCGGCTGGATTGAATGGGGAGAAGATGGATTTATCCATTTTAAATTTGATGAAAACCAATTTGCTGCATTTTTTAATGAAACTGTCAATAAAAATTTTGCAGCAACTCGAAGATTTTTTACTACTTTGGGACTTTCGCGATTATTTTCATCCAATATATAAAGCTCAGGTGTTATTTAAATTGTAACCTATTCTTATAGTTTTTACTTCTGACCTCTTCTTTTGTATAATAACCTCTTTATAGTAAAATTAAGAAGTCTTTTGCTCCTGAATAATCATTTGATCAATTAATGAATTTCTTATATGAGCTTAAGTGAACTTTATCGGGATCAGGGAACTATTGGCCTATTCCATTTAATCCGTCAAAATACCACAGTCCAAAAAGAACTTTCGGACGCAGCACGTGATCCTGATACAAAACAGCAGTATGATTTCGTCCCCACATACCATTTCGACAAACAGGAACGCATGGCCATGGGTCAGCTTTGGCGCGATATGTTTGGGAAAAGAGGAGAAATTTATACATTAGAAGATGAGGTGGGCGGAAAACAGGAAATGACCCATATCCATGACGGGTATATCCGTTCATTCTACGAGAAAATATTAGCTGGGAAGTCCACAGCGAATATCGAAAAGGCTGTTGTCCAGGACGAAACTCTGATTGAAAAAGCCTTTGCTCTGGGTTTTTTATGCCACCAGTGGCACTGGCGTGATAGCGGTGAGCGTTACATGCTCCACTGCCTCAATGTCGCCCAACAAGGAGTTGATAGACGACTACCGACGTGGAATATTGCCGCGCGAATCATTCACGATACAGTTGAAGACCATCGAAAAAAATTCCGAATTGATTCATTAGCAATACATCCTCAAGACAAAGGGGCATTGGAATCGCAAAATTATCGTTTAAGCGGAGGAACATTTCAAAACCAATTTACACTCGACTATAACACCATTAAAAACGTATTTGGCACTAAAAACGGTCGCAAAATCAGTAAATTGGTTAAACGACTGTCAAAGGTGCGAAATAGTCAAAATATACCTGACCCTACAGCCACCCGCAAAGCAATCATAGATTCTCTGCAAGCTGGAGGTATGGAAGCTGTAGCAAAATTAGATGACCGATATCATAATATTTCTACTATCGAAGGCAAACCACCAACCGATCAAGTCAATATTGCCTTGGACACACTACGAACATACGTTCCACTTGCAATAATCACCGGTGAATTTGAAAAAGCCAATACAATGTCTGACATTTGTTATACGGTTATAGATTCAGCCAGTCACGGACCTGAGTTAACCAGCAGCATCAGGTTGGCCTTGGACGAACTTGCGGATACTTTTCCTATCGAAAAAGTTACAGAAGCAATTTTTGCGCAACTGACTAGTTCCAGTTACGTTCACATGATTATGCGTTTTCCTTATTTATGGGAAGTAATAGAACATTTACGAGGTCGGCGTGATTTTGATGCGAAAAAAGACTTGTTTACAAATTTAGATATTATTATAGACGCAAAAGCTGATCCTAAAAAGATTCATCCTATCAAAGACGAATTGAATTTTGTTAGCGGCGCAGTAACTGAGATAACTAATTTGTACACCAACACTGACCTCTCCATCTGGCCCGTTGACGGCGATACGAGTATTTCTGATGCGTATGACAATGCCAAACGTGGAGAACACAACAGTTTTTATCCTTTTAAGGCTCTCTATGTAAAATTTGCTCTAAGTCTGCCCATACACATTCGCGTATTTAAGAAGTCAGAATATGATCTAGAATATGCCCGGCTTTCTTACCTAGACGCCCTGGCAGTACCAAAAGGTGAATATATTACCACAACTCATGAACAATTTTTAAAAGAGGAAAAACATCTCGCTCACGCAAAATGGTTAAAAATTAAAGATCAATTTACAATGCTACGTAAAGAGGGCATGCCCGAGGATTTATTCCAACAAACACTTTTATACACTTTACCCGACGCAATTACGATATTTGGCGCCAAACCATTTGAAAATTTAGAAGCAATTAAGTTTGAGCAACGAATTGTGGCCAGAACTGAAACTGTCTTGGGTTACGCAATACAAGTTGCTCCAAAAAGCTGGCACAATATCAATGGAGCTATGATTCGTCACCGAGGTAAAGCTGATTTAAAACCGGTAAAAATGTACACACTACTTCAAGATGGAGATCAAATCCTGCTTAAATTTGACACACAAGATAGCACCCATGTTCACCCTGATTGGTTTGAATTTATAATAAATCCTTTACAAAAATCTTTGATCGCCACCCAATTGGAAAAAAGGGTTGAACAACTAGCACAACGTACCAATAAAACACAAGATCCGACTCTCAGAAAAGCGATCATTTCTGAGAGAGAACTATTGATCAATGCTATTCGCACTCGAGGTTGGAATATAATTAATCTTGAAATTGGCAATTTGGAACAGTTCGGACTCCTCGCAGCAAAAACTACTATACCAGCCAAATATGAAAATCCCCGTGACTTTGCGTATGCGTTGGGACTGGAAAAGATAGACCAGGAAGTACTGAAAAAAGTCGTTTCTGTACTTAAGAATTTCTGGGAAGATAACGCAATTATCGTAGCCAAGGCACCAAATAATCCCGATGTGATAGGTAATTTAAGCCGGCCACTAGGGGAAGCAGAAATAAACATTCATACAGTATTTAACATTACTCCCTGGGGCGACACGGCATACGTCGTTTACCGGATCAATAAACAGGATCCTAACTTTGAATTATTATCTGTGGCTACTACCGATATGGTGAAAATTCTTAAAAGTATGGACCCTCATGTCGACAAAAACTGGGTTACTGTTTTAAATAGTCAACGGGAATATGATGAATGGTTTTCGACTCAAGCGATGATATAAATATATATAATAGATAATAAATCTAATTATTGAACACAATTTATGATCTATTTCAAGTCTGGAATTTTTACAGCATCTCCACCTTTATTTCATCTTTAAGGGCTAAAATTCGGGGTTGGTGGTAATTATAAAGGCTTAATTTCGAGCTTGCCTTCTTTCTGGGGAATAAATAAAACTTTACCACCTGGTTTAATACCAATCAACTGTCTTAATTTTTTAGGAATGATGACTTCGCCTTTTGCTGAAACTTTTCTAAAGAATACGATGTCCTGCATATTTTACCAAAAATTATTTAGTTCGCTTTTAATTTAACACGTCTCTATATAATTTGTCGAGAGAAGAATATATAGCAGGGTAAACAATGTGAGCAAATCCCAGACGTTTGGCTTCTTTTATCCGTTTGTCTTCGCCTTGAACCCGCCTGAGTTCTCCCAAAAGTCCAATTTCGCCAAAGCTCGCTAAATCGGCTGGAAGGGCTTTGTTTTTGAATGCCGAACAAATTGATAAAGCTACGGGTAGATCTGTTGCCGGTTCAGATAATTTAAGGCCCCCCGAGACTGAAACAAATATATCAAAACTTCCCAAAGGGAAATTTAACCATTTTTGCAGTATGGCAAGTATCACCTGCAGACGATTGTAGTCAATTCCATTTGCAACCCGTCTAGGCAGAGCCAGTTGTGAAGACACGACGAGTGACTGAACCTCGATGAGTAACGGTCGTGTTCCCTCAAGTGTGACTCCAACCGTACTTCCGGGTACTTTAGTTACCCTACCTTCAAGAAATAGCTTGCTGGGATTAGACACTTCTCTAAGCCCTTCCCCTTCCATCTCAAAAATACCGACTTCATCGGTCGGACCAAAGCGGTTTTTGAGCGTTCGCAGAATTCTGCCCTGATAATAGCGTTCGCCTTCAAAATAACAAACCACATCAACCATATGTTCGAGTAACTTAGGTCCGGCGATCGTCCCCTCTTTGGTAACGTGTCCAACTATAAAGATAGATATGTTTTGCTGTTTTGCAAGTTGTATCAGCTTCAATGTCACCAGCCGTACCTGGCCGACTGATCCGGCAATTCCTTCCAGCTCTTCAGAAACCATGGTTTGGATTGAATCAACTATCAAAATCTTTGGTTTTATCGGTGCTTTTTCAATAGAATACAATATAGACTC
>JAHFKJ010000039.1 GCA_023245415.1 Candidatus Gottesmanbacteria bacterium | reverse complement strand
ACTACTAATCGGGAATTCAGCCAGGTGCAAGACGCCGGATTGTATTGTTATGAAGGTCAGTCAATCAGTAAACAAGCTGGCCAACGTTCGGGTCGGGTGTTAGTACAACTTAGTGGTAGTTCTAAGCTGAAAGTAGAATATCAAAGTGAAGATTGCAGTCATCCCTTTCATTTTCTCTCTCCAACACTCTACCAACGTTAAAAAAAAGGAGGTAAGACTTTGATTAAGATTCCCACGATCATATAAGGGTAAAGTGTGAATTGAGATTATTGGAACTTCTGATATAATTATCAAATTATAAATTTAGGAGGGTTATGCTAATGAAATCAAAATTGAATCCAGTAGTCCACTTTGAAATGCCCTACAAAGATGCCAAACGAGTGAGTGAATTTTATTCCAAAGCTTTTGGATGGATTATGATGGATGCAGGTGCTCAAATGGGAAATTATTTAGTCGCAACAACCACAAAAACCAAAGATATGCGCCCCACAACACCCGGAGCCATCAATGGTGGTTTTTATCCATTGAGTTCTGCTCCCCAGTCGACGGCTCCATCAGTAGTCATTGCGGTTGATGATATTCAAGCAGCGATTGAGATGGTGACGGATGCCGGAGGACAAGTACTCGGAGAACCGATTGATATACCAACGGTGGGTAAGTATGTATCGTTTGTTGATACAGAAGGCAATCGAGCAAGTCTCTTGCAACCAAAAATGTAATCGAGACTGCTAGATTTAAGTGGATTGTTTTTTGTGAGGAAGTGAATAGGATGGAGATAGATAGAAATTATATCGCAGTTTTCGTCGCGTCAAATGTAGCCATGGGTGAGGTTTTGAGGTTAGTATAATGTTTCGCGTTTTTCGTAATGCTTCATATTCTTCAAATTTAATGCTTGATATAATCGGCATATGAAGTTAATTAGCTACGTAGCATTTTTACGCGGAATCAATGTCGGTGGAAATAAAATAATAAAAATGGCCGAACTTAAAAAAGCATTTGAATCCATAGGATTTCTCCAGGTGCAAACGGTTCTGGCTAGCGGTAACGTATTATTTGCTTCAGAACTTACCAATCTAGACACAATTCTTAAACAGATCGAAATAAATTTAGAAAAAGCAGTTGGCACCAAATCACCTGTCATATTGCGCACAGGCGGTGATATTCAACATTTAATACGAACCAAACCGTTTAAAAATATCGACGTGACGGTGCAAACGAGGTTGTATGTAACATTTCTTTCCCAAGATCCAACCCTGAATGTAAAAAGCACTTTAAAAATTCCCTACACTTCTCCTGAAAAAGATATTCGGATCTTATCGGTTACCAAACAAGAAGTTTTGAGCGTTATGACAGCTTCGTCACGTCATAATTCTTTAGATCTTATGAAAATTCTCGAAACAGAATTTGGTAAATCAATAACCACCCGAAACTGGAACACGGTGATCAAAATTGGGAAAATCTTGAGTTAGAGGGCAACAGCGTTGGATTATCCAGCACGAAGACTCGATAAATCACTTTCTATTGAATCTCATTTTCATCTTTCCAATACGCGTCACTTTCATCCTCAATGAGTCCATATTTTTGTATGAAATTGACATTTTTGGGTGGTATTTCGGTTGATTCTTTTTTGGAAAATTCCAACAATACATATGCTGGTTGTTCGTCTCGAAAATACAGCGTGTCTATAACTTTGCTATTTTTTGGTATTTTTGTTCCGGTGCAAACATAGAGTATATGGAGTCTACCTGCTGCGGGACAACTTATAGGTATAGTTAAATATTTGCCGATATTTTTACGTAACCGGACTCCAAGAAAATTTTCTTTGTCGAGTCTACTGGTAGATTCTGCCCAAGCTACCTGTGGATCCACTTTGTTATAAAAATAATAGAAAATATAAGCATTATCAGGAATCACTATTTTTGTATATTGATTTTCCAACGTTTTCAGTTTTATTAACATCTCGTGCATGCCAAAATTTCTGCCCCATGGCTCATGAGCATTCGCATGCCAATAATATTGATGATTAAAATAAGCTACATTAAATGCTAGTAACAAAGCTAAAACTCCGGGAACGAGAGTTGATATCAATTTACCTTTATGTTCAAATGCATGGCAAGCGGTAATAAGTTCATAACTTGTCAGGAAGCAGAATAACGGAACTGAAAATAATGTGCGTTCGGTTTCCGAACCTAATTCCGAAAATGCACTACCCAAAAAAATGATGCCAATCGTGCCTAATAGTAACAAATTATTGTAGGTAGGTTGGTTTTTCCAAAAATTGAGAATGCCAAATAAAACAAATGGCGCCATCCATAAATATAATACCCCTTGATAGGGTACAGAAAAACGGCGGTCAAGTTTATCTCCACTTAAAAATATAAAATCAAAACTTAAATTTTTAAATAAATTTTGCAAAAGCGATTGGGTATAAAAAATGACTTTGTTATGAAATATACGTGTAACAAAAAGGGGAAATTCGTGTTGATCTTCGCGGACCTGTTCGTTCAAAAGCGGGATCGCATGAACTTGAAAGGTACTATCCTGACCGAACCGTTGACCTTGAGTTATTGATAGAAGTTTAACTGCCATGAGTACTGGTAGCGATACTATAATCAGTGCAACGAATAGATGTGTTTTACGCTGCGGTTTTTTGAGAATGTGTATACCGTAATACAGAATCACAAATGGAAGGAGAACCCATACTGCGTAATACGTTCCCACCGCCCAGCATAAAGTAAATGCACTTCCAATTAATTTGTAAATACGTTCAGATTTATACCAGGTCGCAAAGAAAGCGAGAGATGCCAGTAAAAACATCAACGCAATCATTGGGTCATATGCCATGCGGGATAAAATAATATGCCAAGGGGCAATGCCGGTAAAAAAAAATGTTAAGAGAGCAAGTTTTATTTTGTTGGTTACCGTGTAAACAATGTAAAATACAAGAAGAAGACTGATCATGCCGGCAGTTATAGTTGATAAGCGCGTTGAAAATTCGTTTAGACCAAATACGGCAATAAACGGAATCTGCCAATACATGTAACCGGAGAGTTTATAGTCGCCAATCGATTGCAGGACTAGTGGTAAGAACTTGCCATATTCATCACGGCCAGATTTGAGAACTGAATAAGCATTATATCCAAATGCAGCCTCAGTTTGGTCAAAGCCTTCCGGAATTTTGGTTACAAAATAAATGCGGATAAATAAACAGAAAAAGAAGATAAGCCAAAACAAAACTGAACTTTTTGATTTCATCGTCTGTATTATATAATCAATAAGTTATCCAATAGATATGTTCAAAAGCACCCAAGCTACACAAGCTATTTTAGAGCCAATAGCAAGACCGACTCAAACTACACAAGGGTTAGAACAGCTAATTATTTCCCAAATGAATAAAGGAATAGTTTGCGTCGATCAAAATCATAAAATTATATTTTTCAATCCCTTCGCTAATCAATTTATCGATGTAATGAATCCTATAGGGAGACCGTTCCATGATATATTGAAATGCAAAAACGGGAAGGATGAGAGTATTGAATTATTTTTTGATGAAGCGTTTACTGGAAAATCTCTCATGGTTCAAAAAGATTATTCAATTTCGTGTGGTCGCGGAACGTATCCAATTACCGCAACTGTTTTTCCACTTAAACATGAAGAAACTGTTTTTGCGGTTTCTTTGCTTTTCGAAGATAGTTCCACTCAAACTATTATGTTAAATGAAGAAAGAAATTTTTTGTCCGCTACCGCACATGAGTTGAGAACACCTCTTACCGTGATACGCGCTAATATTACTTTTATTCGTGACTTTTTCGACACACTAGATAAAGGTAAAATAGTGGCGCTTTTGACAAATACTGATCAAGTAGTAGTAGGTCAGTTGAGTATGGTAAATGATCTTTTAAATCTTTCCCGGCTTGAAACTGGCCGGATGGAAATAAAAAAAGAAGCTTTTGATATTCATACACTTACTACAGACGTCATTGGAGAACAACGGCCATTAGCCAAAGATAAAAAATTGTTCCTAAATCATACGGTAAAAGACCCGACTATGAATATGGTAACTGGAGATAAACTAAAGGCCAAGGAAGTTCTAACTAATTTAGTTAACAACGCGATCAAATATACATATCAGGGAGGTGTGACGATAATTCATTCGGCAATCAATTCGCATATTGCAACTAAAATTATCGATACTGGAAAAGGAATAGAGCCACAGTTTCAGCGGCTTATGTTTCAACATTTCCAGCAATTTGGATCTTCACGAAATTTATCATCCGCAAAAAGTACCGGTTTGGGTTTATATATATCAAAACAACTAGCTCAGCGTATGCAAGGTGATGTAATCCTTGAGAAAAGTGAACCAGGACAAGGTTCGACATTTACGTTTTCATTACCCAGAAGTTACCCATCTTAGCGAACTACCAGTAAAGATGATATTTGATAATTTTTAGGCTTTCTAGTTTAAACTAATACCTGAGAATTGAAGAGTAATGATGTGACATTTTTCTATACCCATCATACTCCGGTATGAATCCGCCCAGGGCGGAGAAAAACGGATTAGATGGGTTTATACTGATTCAATAAGTTGTCCCTCGATGTACTTAAGGATACTCAAGCGAAGTCGAAGTACAAACCTGTGTTATTGAAGTATGTTTAGAACTTAGTTTAAATAAAAAGTTATGCAATGATTCACCAATAAAATCAATGGACTATCTTATTATCAAATTCCCTTAATTTGCTCTCAACTAACGTTAAAGTTGATTATTCGAAAGTCATTTTTAATTACCAGCAATTCTCCGCAGTTTGGGTAGTCGAGGAGTTGTGCTTCCGAAAAATCTCCGTCAATCAGAAGATGTTTGATTCCGGCAACGACAGCTCCATGGGTACAGATCAATACAGCAGTTGTTTTTCTACCCCGCATATCTTTTATCCAGGAATTAACCCGCTCATTAAATTCTGCAAATGATTCCTGGAAATATTCATTCAGTCTAGAATCAGTTAGAAATTTTTTGCCTGTAATTCGGGTGATAATTTCAGTTGTCTGCACACAGCGGAGTAACGTGGATGAAACATTAGTGCTTTCAGGAATTTTAGATAAATATCGTGCCATTGATTCGATAGGAGGAATTGCTTCGTTCAGTATTTGAGCGGTGAGAATTTTATCGCCATAGCCAGACATGCTGCGGGTGGCCAGTGCGTGTCGAAAAATATACCAAGTTGTGTCATCATGTTTCATGACTGATTAATCGTAAATATACTGACGCAATTTGTTTAGAGATTCCTGACCAGCATAAATCTTCAATATTTCTCATAATATTGTCGCGAATTTCATCATAAATTGACGCGTTGGTCAAAAGCTGGCGGATTTGGGATGCGAGTAGAAGCGGATTATTGACCGATGTCACGAGGGTGGAGCGGCGTTCATCAATCAGTTGAGAAATTCCCGCTACATTTGTTGTAATCACTGGAGTACCGCAGGCCATAGATTCAGCCGCAGCCATACCAAATGATTCATAATGTGAAGGCATGACGACTATTTCAGCTGCATTGTAATAGTAGGGTAATTCATGCTGCGGTTTTTGACCAATAAACTGTACATATTTAGAAATTCCCAAAATGTGCCTGAACTCTTCGAGCTGTTTGAGTTGTGGGGACCATTTAGTGATGTGTTGAGAAATATCTCCGCCCACAATTAAGAAGCGCAAAGGGATTTGGGGAATTTGCCTAATAAGAATTTTGATTGCAAAGAGGAGCATGTCAATACCTTTAAGCGGTTCAATTCGACCAACCGATAAAATAATTTTTTCTTGCGTGTTTAAATTCAGATGTTCTTTAGCGGCAATTTTTTCAATTGGTTTAAAAAGTTCAGTATTGACTCCGGGTGGAATTTCAAATATTTTTTTTGGGTTTACTTCGTATAAATACTGTAGATATTGTTTGTCGCTGGTGCTAGGTGTAATAATCGCGTCTACATGTTTTGATAATTTAAATTCCGCGTCAATTCTGTATTGGCTAGATAATTCTGAAGCTGATCTGGCAACCAGATTTTTCATGAGAGCCAGTGTGTGAAAAGTCAGAACTAAGGGAATTTTATTGTTTAATCTTTTTTGTATTTCCGTGCCGATGAGTCCTGACTGGTAGTAGTGGGCATGTAAGAGGTCATATTGAAGATCGTTTTCTTGAACAAAAGATATGTACGAATCAACAAACTCTGGAATAAACTCGACCAGTTTTTTCTTATTCATAGCCGCTTCTGGTCCGGCGGTTAAATGTATTACCCGAAAATTTTCTTCAACTTCGACAATTTTTTCATTATCTTTGTCCTGACTGCGGGTTATGACATCGATCTTGTGTCCCAGACGTGCAAGGTTTCGCGACAGCTCGAACACGTAGACATTCATGCCACCCGTTTCTTTACCTTCTTCAGAAGCCAGAGGACAGGTGTGGTATGAGATCATCAGAATTTTTGCAGCCATATGTACATGTATTATAACAATCTTTGTCAGACAGTTGATGTATACTAATTTAATTAAGAATTAATTCTGTCCAGAATAGAGGTACATGAATAAGCGTGTTGTTGGTATTCTCTTGAGTATCATTATACTCGCTTTTTTCTTGAGAATTTATCACCTAACTCAAATCCCCAATAGTCTAAGTGCTGATGAGGCAGCTTTTGCCTACAATGCCTATTCTGTGCTCAAGACTGGCAGAGATGAGTTTGGACATTTCCTGCCACTCTATTTTCAATCGTTCGATGATTATAAAAATCCGCTGTTTGTCTACATCCTGGTACCAGTTATCGCATTATTTGGTCTTAATGATTGGGTGATTCGCTTGCCATCGGTAGTTTGCGGCGTGGGAGTTGTGATTTTTTTTTATTTACTTACCAGACAGCTGACTCATTCTTCCAAAACTGCATTGCTCGCGTCTTTATTTGCAGCTGTTAGTCCATGGCTTATCCAGTATTCTCGAATAGCAGTTGAAATGGAACTGGCGTTATTTGTTTCATTAGTTGCCGTTTGGGTATTCTTAAAAAGCTACGCAAATCCAAAACTTTTAATTTTAACCGTTTTCTTATGTGCCTTAAGTTTCTATAGTTATCACGCAAACAAAGTCTGGATCATAGGATTTTCTACTGTTTTGTTGATTATTCATAAACGCATGTCTCGGGCTATATTTATTTCAATACTGCTATTTATTTTGCTTGTTCTGCCTTATTTCAAATTACTTAAAACTGACAATATTGGACTGCGTCCCTTTGCAATCAGCGTTTTTTCACGTCAGGAAGAGAATCAAGTGCAATCCCAGTTGTTGCTATCTGACTTCCAGCGAAAAGATTGGTTTGGAAGTTTTATTCATAATCGCCGTTTGACGCCAATTAACCAATCTATAAATGGATATCTAAAAATTCTTAGTCCCGAACTGCTGTTTGCGATAAGTATCTATAATCAAATTCCTATCACCCGGCTGTTTTTTATGTGGCAGCTGCCGCTAATAGTATTAGGAATATTTTCAATTACACGTTGGTCCCGTCAGCTAGTAATTATTTTCTCTTGGATTTTCATAGGACTAGTTCCCGGAGCTTTAACAATTTTTCCCCCCTACGATAGGCGGATTCTCATAGTTAGTTATCCGCTGATATATTTATGTAGTTTAGGACTATTGGTACTACTTAAGCATGTGACCCAGACTCTCTTGATTAAACGGTTAATGCTCTTGGGAACGATCGTAATCATAGGTCTTTCTACGGCGATTTATATTCATCATTATTTTATTCACGGACTTCAAACTATAGTTGAATTATGGGGAAATGGTATGAAGGAATTGGTTTTCACTACGCAGACTGAAAAAGCCAAATACAGAAAAGTTGTTGTATCTCTCAAACTCAACCAAACTCTGACATTTTTTCTGTACTATGAAAAATATCCGCCGGATAAATATCTAAGATCTGGCGGGACTATTTCCGGAGGATATCTTGATGAACGTAATACATTTGACGCATACCAGTTTAAATTTATTAAGCCCCAAGATTTAGAGTCAAATACATTGTACGTCTGGTCTGTATCTGAAACCCAGCCGTGTTTAAAAGTCTTAAAAACTACCTACTTAACTGATGGTCATGCGCTGGCAAACTTAGGAGTGTATAATCGTGAGGGTAATGGATGTAATATATAATTGGAAAATATTTAACCTCCTAAACTTTTCGTTTAATAGCAAATATAAACGCTAGAGCATAAAAAATAATCGCGATCAGGATGAGATTTCGATAGCCTAAGAGCAGTGAAAAATATTCACCCGTTCCGCCGACAAATGCTCCGATTAAGTTAGCGCCAAAGTGATGTGCCGGAGCGTCCGATTTTTTAAACAGGGTGCTAAAAATCACATTGGCAAGTAGAATCGGCGCAAAAAAGAAAATCGTCGCCAACCCGTAGCGTATCCAGGCATTAGGTAATAACAGAGCAGTAAGCGGTGTAGCGTACTCCAGGAAGAGTGAGATGAAAAGCAAAAACATCAGTAGCGTGAGTTTCATTTTTCGTAGCCTGCTTATCACAATTGCCAATAATACACACAGTAGTATACCTAAAAAAACTAAAGAATTTACAAGCCACGTAGCACCAAAAAGCAAATTGAAATTTACAATTGCTTTGGTCTCGATGAGCAAGAATGCCGCCCCCAAAAAAAAGAAATCTGGGGCAAATGATTGAATGTATCTGCCTCGAGTACAAATCAACCACAATCCCATGCCAATGAACAAAATCATCATGAGGGATTTAATATATATGTTCGGAATTCCCGAACCATTTAAATATAAAAATGGCCAATTATCAGTAGCAGGTTCTAATTGCAGAGCGCCTTTCCAGGAAACAAATGGCTTTGTTGGAATGAAATTATGAAGTTTTGGGCCAATCATAAATACGGCTAAATTATCCTCAAATCTGGCAATGACTGGAGTTTGATTAAAAGTTTGTGTAAGCATTACGGCAATTTTGTCAACGAGCCACTGAGTGCGATAGAAATTGTACAGTACAAATATTCCGTCAGGAGTCAGATGAGTACGGACTTGAGCAAAAGCGTCTGTAGTAAACAAAAAACTTTCCAGGCGTAAATTGGATAAGCTGGTGCTTAAGATAGTTGAGTCAGGCAGTGCAAATATGACAAGATCATAGCGTTTATTCGTATTTTCCAAAAAAGAGCGGGCATCATTAATAAATAAGGTTACGCGCGGATCAGCGTAAGGCCTGTCCGGATGCAATAGCTTACCTAAGTTGGTAATTGTCGGATCAATTTCCACTGCGTCAATTGTATTTATACCCTGATGTAAAGCTACATTCACATCCTGACCGCTTCCGGAACCAACTATCAATGCTGATTTAAAAACAGTATGCGGCCATGCGCCATAGTGTATTGTATAGAAATTAGCCACTTCGCTATAAGGGGTCATTTCCTGATGACTGATGTTATTTACATATAATCGCCAATGGGTGTTCGGTTTATCATTTTCATGTAACGGATTGGATACCGAGTAGGCGGCTATTTTCTGATAAGGTGACCAGATGGTAGGTAATGTATCAAGTCGGGTAGTCAAAAAAGTACTGATAAACAAAAGTATTCCAGCTATCAATGTCTGCCTGCTTTTTGCAAAAGTACTGAGTAAATAAATAAATGTAAATATCCCAAACCAGACTACTGGAGGCGTATTTAAAAAAGCGCCAATTGTAAATAATATAATTCCGATTATGCTGCCTGCTAAATCCCATGAATAAGCGGTTAGAGGAGAAAAATGCGTCAGTAAACGACCAAGATTTTGGGAAATTGCCATAAATATCAACGTCACCATCAAAAATATTCCGGGAAGCAGAATATATGATTCAATCAGACTGTCACCGGAATTACTTTTAAAATAAAGAGTTTGGCTTGAGGTGATTTGAACTTCAAATTTAAATAACTTCACACCGGTGACCAGCAGCAGTAGCAAGACAGGTAAAAAAATTGAGATATTTATTTTTTTATCGGCAAGCAAACAACCCAAACCTATGCCCAAAAATGATCCCAGGAGGATGAAGTTGGTAAAGTAGCCCAAGTAACGGATATAAGCCGGAATGAAGCGGATCAGCGATAGTTCCAGATATAGAATAGAACAACTTACCAAAACTAGTCTAACTTTTGGCTTGGCAAGTATCGTCAATATTCGTTTCAATGTATAAAAATAAGCAGATTTACAATAGGTAAACAAGTGTTATACGCGTAATTTTATTAACTGTAAAGAGAGCGTATAATAAAAGTTATATTTTATAGTTTTTTTCTAGTCTGTTACAACAATCCGCATAAAATCAAAGCTTAGCTTTGAAAACATATCTCTCACACTTGTAAATGTTTCTTGCCGATAGGCAAGGTTAGACACCTAAGGTTCAATAATTAGAGTTGGAGCTTTTGCTATAATTTCTTCATGCACAATACTGCATACCCGGACATTGATGAATTGTTAAGCCAATTATTACAAAATCTGCAGGTGGTGCTTGGTAAAAATCTAGTTGGTTTGTATCTTTACGGCTCTCTTGTTTCCGGAGATTTTGACTATGAAATCAGCGATATTGATTTATTAATTGCAACAGCTGCAGAAATAAATAAAGCGGAATTTGCCGAGTTAAACCAACTACAAAATGATTTCGTTAAAAAACATAAACAATGGAACGGCCGAATCGAAATTGCTTACCTGTCGCTTTTGGCTTTAAAAACTTTTAAAACTCAAACCAGCCAAATAGCCATCATCAGTCCGGGTGAACCATTTCACTACAAAACTGCCGGTAAAGATTGGTTGATGAATTGGTACTTTGTCCGGGAATCTGGTGTGGCACTTTTTGGTCCAGACCCAAAAACAATAATTACACCGGTTTCGCCAGCAGAATTTAAACAGGCGGTTGTGGATCAATCCAAATTTTGGCGTAAATGGATTTTGAAGACAAAACATCCCCGTAAATATCAGGCATACGCCATTTTAACCATGTGCCGGGCATTATTTACTTTTAAGTTTGGTAAACAAGTTTCCAAAAAACAAGCTGCAGTTTGGGTGCAGAAGCATACGCCACAATGGTCAGCTTTAATTAAAAAAGCGTTACTGTGGCGTCAAGATTGGCGAAACCAGCAAGTTAATAATGAAGAAACTTTCCCTGAAACAGTGAAATTTGTCCACTTTATGATTGACCAAATTGTCAGATAAAAATAAAGTGTATATCTTTAAGATAGAATACCACTATGTTAGTAGATACGGTGACAATTTTGGTGCGAGCTGGTGATGGTGGAAATGGCGCTGCAACACTTCGCAGAACGGCAATGACATCAAAGGGTGGGCCTGATGGGGGAAATGGCGGGAATGGTGGAAACGTGTACGTGCGTGGATCAAACAATCTGCGCGATTTACGCCAGTTTCGCTACAAGAAAAAGATTATTGCGGAAAATGGCGTGTCAGGAAAAGGCGATAATTTATTTGGAAAAAATGCCGAACATCTTATCGTTTGTGTTCCAATTGGGACAATGATTACAGATCTTGATACAGGGCAAGTTTTTGAAATTACTGACACCACAAATCTTATACTTATAGCTTTGGGTGGAAAAGGCGGTCGGGGTAATGTTGAATTTAAAACACCGATCAATCAAACTCCGCGTTTTGCGGAAAAAGGGACGAAGGGGGAAGCAAAACGCTTGTTATTTAATCTTAAACTAAT
>JAHFKJ010000010.1 GCA_023245415.1 Candidatus Gottesmanbacteria bacterium | reverse complement strand
GGAAGTCTAAGTAATGTATTAAGTTCTATAAAATAACCCATATGATATTGTAGCATTTTGTATGTTTACCGCAAAAGTAAAACTCCAATAAACACTAAAAATCCGGCGATGATTTTTTTGGTAAGTTGAGTTCTTTCTTTAAGAATAAGGATTCCTCCCAATGCTGCAAATACACGCATGAAGAGCGGTAAGACACTGAAAATGAGCGCTGATAAGAGAGATAACCACAGCCAAAGCATTTTTCAATTATACTGGAAACGGTTTTTGGGTGTTTCTCATGATATAATTTATCAAGTTATTTAGATATGAAATCAGCAGACGTGAGGCGTAAATATATTGAATTTTTCGTAAAAAGGGGACATAAAGAAATCCCTTCCGCCGCGCTCGTACCGGAAAATGATCCAACTACCCTATTTAATTCTTCGGGCATGCAGCCGCTTATCCCTTATTTATTAGGGGAGGAACATCCGGAAGGGAAGCGATTGGTAAATAGTCAAAAAGGAGTTCGTATGCAGGATATTGATGAGGTGGGGGACAATCGGCATACGATCTTTTTTGAAATGCTCGGCAATTGGTCTCTCGGGGACTATTTCAAAAAAGAACAACTGCCGTGGATTTTTGAATTTGTCACACGTGAATTGGGACTCGATCCGCGTCGCTTGTACGTGACAGTTTTTGCGGGAAACAATTCAGTTCCCAAAGATACTGAGTCAATCAAAGTTTGGCAGGAGATTTTTTCGAACGTGGGGATCGAAGCTGAAGAAAATGAGCGCATATTTGCTTATCCAGCAGCGAAAAATTGGTGGTCACGTGCTGGTGAGCCGGATAAGATGCCTCCGGGTGAACCGGGTGGACCCGACAGTGAAATGTTTTATGACTTTGGGGAGCAATTACACCTGCACGAGCATTCTCCGTGGAAAGACGAAACATGCCATCCCAACTGCGATTGCGGTCGCTATATGGAAATTTGTAATAGCGTCTTTATGCAATTTGTAAAACAAGCAGATGGAACACTCAAAGAATTATCTCAAAAAAATGTCGATTTTGGCGGGGGACTTGAGCGACTGACAGCGGCTTCAAATGATAATCCCGATGTATTTACAACTGATTTATTTTCTTCGATTATTCGAATAATCGAAGGATTGTCAAAAAAAAATTATACAGATGAGCCAAAAACTACTCGTGCAATGCGAATTGTGGCAGACCATATAAAATGCTCGGTGATGATGCTGGCGGATGGAGTGTTGCCTTCAAATAAGTTACAAGGATATGTCCTGCGTCGGCTCGTCCGCCGGGCACTTTTGCACGGACGAAGTCTCGGACTTGCGGGTGACTGGAAATACGTCGGTCAACTCGTGACGCCGGTTGCCCAAATTTACGAAGATGCATATCCGGAAGTGGTGACAAAGGCTCAAGAAATTAAATTGTTACTTGAAGAAGAAGCATACAGATTTGGGAAGTCATTGGAAAAAGGGCTCAAAAAAATTGAAAAAATTGAAAAACTTGATGGAACACAAGCATTTAAACTATATGAATCATTTGGTTTTCCGTGGGAAATGACTGAAGAGATTGCTCGAAGTCGTGGACAAGTTGTCGAAAAAGGCGAATTTGCCAAGGCATTTAAAACCCATCAGGATAAGTCACGGACTGCAGCTAGAGGTATGTTTAAAGGTGGGTTAGCTGATCATAGCGAGGAAGTTGTGAAACTCCATACCGCGACGCATCTTCTGCATCAAGCACTGCGAATCATCTTAGGAAATCATGTCCAACAAAAAGGAAGTAATATCACGGCCGAGCGTCTGCGCTTTGATTTTTCACATCCATCAAAGTTATCAGAAGAAGAAATAAAAAAAATCGAAAACTTAATCAATGAGCAGATTAAAAAAGATTTACCGGTTTCATTTAAAATTACTACGTATACTGATGCGATCAAAGATGGCGCTCTGGCTTTTTTTGGCGAACGCTATCCGGAAAAAGTAAAAGTGTATTCAGTGGGAAACCCTTCGGCAAGCTCAGGGTCTCGCAACTCAGTATTTAGTCGCGAGATCTGCGGTGGACCGCATGTTGAGCACACGGGTATTTTAGGGAGATTTAAAATTATGAAAGAAGAAGCGCTTGGGGCCGGAACGAGAAGAATTTATGCGACCGTGAGCAAGACACCTTAGCGATATTATACATATGCAATTTTTGAATAAAAATCAAAATTAAGTGAATATACAGTACTTTTGCCATGCGGTGTTTCTGCTACTTTAAAATTGACTTTGACAGAGAGAGATAGTAATATTGGCCATAAAGAATAAACTTTATGGTCGAAGCAGATAATCCTGCGTCACTTACAAGAGCGGCTACGAATAAATTTCCGGAACTTGGAAATTGGCATTCAAAAGGGTTTGGATTTATGGATGTAGGTTTGGGAACGGAAGAAGCTACCGTGACTGCAATACAACAATTTGGAGTAGGGAAAGATCCAATATCCAGCTGGCATGTTGGCAAAGTATCTAAGCATACGCAAGGAAAAATAAAAAGATTTCCGACAAATATCCCCAATTTATATATGGATGAATTTTGGCCTGAAGATGGACAGGAGAGGTCTAAACCATCCTACACCAGATTGATAAAACTTGGTGATAAGGCAGAAGCAGACTTCAGAAAAAGATTAGCTACTCCATGATTTAGACGGTTTGCAACTTAAATTGTATTTTTTACTCAAGTGTATACACCACCCCTCTAGTCGTTCCCAATTTTTTGATGTGATTGCCTTTAATTAGTTGTTTTAGATCATTATGTAGTGTGCTCTTGGGGACTTTTTGAAACCTGCGCCAAAGCATATCGAATGAAACCAGAGTATGATCTTTGATGGTGTCAACGATTTCCTGCCGGCGGGGAAGTAAATTGCTTTGCGTCTGGGGTGGCGGATTTTTTATCAGTTTCAGTGCTTTTTGAACTTGTACTACAAAGGCAGTAAGAAAAAATTCAACAAAAGCCGTGATATTATTTCCCGAGGTATTTAAACCGTCATAATAGTCTTGCCTGTGTTCATCAATATATTCTTCTATAGCTACAAGGCCTCCAAAATCAAAATTAGAGTGTATATGAATCCATGAAATAACCAGTCTTCCCACCCTGCCGTTTCCGTCCAAAAACGGATGAATTTTTTCAAACCAATAATGAGCCAAAGCAGCTTTGACTGGACCCGGTTCGTTACTGGCGTTGGTCCAATTACACCAGTTGCCCACGAGTTCAGCAATTTTTTGCGGCGGCGGAGTCATATACATAGCTACCCCCGCGGTATTAAAAATAGCAGAAACTTCGGTACGAAATATACCTGCATCAGGTGAAATATCAGTAAGAACAATACGGTGAAGTATTTTCAAAAAATCTTGAGACATTTTTTGTGGTGATTCTTCGTAAATAAAAGTGAGCGCGTGTAAAATATTGGCAACTTCGCGTTTTTTCATTGAACTGGAAGGGGTAAATGTCGCGTTTGTAACGTCACTTAGTTCAAGAGGATTGCCTTCTATCCGGGCAGAATAAAGGGAACTCTTGAGAAATGACGCGCGACGGATATTGGTAATAATTTGAGGATTGATCGGAATTAAGCTAAAAACAGATTTTAAAATCTCAATTTCCCGCAACAGTTTTGTGATCTGTAAAGTAGTTTGATAATCTGGCGGAGTTTTCATTTGGGAAGATATTAGAAGATATTGGAATATGTTACAAGATATAATATGACATTTGATGTATGTTATATTTAAAACACTCCCTAGGTGTTAACAGGTGTTCATATGCTAAATGCAAATGTTAAAGTTAGTAATAGTTCAATAAACGGTATAGGAATAGTAGCTACCGCATTTATTCCGAAAGGTGCAATCGTATGGAAATTAGATTCCCACGAAAAGCAACTTACTCTGGAAGAACTTCATCAGCTTCCGCCTTTAAGACAAAAACTCGCTTATCAATATAATGATAAGTTTATTATTGTTTCTGATGGTAGTGAATATATGAATCACAGCTGCGATCCAAATACCTGGAATACCGATGATGAGACTCTCGTAGCCAGAAAAGATATAAATATTGGCGATGAAGTTACATATGATTATGCCACTGCCGAGATAAATAGCGATTTTAGAGCAAATTGGGATTGTAATTGTCATAGTCTTAATTGCCGAAAGATAATTAAGTCCGACGACTGTTTAAATCCGCAGTTTCAACACACATATAAAGGACATTTACCGAGTTGGACAGTTGAGTTTATCCGCCTTCGCACGAAGATCATGGGTGCCTAATCAGCAGAAGTGTCTTTGGACTACAATATTTAAAACAGCTTCCAGGTGTTGATATGCAATCGCCTCTTTTCAACTTTTGTGAGTTATAATACTTGCTGTATGCAAATTATTCGTCAGCCGATATACCGTAAGGATTTACACCAGATTGCCCAAAAGAGTTTTGGGAATTTAGTCAAAGCGGTTGTGGACATTGAGAGAAATATCATGACGCTTGATGCTGAACTGCACTCTGATGAGGAAGCAATGCTTATTTCGGATGGATCAAATCAAAAGAATATTTGGGGAATAAATCTATATCCTGATTTACAGGGTGATGAATTTATTGAATTTGACTCAATGATTAACGTTCGGCCGGGCCAAAAAAACTTGAGCCGTGGTGTGGATGATCAGACGATTAAAAAGAAAATAATAGTCGTAGTACAAAGCTTAATTAAAGATTAATTACATGAATACACAGCATCCGCAACTCATTGCCGGTCGCTGGAAAAAAATTCAACTCTGCGAGCAGCTTGCGCATGTAGGGAGCGAAGTCGAGCGGGCAATCAACTGGAAAGAAAAAGGTAATATTGAATATTCACAGTTTGCTTTTTTTAGATGTCTGGAACTTTTAGACCTCACCATTGCATGTGACTATACCTATTCTCAACTCAAAGAATTGACTAGATTGCGCGAATGTTTGGTCGATTATTTTTTTGGAAAAAACTCGTATAGTTCTTCTGCTGGACTCTGGCGAAAATATTTCTATGCCTTTAATTACATCACGCGTCTTGGCAGATAAAAAAAATAGCTATGCTGGGGCAGAAAAATCAAACCTGATTATAACCAGAAAAACTCAATAAATTACAGTCGAGAGAAAATAATAAGTAGTGACTATGGATTTAGGATTTATTATATTATTTATTTTGTTGTTGGGATGGGTAATTATCTCCATTTTGTCGCCCTCAAAACAATCAAAAAACAGTTCAAATTCAAGATTCCAGTCACCTTTAAGTGATGTAAGTTCAGATCAAAATAACCACTTAAAATTAACCAGAGATTTGGTTTGGCAAAGACGGTTGCTTATCAAAGAAAAATACGCGTTACAACTGGTAATTAGAGAAAAAAATCGACCTCTCGTCAAAATTAAAAAAAGTTTTATTGTTTATCGTCAAAGTCTGATTAATCATTTAATACAGAAATTGAGATCAATTCAGTATCAAACTTAAAAAATTCTGTATAGGAAGATCTTAACTCAATCAGCGAATAAATGGTAATTCCGAATAAATAATATAAACACGCCTTCCAGGTTTTTTCGTTTTTTTTACAATCCCAGATATTACTGGAAACCACACCCCAAAAACTGCTGCGATGAGCCATATATGACGAAAATGCGATTAGTATTGCATTTTCCATTTATATGAATGGTTGTTTTTTTGCAAATATGAAACCATTTGTTTAATATAGAAACATCTGCCATATGCTTGAAGGACTATTCCATCATAAAAAAGAAGAGAAAGAGTATCTGTGTGCATTATTAGTTTCTGAAGACCGGATTGATGCAGCAATTTTAGAAACTGGTAAGGATGGTTCCGGAAATGTTTTGAAAGTCTCAATCAAAGAATATCTGGACAGTTGGGACAATGCAATCAACGCAGCTGATGCTGCGGTTACAGAAATTGAAGATATTTTACCTGAGGGTAAAGAGTTAACAAAAGTTATATTCGGACTTTTTCCAGAGTGGCTTCATGAAGACCGAATTAAAGACACGTATCTTAAAAAACTCAAACAGTTAACTACTAGTCTTTCACTAACACCTATGGGTTTTGTGGAGTTGCCGCTTGCTATTGAACATTTGCTCCATCGTGACGAAGGGACTCAGCAAACAGTAGTTTTAGTTGGTGTTGAAAGTAAACACATAACCGTGTCCTTATTTAAAATCGGAAAGTCTTGTGGATCAGTGACTTCCGAGCGTACCGAAAATGTGACTACGGACGTAGAGAAGGCATTAGGTTCATTTATGGATGTTGAAGTGTTACCTTCACGAGTTCTCTTGTATGGAACAAGTGGTGAATTAGAAAAATTGAAAGATGAAATGCTCAATTATCCGTGGCAAAAAAAGGCTAATTTTATACACTTTCCCAGGATAGAAGTATTAAAAAATGATTTTTCCGTAAAAGCCGTCGCGATTGCCAGTAGCAGCGAAATTATACCTCATACTCAAGAAGAGCATGCAGATTTAGATAGCAGTTCTTCCGCAGCCGAAATCACAAATAACCGAGTGAAAACAGCGTTGGAGAATGAAAAACAAAAGGAACCTGATGAAGTTGCTGAAATTGCTCAAGATTTAGGTTTTATCAAAGATAAAGACGTCACAGGGGAAAACGGAAAAATTGAGACCGATCTAACTGGTGAAGAAATATCTAATGTCGAGGCAGTTTCTGAATTGGCAGAAAATACATCTGAATTGCCATTACCTTCACGTAAACTGGAAAAAAAACTGTCATTAAGTTGTATATTGTCAAAACTTACATTCAAGTTAAAACTGCCACGTAACACAAATGCTTTAGTTATAGTTACCATATTAATAATTTTAATTATTTTAGGGGCAGCGGGTATATTTGCCTATTGGAGTTTGCCTTATGCTCAAATCACTTTATTAGTTTCACATCAAAACTTAAACCAGACAGAACGCATAACCGTAGACTTAAAAGCCTCAAGCGTTGACACGCGAAACAAAGTTTTACCGGGAAAAGAAATCAATGTTGAATCAAAGGGTACCAAATCGATTGAAACTTCAGGTAAAAAAACCATTGGAGAAAAAGCAAAGGGTGAAGTTACTATTTACAACAAAACTTTAAATACAAAGCAGTTTAAGAAAGGAACAATTATTATTGCGGGTAAGCTCAAATTTACATTGGATGACGATACTAAAATTGCATCAGCCTCAGAAAATGTCGGGTCGCTTTCTTATGGAACGGTGAACACATCCATTACAGCTGTAGACATTGGAACTGCCGCCAACATTGGGCCAGGCACTGAACTGGCTTTTGCAGACTTACCTACCAATCTGTATTCAGCGCGTAACGAAAAGGCTTTCTCTGGCGGAACGAGTAAAGAGGTTGCTGTTGTTTCCCGTGACGACCAAAAAAGCGCGAGAGATAAATTGCAAAAAGATTTGGAAAAACAGGCACAACAAAATCTTTCACAAAAGATAACTGCATCTGAAAAAGTATTGTCAGAATCAATCAAGAGTAAAATTTCTAAAGAAATTTTTAACAAAGAAGTCGGCGAAGAAGGAGATCAATTAGGATTGGAAATGACAGTAGAAGTTACAGCTTTGACTTATAGTCAGAGCGATTTTTTACAACTTCTCGATTCAGTAGTAAAGGAACATATTCCGCCAAACTATGAATATAAAGCTGATGAAGCAGATATTAGCGTTGAAGATATTACGGCTAAAGATGGAGTTTATAGTTTGACAATCGATATGAAACTTAAACTATATCCTAAGTTAGATACAAAAGATTTGCCTAAAAAATTGGCGGGAAAATCTGTAGTTGAAGCGACAGAACTGCTTCGTGCAACGACAAATGTATCCGGTGTGGAATTTAATGTGAATGCGCCACTCGAAAGTATGAAAAAGTCTTTACCGATCAATCCTCAAAAAATAAGCATTGTTATCACTTCATTGTAAAACGACAAGATTACGCCACCATTGATTTGTAATTTAGACTTTGTTTATCTAAAGCATTGACGTTTATACGAATATTCATAAATCTTGAAAAAAAGTGATTGGCCATATATGTTAAAATCTCAAATAGATTGTTGTGAAAACAAGAGTAAAGATAGATAATTATTTCCTTTCGGTTACAAATACAATCTATAAAATTGATTTATTCGTCAGTTCGTAAGTCTCTATTTACTACTCTCTTCAAAAATAAAAAAGCGGTACTATTTCTAGTTGCTATTTATCTAGTGGGGTTATACCCGCGTCTATCAGGATTGGATGGCGGGTTTGCATTCACTTTTGATCAGGGACGAGATTTCTTAACGTTATCTAAAATAGTAAATGAACACAAATTGCAGTTAATTGGACCGCCGACTGGCCCGATTGACGGTGTGTTTCATGGTGTTTGGTGGTTTTGGTTTTTGGCCCCATTTTTCTACTTAGTAAAAGGAAATCCCGAGCAGCTTGTTACCATTTATAATATTAGCTCAACATTAATAATTTTTTTGTTTTTTTATATATGCAATACCATTAAAAATAGAGTCTGTGGGATTATCGGTGCCTTTTTTATAGCTATTTCACCAACATTTATACGCTATTCATCTCAAATTTGGCATCCAAACATTGTGCCTATTGCAATGCTGGGTTTATTTTTAACTGTCTTACTATATTTGAAGAAATGCAGCCCTTTTTTCATGATCGGAATTCTTCTTGGAGTTATTTTTGAGTTTCATATCGGTTTCGGAACATTTTTCGTGCCGGCTTTTTTAATCGCTCTTCTGTTATCAGGGATCAGACCAACCTCTAAAGAAATCGCATTAGGTATCGGAGGATTTATATTTTGGGCAATACCCAGGCTAATTTTTGACATGCGACATGATTTTCTGCAACTTAAGTCAGTCGTTAACTATATTCACTGGTCGCCAGGCAGATCAAAAGGATTTATTGACCAATTTACATCTACAGGGCAACTGTTTTTGGGTATTTTTACAGATCTAACAGCGAATGGTAATAAAATGTTGGGAGGGTTATATGTCTTTTTAACAATCTTAGTTTTGAAAAAATATTGGGCGACTTACTCTAAATTCACTACTATATTCATTAAACTGATTATTTTTACTATTCTAATTCTCTTTTGCGAATTGCTTTTCTTTCCTGGACAAATTTGGAACCATTATCTTATCGGTTTGCCTGCGCTATTTTTAATACCTTTTATAGTGTGTCTTAATTCAGTTATAGAGCGTTTCAAAGTATTTGGAGTACTCCTGGTTGGAGTCTACATGATTATCATTTGGGAACCATGGAGATTGATGATTCCTCCATGGGAAGGAGACTCATCTGTTTTTAGGAATCAACTTGCCGCTGTACAAGAGATATTTGATCATACAACTGGAAAACCGTTTAATGTGCAAGTTTATTCACCAGCCCTGATTGACTATCAGTATCAATATTTATTTTTATGGTTGGGTACAAGAAAATATGAACAGGTTCCAGACAGAGAACACGTTACATCGCAAGTATTTCTGGTCGTTGAACCAAATCCACTTTATCCTGATAGACGATTAAATTGGTTAAAAGAGCGAGATGGAGATGGGAAAAATGTCTGGAATAAGAAATTCACCGGCAATATCTACGTAGAGCAACGGGCCAGGTGAATTTCTCACTACAAGCTGCGATAAAGGTGAGTCAGTTTCAAAAATTTATAATGTATTGAAAATATACTTGTTAGTGTTTTATTAAAACCGTAAAAACGCATATACTATAATTAACATATGAAATTATTAATTTATTTACTCATAAATGGACTGGCAGTTTTTATTACCGGATATATTTTACCGGGGGTTCGGGTGGGAAATTTTCTTACGGCAATGATTGTTGCAGCCTTATTAGGCATCGTTAATACAATTCTTAAACCAATTCTTATTATATTAACTCTTCCTATTACATTACTCACACTAGGTTTATTTACGTTTGTTATAAATGCTTTTTTGGTGCTTCTGGTAAGTGCATTAGTACCGGAATTTCATGTGGCTGGATTTGGTTGGGCACTTATTTTCAGTTTTGTTCTTTCGATTGTAAGCTGGTTTCTTCAAGCAATTGCAAAATAATTATCCCCAAAAGCTAATTTCAATCAAGAAGTTGCTTGCAATAATTTCAGTGTTTGTGTCATGATAAATATATGAAGCACTCTCGCTATGTAAAAATGTTGCCAGTTACGATAACGATACCTGTAGTACCCCTGATGTCAATAAGTCTTGGGATCGCCTTACTTTTGTGGGTTATCTGGCCGATCTTAGCATTTAAGTATGTATATATTGCTCCTTCAGACCATCTAGTTACACCCATCTCTGAAGATTTTGTAGCCAAATCTTACGCGAGCGAACAAAAAATACCAATTGATTTAAAAAAAGTTAACTCATGGATGCCTCATAGTTCAAAAAAGACTGATTCACCGATTGACACATACACCATTTCTATTCCCAAGGTGCGGATAACTGGTGCGATTGTGAAAATTGGTTCGAACGATTTGACTAAAAATCTCATCCATTATGGCGGCACAGGTTTGCCTGGTAAATACGGGAACGCAGTGATTTTTGGACATTCAGTCCTGCCCTCTTTTTATAACCCTAAAGACTATTTGACGATCTTTTCATTAATTCCTACACTGAAAATCGGGGATGACATATTTGTACGTTTCGATGGAATAGACTATCGTTATAAAGTGATGGACAAGCGTGTAGTAACGCCGGATGATGTGTCTGGGCTTGAACAACGGTATGATAATTCGTATTTGACGCTGGTAACCTGTGTTCCACCAGGTACATACTGGGAGCGCTTATGGTTAACTGCTAAACGTGTCCAGTTTAGCGACAATTAAGGCTCATGAAACTACTAGGATTAGACTATGGTGAGAAATGGATAGGAATTGCATTTTCAGAAGGCATTTTAAGCCAGGGAGTAAGACGCGTTTCGCGTAAACAAGCAACGGTCGAGATTGTTTCACTTTGTAGACAAATGGGCATTGAAAGATTAGTTATTGGTATACCTGAAGGGAAAATAGCTGTTAAAATAAAAGATTTCGTTGCCCAACTCAAAAAAGTATTGCCTTTACCGATAACGTTATGGGATGAAACATTATCCTCATATGAGGCACAAATGCAACTTCTTCAGATCAGTTCCGGTCAAAAAAATCGACGTCAAAAAATTCATCAAACTGCTGCGGCGATTATGTTAGATACGTTTATAAAACAAAATAAAATTCATGAGTTCTGATAAGCATCGCATTGCCATAGAAGCCATCAAGAAAAAACTCGTGGGTAAAAAGCTGACGTACAATGAGGTGTTTACCTTGATGGATGAAATTGCAAATCGTCGTCTTGGTGATGTTTTAACAACTTACTTTGCAGCAGCCGGGTTTACCGAAGGCTTTGACAATGAAGAGTTGTATTATCTGACCAAAGCCATGGCAGAAACGGGTGAACAACTTAAGTTCAAAGGAGTGGTTGCAGACAAGCATTCGACAGGAGGCATGGCTGGAACGCGTACGACGATGATTATTGTGCCTATTGTTGCCGCAGCCGGAATCAAAATCCCCAAAAATTCGTCTCGAGCGATAACGTCACCTTCTGGAACAGCTGACACTATGGAAGTAGTTGCGCCAGTTACATTCTCTCCTAAACAAATCAAGCAGATTGTAGAAAAAGTCGGTGGGTGTATTGTTTGGGGTGGACATTTAGGGTTGGCTCCTGCAGATGATATTATAATTCAGGTTGAAGAGCCATTGGCTTTTGAATCCTTTGATAAAATCATTGTTTCCATAATGGCTAAGAAAATTGCCTCAGGAGCAACACATGTCATATTTGATGTTCCAGTTGGCCCTAATATGAAAATCAGACATATAAAGGACGGGGCGATTATCGAAAAAAAATTTATGCGTTTGGGTAACCGATTTGGCCTTAAATTGATAGTTGATGTAAACGAAGCGAGACAGCCAGCAGGAAGAGGTATTGGTCCAGTGCTTGAAGTCAGAGACGTATTTCAAGTATTAGAGCAACAAAAAGAAAGACCGCTTAAACTTGAACAGAAAGCTTTGCGGCTTGCGAGTAAATTATTGGATTTATGTTTTGTTGATATTAAAGGCCCCTATAAACCTGGTATGGGAGAAGCAGTCGCTACAGAAATTCTTACAACAGGCAAAGCGCTCACAAAAATGCGCGAAATAATAAAAGTTCAGGGCGGTGATCCTGAATGTTCGTGTACAAATTTAAGTTTGGGAATTTATCGACATGAAGTTAAAAGTTGGCGATCAGGAAGAGTATCTGGGCTTAATAATCGCGATGTATCTGTTGTGGCAAGAATATTGGGAAGTCCCCATGATAAAAAAGCCGGTGTCTACTTAGAGCGAAAACTTGAAGATAAATTAGACACTAATGATATACTATGTACACTGTATAGTTCTGATAAATGGAGATTACAGGAAGCGATAGAAACTGTTAAACATGTCCCGATCTATACTATAGAATAGCGAGGAAATCAAGGAAAAAAAGAAAAACATAAAAAAGGAATTAGATATTCTTATCTCCTTCATTTCTTTATTGCTTAATTTCTGTTTAATTATGCTAAAAAATATAATTACACCAGTTCAATCCTGGTTACTCAGCCAAAAACGCTGCGTTGGTTGTGGAACGTCGCTTGTGCAAGGGACAAAAAGTAATCAGCAGGCTAATAATGTTGTGTTGTGTAAGTGTAAACGGATGTATATATACAATGAAGAGAAAGGGACATATCGACGTGCGTTATTGTCTGAAGTTTAAAGCTTAACTTAGAGTGACTTATATTCATGCATAAGTTTATAGTCCGTATTTTCGTCTTTATCGTTTTGTTGATATTTGTTATAGGAGGAACGTCACTTTGGTGGACAGATGCTAATTCTCCAGTAAATTCAATGGATGTCTCAAGCAAAACTTTCACTATAACTAAGGGCGAAAATATACGAACGATTGCTACTCGACTTAAAAATGAAGGATTAATCAAAAACCAGATTGGATTTTTTTTTAAGGATAAAATTTACTGGTTTTGATAACAAAATTCAGGCTGGTGATTTTCTTCTGAGTCCTTCTATGAATACCAATTCAATTATCTTAGCATTAACGCTTGGCAAAATGGATATTCGTGTCACGACGCTTGAAGGGTGGCGAGTTGAGGAAATTGCACTTAAACTGAATCAGGAATTAGCCTTGCCTGAAATTGAATTTTTAAAATATGCCAAAGAGGGGTATATGTTTCCGGACACATATCTGATTCCGCGTGATGCCACTAGTGCAGCGATAGTCAAGATATTTGAAGAAAATCTTTATAGACGGGTAACTCCTAGTTTAACGGAAAATCTAAAATTGAACGGTTTAAGTTTTCGTCAAAGTATTGTTCTGGCTTCGTTAGTTGAACGAGAAGGGAAATCAAATTCCGACAAGCCGATAATTGCCGGAATCTTATTGAATCGATTGAAAAAAAATTGGCCGTTGCAAGTAGATGCTACAGTACAGTACGCGTTAGGATATCAAGCGGAAAATAAATCATGGTGGAAAAAAACTCTCGATGAGGAAGATAAATCCATTGATTCTCCATATAATACATATAAAAATGTCGGGTTGCCTCCACTACCGATTTGTAATCCAGGATTATTATCAATAACAGCAGTTGCTTTACCTCAAAAAACAGACTACATGTATTATCTACATGACCCCAAAGGCGAGGCGCATTACGCGGTGTCATTTGAGGAACATAATCAGAATATTACAAAGTTTCTAAAATAAGTGTTTTTTGCGAAGTAATTTTATCCCCCTTCGCGAAAAACCGCGAGCCACAAGCTTGAGGATGAAAGCGAAGAATTTTCGCTTCGGAGGGATTTCGCTCCCGACGAAGCTACACGGAGAAGATAGCCCGGGCATCAAGCCCGTAGGAGCTTCATATTTATTGATTCCAGTTTCTGATAATCAATTTGTGAAAAATGATGCAATATTTTAGATGTTCGTTTTTGCAACAGTTGAGAGATAAAATTACAGCTTAACAGCACCAATTACAAAGTATTGACAGACTTAACAGAAAGTGGTATAAATTACTGTAGTTAAATAGAAAAAGCGTACAACTGGTGACGTACGCTTTATTTTGTCGTTTAAGAAAAAGCCAGCTTATTAAAAAAGCAAATGGATTCACATCATCAGCCGCGCCAATATTGGGGACAACACATCAACAATCTTCCCCGACTAGATTTAACAGATGTTCAGCGAGAGTCTTATAAGTGGTTTCTTGAACATGGAATTAAAGAATTGCTTGCAGAAATTTCCCCGATAGATGACTTTACAGGGAAAAATTGGTCGCTATCATTTGGTGATTATTCATTTGGCAAATCCCGATATACTCCCATTGTGGCATTGGAAAAAGGGGTGACATATGATATGCCCCTAAAAGTTGAAGCTACTTTGACCAACAAACAAACTGGCAAAAAAATTACACAAGAAGTATTTTTAGGTGATATACCGGCGATGACGGTTAATGGTACGTTTATCATTAATGGTATCGAACGTTGTGTAGTAAATCAATTAGTTAGGTCACCGGGAGTTTATTTTACCGGCGAAATTGATCCGGTTACCGGTCGAACCTTGTTTGGAGCAGAGATACGTCCGTTGCATGGTTCATGGTTGGAATTTGCCATTTCCAGAAACGATGTGATTTCAGTACGGATTGACCGACGGAGAAAATTAGCGGCAACTACGTTGCTGAGAGCAGTTGGCTACGGGTCAAACGATGAGCTGGAAAATTTATTTAAACACGTTAATACTAATTCTGACCACGATTATATTACTTCAACAATCGCCAAAGATCCTACCCAAAGTCAAGTTGAAGCTGTTTTAGAAATCTACAGAAAAATGCGTCCTGGAGAACCAGTGGTACTTGAAAATGCACAAGAACTTTTGTCGAATATGTTTTTTAATGGTAGACGGTATGATTTAGGTAGAGTTGGCCGCTATAAAATGAATAAAAAATTGAATAATGACATTTTAAATATAAAAGAGAATTGGGTATTAAATAAAGATGATTTAGTAGGCACTATTACTTATTTAATTGGACTGGCATCCGGACTGGGAGTTGTTGATGATATCGACCATCTTGGTAACCGCCGGGTACGCCGAGTGGGAGAATTAGTTTCCAACAATGCGTTTAGAGTAGGGTTGCTACGGCTTGAACGTACTGTTCGTGAAAAAATGAGTTTAGCGGGAACTTTAGAGGGAGAATTGACACCTACCCAGGTAGTGAATGCTCGTCCCGTCATCGCCGCCATTAATGATTTTTTCCGCACCAGTCAATTATCGACGATACTTGATCAAACCAATCCGTTATCCGAGGTAGATAACTTACGCCGCCTGACTGTAATGGGTACCGGAGGTATTTCGCGTGAAAGAGCTTCATTTTCTATTCGGGATATCAATTCTTCACAATATGGCCGCATTGATCCAGTGAGAAGCCCTGAAGGACCGAATATCGGTTTAGTTACATATATGGCGCTGTATGCTCGGGTAAACGAATTTGGATTTTTGGAAAGCCCATATCGAAAAGTAATCAAAATCAAACAGGGGAGTAATCTAGATGTAAAAGTTACCGATGAGATTGCATATCTGTCCGCTGATGACGAATGGGGATATCGAATTACTCATGCAGGGGTATCTCTTAATAAAGAGGGTATGCTTACCGAAGAACGCGTACCTGTAAGGCACAAAGGCGAATTTTTAGAGTCTCGACGGGATGAAGTTGACTACATTGATTTAATTCCGCGTCAAGTTGTTGGTACTTCAGCTTCGTTAATTCCGTTTTTAGCGCATGATGAGGCGAACCGGGCACTTATGGGTACACATATGCAATGTCAAGCAGTTCCGTTAATCACTCCTCACTCACCAATTGTGGGAACGGGTATGGAAACAGTTGCGGCATCAGCCATGGGAAGGGTAGTACATGCGAAACGGTCAGGGATTATCACCTATGTAGATGCAAACCAAGTAATAATTAAGCCTCTTAATGAAAAAGGCGAGGATCTGTATACGATAGAAAAATTTAAACGCAGTGCCCAATCTACGTGTTATTCCCAAAAGCCTGTCGTTAAACCAGGACAAAAAGTAAAAGCCGGAGATATTATTATTGATGGTCCTGCATGTGAAGCTGGTGAACTGGCTTTAGGACAAAATGTACTCATTGCATATATGAGTTTTGATGGTTTGGGATATGAGGATGCCATCGTTATCTCAAATAGATTGGTAAAAGATGATGTATTAACATCGATACATATCGAGGAATATGAATCAGCTGTTGTTGATACGAAGTTGGGAAGTGAAGAAACTACCCGAGATATTCCTAATGTTGGAGAAGACGCACTACGAAATTTAGATGAAGAAGGTATTGTAGTCATTGGAGCTGAAGTTGGACCAAATGATATTTTGGTTGGAAAAATTGCTCCCAAAGGTGAGACAGAATTGACGGCTGAAGAACGGCTGTTGCGTGCTATTTTTGGCGAAAAAGCTCGGGAAGTTAGAGACACATCACTTCGAATGCCTCATGGGGAGAAGGGTACGGTTATTGATATTAAAATACTAGATCGGGAAAAAGACGATGAACTTGAGCCGGGAACCAATAAAAAAATAATTATTAAGGTAGCTCAGGTAAGAAAAGTTGTCGTCGGGGATAAACTCGCTGGCAGACACGGCAATAAAGGTGTAATTTCCAAAATAGTACCTCAAGCTGACATGCCATATATGGATGATGGAACGCCGGTTGATATCATTATTTCTCCATTATCAGTTCTATCGCGGATGAATTTGGGTCAGTTACTTGAGGCGCATTTAGGTATAGCTGCAGAAAAACTTGGCTATAAAGTAGCTATCCCGGTATTTGAAAAAGTCGCCGAAAATAATATCTCCAAAGAACTTGCTCGAGCCGGTGTTCCTGTATCGGGAAAAGCTATTCTCTATGATGGACGCAATGGAAGACCATTTGATTTAACGGTGACCGTTGGTGTTGGTTATGTTATGAAATTGATCCACATGGTTGAAGATAAAACTCATGCACGTTCTACAGGACCTTATTCACTCGTAACACAGCAACCCTTGGGTGGAAAAGCACAAATGGGAGGTCAACGGTTAGGAGAGATGGAAGTTTGGGCATTGGAAGCTCATCGCGCTGGACATACATTACAAGAGATGCTGACACTAAAAAGTGATGATGTAGTCGGTAGGGCAAAAGCATTTGAGGCGATTGTGAAAGGGGTCGATATTCCAGCTTCAAATGTGCCTGAATCATTTAAAGTACTAGTAAAAGAGTTGCAAGCTCTAGGTCTGAATGTGACCCCAACCGGTATAGTAAGTGCTTCACATGTAAGTTTAACTGATGATGCAAATACTCTTGATGAAAAGAAAGATCAGGAAATTAAAGGGACAGAAAAAGAAATGGTCGAAGTTATTTCACAATAATTGTATGGATAAAAAAAACTTACTCAGTAGCATTATTGATTTTTCAGGGCTAAAACTGACGCTTGCTTCTGCGCAAGTTATCAAAGAGTGGTCATATGGAGAAATTACCAAGGCCGAAACTATAAATTATCGGACTTTAAAGCCTGAAAAAGACGGATTATTCGATGAACGAATTTTTGGTCCTACCAAAGATTGGGAGTGTTACTGTGGAAAATACAAACGTATACGATATCGAGGTATTATTTGTGATAAATGTGGTGTCGAAGTAACTCAATCAAAAGTCCGCCGTGAACGAATGGGACATATTACCCTTTCAGCACCCATCGCCCACGTTTGGTTTTTCAAAGGTGCGCCTTCAAAATTATCACTGCTTCTGGATATGACACCGCGCACTTTAGAAAGTGTTATCTATTTTGCTCAATATGTTGTCTTGACCGTAGATGAAGATAAACGCAAAGAAGCCTTAATGACATTGGATAAGAAAATTTCTGAAAAGAACAAAGAAATAATTGAGGAAATTGAAGGAAATAGGAAGAAAGCCTTAAAGGAATTCGATATTGAACGCAAAGCAATAAAAGATAAGATTACATCTATAGAGTCACGTGATATGGCTTTATCAGATGTCGATCTGAAAGAAAAACAACGTTTAACTCAGTTTGATGATGAAATTACTCGTGAAAAAGGTAAAACCGAAGAAGTTCAGAAAGCAATTGCCGATCTTGTCAATTCTATAAAAATAAAGTCTTTACTTTCAGAAGATGAATACTTAAAACTTGGAGAATACAAAGTTGGTTCATTTTTCACGGTTGGTATGGGGGCAGAAGCAATTTTATCTATCGTGAAATCTCTCAATCTGAATACTTTAGCTGTCGAAATGCGTGAAGAAGCTCAACAATCTAAAGGACAACGACACATTAAAGCCACGAAGAGATTACGTATAGTAGAAGGATTGAAAAAATCGGGCATGGATCCGACATGGATGATCATTACTATTTTACCGGTACTCCCCCCGGATTTACGGCCTATGGTGCAACTTACCGGTGGAAGGTTTGCTACCAGTGATCTTAACGATCTCTATCGACGCGTTATTAACCGGAATAATCGTTTAAAACACTTAATTGACTTAGGTGCCCCAGAAATTATATTGCGCAATGAAAAACGCATGCTTCAGGAAGCAGTTGATTCATTAATCGACACAACGCAGCGACCAGCATCGAGAATTACCACTCAACCTTTAAGGTCACTTTCCGACATGCTTCGTGGCAAGCAGGGACGTTTTCGACAGAATCTCTTGGGTAAGCGTGTTGATTATTCTGGCAGGTCAGTCATTGTCGTCGGTCCTGAATTAAATTTATACCAATGTGGTTTGCCAAAGGAAATGGCATTAGAAATGTTTAAGCCATTTGTGTTGCGAGAATTAATTGCTCGTGGTGTTGCTCCTAATGTAAAAAGCGCTAAAAATATTCTCGATAAACGAGAACCGGAAGTATTTGATATCTTAGAAGAAATTACCAAGGACCATCCAGTACTTCTTAATCGAGCGCCTACACTGCATAAGTTGGGTATACAAGCATTTTATCCAATTCTTATCGAAGGATCTGCGATTAGGATACATCCCTGTGTATGTGCCGGCTATAATGCTGATTTTGACGGCGACCAAATGGCCGTTCACATCCCGCTTTCCAAAAAAGCACAAGCAGAAGCCAAGCATTTAATGATGCCCGTTAACAACGTGTTAAAACCTGCTGATGGATCTCCGATTACCGTTCCGAATAAAGATATGGCATTAGGCTGTTTTTACGTAACAACCATTGATCCTAATTTTGAGAACTATAAAGAAGAAGAGCTGCAGGTTTTCGGTATTGGAACAGACCCGATTTATCTTTATCAAATCAATAAATTACAGTTGCGTGTACCTATTAAGGTTAAAGTACATAATGGTTTAATCGTTACGACGGTGGGACGAGTACTGTTTAATGAACTCTTACCTGAATCTCTTCGGTATTTCAATGAACCAGTCAAAGCAGTCACCATAAAACAGATGATTACTAAGGCTCTTGACATTTTGTCTCCGCAAGAAGTTGTATCTTTGATTGACAATCTGAAAAACTTCGGTTTTTGGGGTGCCACGATTGCCGGAGGTGTATCACTTTCCGTATTTGATAATGAAATGATTCCCCACAAACAGGATCTTATTAACGAAGCAGAAACCAGAGTAACTGAAGTTGAAAATAATTATGAGCAGGGATTTTTAACGCTTGATGAAAAACGGCGACTTTCAAATCAAATTTGGATTGAAGTTACCGAAAAAATTGCTGATGAAACATGGAAAAGACTTCCAAAAGATAACCCTGTACGGATCATTATAGAATCAGGGGGAGCTCGTGCTTCAAAAGATCAACTGAAACAGTTGGCAGCAATGAGAGGACTGGTGGTAGATCCATTGGGGAAGATTGTGGAGTTGCCGACCAAATCAAATTTTAGAGAAGGGTTATCGATATTTGAATACGTAACATCAACGAGAGGTTCACGCAAGGGTCTCACTGATTCAGCTTTAAAAACTGCAGACGCTGGATACTTAACAAGGAGACTTGTAGATGTTTCGCACGATGCGATTGTTCGTATTGAAGACTGTCATACATCAGAAGGTGTTGAAATAAATAAAAAAGATCTGCGCCAAGCGACGTTTTCGACGCGCATCTTAGGTAGAATATTGGCAGAACCAGTAATGAAGCCAAAGTCGAAATCACCGCTTTTTGTAGAAGGAGTGGAAATTACCGCTGATATAGTGACAAAATTAGAAGAAGCAGAAATAAGCGCAATCATAGTTCGATCTCCGCTTACCTGTAAAGCTAAATATGGACTTTGTCAATTGTGTTATGGCCGGGATTTTTCTACCCGGCAGCTTGTGGAATTAGGAGTGCCGGTGGGGATCGTTGCGGCTCAGTCGATTGGAGAACCAGGAACACAGTTAACCATGCGGGTTAAACACGCGGGGGGAATTGTTGGACTTGATGTTACACAAGGTTTACCGCGTGTGGAGGAGTTGTTTGAAGTACGTACTCCAAAAGTGCTCTCACCGATAGCTGAAATTGCGGGCAAGGTTGAAATTATCGAAAAAGAAGAAGGTAAAACAGTACGTATTAAAAGTGTCGGTATTAAACCTGTTGAAGAATGGGAATGTCAGATTCCGGCTACCAGCGAAGTGTTAGTTAAGGATGAAGAACTCGTAAGCATTGGACAACAGTTAGCATCAGGATTTTTAGACATTAAAGCTGTACTAACTACCCGGGGTCTAAGAGGGGCCCAAGTGTACTTGATTGATGAAATTCAACGCGTGTATGAATCTCAAGGAATTCCAATTAACGATAAACATTTTGAAGTTATTGTCCGTAAAATGAGCGATAAAGTAAGAATAGAAACATCAGGCGATACGATACTTTTACCTGGAGAGTTAGTTGACAAATTAGGTTTTGAAGAAGAAAATTCGCGGGTACTGGCTGAAGGTGGAGAACCAGCGACGGCTCAAGTCATTATTTTAGGTGTAACCAGGGCTTCATTGTATACCCAGTCATGGCTTTCGGCAGCTTCGTTTCAGGAAACGACAAATGTGCTTACTGATGCTGCATTATCAGGTAAGGAAGACAAATTGGTAGGACTAAAAGAAAATGTCATAATCGGAAAACTGATACCAGTGACCGCTGAAAAAGCTCAACTTGAGTAGAATTGATGAAGTAATGTATAATCACTTCCTTGCAAAGAAGTATGCCAACGATTAACCAATTAGTTAAACATGCCAGGGTCAAATCTAGGAAGAAAGTTAAAGCAACTGCTTTAAGACGTTATTTTAATTCTAAAGACCGAGTTACTAAACAATTGTTTGCTCCGCAAAAACGGGGTGTGGTGACGCTGGTAAAAACCATGACTCCCAAAAAACCAAATTCAGCACTCCGGAAAATTGCCCGTGTTAGACTTTCGAATAAACAGGAAATTACTGCCTATATTCCCGGCATCGGTCATGAACTGGCTGAACACGCGATAGTTTTAGTTGAGGGTGGCAGAGTACCGGATTTACCAGGTGTAAAGTATCATGTAGTTCGGGGAAAATATGACACAACTGGGGTCGTTAACCGAAAAAAAGGCCGTTCAAGATATGGAACTAAAAAAACAAGCACTAGCGCTCCAGCTGTAGTAAAGCCAGTTGCAGCAGCAGTTATTTAAATGTACTAGATTATGGCTCGATCAGTAAAAATTATCAAAAAAAGAATTATTCAACCAGATCCGTTGTATGGAAATAAAACACTGGCAAGATTTATCAATAGATTGATGCACAGTGGTAAGAAAAGTGCCGCGCAAACTCAAGTTTATAAAGCTTTAGATATTCTTAGATCTAGCGGAGTTGATCCGCTCAAAACCTTTGAAACAGCGCTGCATATGATTGGACCGCGGCTTGAAGTTCGGGCGCGTCGAGTGGGAGGAGCATCATATCAAGTACCAACAGAGGTTAAAGGAGATCGACGGGTGTCTCTCTCGATACGTTGGATAATCGCCGCAGCTAAAAGACGTTCTAATAGAGAATACCATAGTTTCTCCGATAAACTGGCTGCTGAAATCAGCGATATATTAAAAAATCAGGGTGATGCAATTAAGAAACGAGACACGGTCCACCGAATGGCAGAAGCTAATCGTGCATTTGCCCACTTTAGATGGTAAAAGCAAATATAGAGGTGAATCAAGAAACAGGAGTTATATATCTATTACTAGACGGAATTCTTGAGGTTAGATATACTTGATTTTCTTGAACTTGAATTCGAGATGAATTGAAGTTTTTGATTTTATAACCTCATCAAGAGTTCAATATTCAGCAAACAGATCAATTTCAAGAAATTCTATCTTCTCTTTTCAAAATTTCGTACATTAGATCGTTTTTTTGTAATTATGGCTCAAGCACAACAAGCAATTATCACAAAAAATCGGAATATGCCACTAAATAAAGTGCGCAATATCGGGATTATCGCTCATATTGACGCAGGTAAAACTACGACAACCGAGCGAATTTTATTTTATACAGGTAGAACTTATAAGATAGGCGATATCGATGAAGGAACAACAGTGATGGACTGGATGGAACAGGAGCGCGAGCGTGGTATCACCATTGTTTCAGCTGCCACCACCACATTTTGGAAAGATGTACGTATCAATATTATTGATACCCCCGGACATGTTGATTTTACTGCAGAAGTTGAGCGGTCGCTTAGGGTATTGGATGGAGGTATAACCGTCCTTGATGCTGAAGAAGGGGTTCAATCGCAATCAGAAACAGTCTGGCATCAGGCTGATAAATATAATGTTCCCCGTATATGCTTTATTAATAAAATGGACAAGGTTGGTGCAGACTTTCGAAACACTATCAAAATGATTGAAGAGCGGCTGGGTGCCAGAACTGCGGTGATGGTAGTGCCGATTGGCGTTGAATCAACATTCAAAGGCGCAGTTGACTTATTGACTCGTCAAGCGTATGTGTGGGGTGAAAGTGAACTGGGTGCTAAATTCGATGTACTTGATGAAATACCTGAGGAAATAAAAGCAGAAGTTGAAAAATCCCGACATGAGTTGATCGAGAAAGTTGCAGAGACCGACGACAAGTTATTGGAGAAGTATTTAAGCGGCGGTGAATTAACAGTAGACGAAATTAAAAAAGGATTACGTAAGGCAACGATTGCATATAAGTTAGTTCCTATTTACTGTGGTACGTCTCTAAGACATAAAGGTGTTCAACCATTATTAGATGCAGTTATTGATTACCTGCCTTCACCGCTCGATTTACCGCCGGTGTTGGGAGTAGATCCCAAAAACCCTGATAGTAAACTCGTCCGTAAGCCACAGAATGACGAAGCATTTTCAGGGTTGGCTTTTAAAATTCAAATTGATCCGCATGTGGGAAAATTGACTTACGTAAGAATATACTCAGGTACGATCAAGGCTGGTTCATATGTTTACAATGCCAACAAAGGCCTAAAGGAACGGGTTGGACGAATTTTACTCATGCACGCAAATAAACGTGAAGAAATAGAAGAAGCTTATGCCGGTGAAATTGTGGCACTAGTGGGAGTAAAAGAAACTATAACCGGTAATACTTTATGTGATGAGAACCATCCAATTATTTTAGAAAAAATTTCTTTTCCTGATCCGGTTATTTCTCTCGCGATTGAGCCTAAAAGCAAGGCAGATCAGGAAAAAATGGGTTTTGCTCTGCAAAGACTAGCAGAAGAAGATCCGACATTCAAAATTAAATCAAATCCGGAGACCGGTCAGACGATAATTTCAGGCATGGGTGAACTTCATTTAGAGATTTTGGTGGACCGGATGAAACGGGAATTTAAGGTAGAGGCTGGGGTGGGAGCTCCACAGGTAGCTTACAAAGAGACGATTCGAAAAATGGCCGAGGCAGAAGGTAAATATATTCGCCAGTCCGGCGGCAGAGGCCAATATGGCCACTGTTTTTTGCGTCTTGAACCTAAAAATAGAGGAGAAGGATACGAATTTGTAAATGCGATTAAAGGCGGAGCAATACCTGCTGAGTTTATTACTCCGATCGACAAGGGTGTTAAAGAAGCGATGGAAAATGGAGTGATTGCTGGTTATCCTTTGGTTGATATGCAGGTGACGGTTTATGATGGATCGTATCATGACGTTGATTCTTCAGAAATTGCCTTTAAAATTGCAGGTTCAATGGCACTCCAAAGTGGTGTAAAACAAGCTGATCCCGTACTTCTTGAGCCTATAATGAAGGTAGAAATTACCACACCCGATGAATTTATGGGAGACGTAATTGGAGATTTAGGCGCCAAGAGAGCGCAAATTATGGGATCTGAAAAGCGAGGTACTGTAACTGTGATTTTGGCACAGGTTCCTTTAGCCGAACTATCGGGTTATGCTACCACTTTGCGCAGTATGTCCAAGGGTAGAGCGACGTACTATATGGAGCCGAGTCATTATCAGGAAGTCCCGAAAAACATCCAGGAGAAAATCATTGCAAAGACTAATTAAGTTTTGTATAATATAGGAAATTAGAAATTATCCAATAATCCAATCATCAAATTATCTAATTATCTTACTTTTAGGAAATTGGATTATTTGAAAGTTGGATGATTGGTATTTATTTTATTAAGGAGGCCTTATGGCTGATCAGAAAAAATTTGAACGCACAAAAACACATGTTAACATTGGCACGATTGGACATGTCGATCACGGAAAAACCACACTTACTGCAGCTATTACTCAGGTACTTGCTAAAAAAGGTTGGGCAGAAGCTAAGAAATATGAGGATATTGACAATGCACCAGAGGAAAAAGCTCGAGGTGTTACCATCAACATACATCACGGAGAATATGAGACTGCAAAAAGACATTATGCCCATATTGATGCTCCAGGACATGCTGATTACGTCAAAAACATGATCACAGGTGCTGCGCAGATGGATGGAGCTATATTAGTTGTTTCGGCTCCTGATGGTCCGATGCCGCAAACCCGCGAACACATTTTACTTGCCCGGCAGGTAAACGTACCGGCAATTGTTGTCTTTTTAAACAAAGTCGATATGGTACAGGATTCCGAATTGCTAGATCTGGTTGAGATGGAAGTGCGGGAGCTTCTCACAAAATATCAGTATCCCGGTGATCAGGTACCTATAATTAGAGGTTCAGCTCTTAAAGCACTTCAAGGAGACGAAGAGGCCCAAAAACAGGTAATGGCGCTTATGGACAAAGTCGATGAATATATACCAACTCCGGTTCGAGATTTAGATAAACCATTTCTGATGCCAGTAGAAGATGTATTTTCTATTAAGGGTAGAGGGACAGTGGTTACCGGGAGAGTCGAAAGAGGAAAAGTAAAAGTTAACGAAACGATTGAAATCGTAGGTATAAAAGCTACAGTCACCACGGTCGTTACGGGGGTAGAAATGTTCAGGAAAATTCTCGATGAAGGTCTGGCCGGGGATAACATTGGAGTTTTATTACGGGGTGTTGAAAAAGATCAGGTTGAAAGAGGTCAAGTGCTGGCTAAGCCCGGTAGTGTTAAACCACACACCGAATTTGAAACCGAAATTTATGTTTTAGCCAAAGAAGAAGGTGGTCGACATACTCCCTTTTTCACCGGTTACAGACCTCAATTCTACATTCGTACGACAGATGTGACAGGAGAAGTAACATTGCCTCAGGGTGTGGAAATGGTCATGCCGGGAGATACTGTGAAAGCAACGGTCAAATTGATAGTGCCAGTAGCTTTGGAAGAAGGATTGCGGTTTGCGATCCGTGAAGGCGGACATACAGTTGGAGCCGGAGTTATCACCAAAATTATTGTCTAATCTAGTTTAGATTGTTAGAATAATAAATATAGATACACGAATACTTACAGAGTATTCGTGTATTTAGTCTTTAAACTTAACAACTGAATATGCCTAAAGGAAGAATTCGGGTACGCTTAAAAGCTTATGACGCACGCATTATTGATGCATGCTGTCAAAATATATTAGATACAGCTATAAGAACCGGGGCTAAAGTAGTGGGACCGATTCCTTTGCCTACCGATCGACAGCATTATAATGTAGCTAAATCACCGTTTACAGATAAAGATGCACGTGAAGATTTTATGATTCGTACTCATAAACGACTGATTGATATACTCGAGCCGACCGATAAAACTATTGATCAACTTATGCATCTAGAGTTGCCAGCCGGTGTTGATGTTGAGATAAAGATGTAATACGTGATAAGCGACACGTGATATATGAAAACATATCGCATTTCGCATATTTCGTATCACGATAGTATCAATTGAGATACTTTGGTATACTTAGAGATAGATATGCCGCATATTCTGACATATCGCAATCAGTAACCAAAAGTCTCGGGATGAGCGTTATCGACCTCAACCGAGGTCGATTTTTTGTTTAAAATATGTTAGATACTTTTTTTGGAAAAAAAGTCAATCAGTCACAAATATATATAGATAACGGAAATAGAATTGCCGTTACTAACGTATTTGTCGCGCCTTGTACAGTGGTACAGCTCAAAAAAGGTGACAAAGATGGTTATTGGGCGCTGCAGGTGGGTATTGATCAAAGAGTCAGCCGAAACATAACACTACCGCTAAAAGGGCATCTTAAAAAGACGGGGCAAGGAAATTACTTACCCCGTTTTTTACGGGAAATCCGCCTTCGGACTTGGCATGGCGAAGAAAATTTTCCTTATAAATTAGGTGAACAAATTGGGATCGAAAAAGTATTGCAAATTGGCGATTTGGTTAAAGTAACTGGAACTTCCAAATCTAAAGGTTTTCAAGGCGGTGTTAAACGCTACGGATTTAAGGGAGGTCCCCGAACACATGGTCAATCGGATCGAGAACGCGCTCCAGGATCAATTGGACAAACAACCACGCCAGGGCGTGTTTATAAAGGGAAGCGTATGGCTGGACGTATGGGTGGTGGCAATGTTACTACAATAGGATTAAAAGTTGTTCAAATAGATACTGAGAAACACCTGTTGACTTTGAAAGGATTAATTCCAGGTCGTGTGACAGGACTTATAAAAATTCAGAAACAAAGCTAAATATATGCCGGTAAAAAAAACAAGTGTTACAGTAAAACCAAAACTTAAAAAGACTGGTAATAAATTAAAAAGTAATTTATCTGATACGACTAAGATAGCAAAAAAGAATGTTTTTGAAACAACACTATTTAATATAAGGGGTGAAAAAATTGGGGTACAAGTTTTAACAAAAACCGTTTTTGGACTGTCAGCAAAACCAGAACTCTTGACACAGGCGTTGCGTGTACATCGCATAAATATGCGCCAGGGAACTCAGTCAACTAAAACACGTGGCCAAGTGACTGGTTCAACACGAAAGATATACCGCCAAAAAGGTACTGGACGAGCCCGGCATGGAAGTATTACTGCTCCGATTTTTGTAGGTGGCGGAGTAGTTTTTGGTCCGCATCCGAGAAATTTTGTCGCAAAACTACCCCAGAAAATGCGCCGTAAAGCTTTGTATGGATCATTGACGCAAAAAGTCCGTGATAATAGTATCTCCGTAGTTGGTGGACTTACAGAAATTTCTGGAAAAACAAAAGACGTAGCCGGATTACTCAAAGCTATGGGTATATTGGGAAAACGACTATTATTAGTTTTGACGCCTGAATTGAAGCTCTCTGCTAAAGGAGCACGTAATATCGATAGAGTGACGGTGAAGCCTTTACAAGATTTGTCTGCCGTTGATATTTTGGAAAATGACCATATAATTTTTGCCCAGGAAGCAATCAATGAGTTGTCACTAAAAATTGATTCTTAAAACAGATACATGAATAACGTATTAATAAGTCCCATCATTACCGAAAAATCAACACAACTCATACAAAAGGGCTGGTATACATTTGCGATACACTTAGAAAGTAATAAGACTGAAGTTGCGAAAGCAGTTGAAGACCAGTTTAAAGTACATGTAGTTGATGTCAGAACTACTCTCGTAAAAGGGAAAACAAAACGGGTTGGTAAACGTAGAGCATTAACTTCGCAATCAAATTGGAAAAAGGCGATGGTGCGTTTAAAACCAACCGAAAAAATTGAACTCTTTCAAGTGGATTCAAGTCCTAAGTAAAAAGATATGTTAAACTCACAGCGAAAACACAAGAAACTTATGTTTATTCTTCCAAAACAGTCCGGAAGAGATAATACTGGTCAGATATCAATTCGCCATCAAGGGGGCAGAAAAAAACGCTACTTTCGCAGTATTGATTTTAAGCGTGACAAACCAGGTATTGGGGCTGATGTTAAAGAAATTGAATATGATCCAAATCGCACTGCTGACATTGCTCTGCTTCAGTATGCTGATGGAGAGAAGCGATTTATTTTAGCCCCAACAGGGTTAAAAATCGGGGATAGACTCGAAACGGGCGAACAAGTAGATGCGCGCTCGGGGAATGTTTTACCGTTAAAAGCTATACCGATTGGTACACAAATTCATAATATTGAATTAATACCGGGAAAAGGAGCGAAATTAATTCGTTCTGCGGGTGTCGCCGCAGTAGTTTTAGCCAAAGAGGATAAACATGTGCAGGTGAGGTTGCCCAGTGGTCAAATTCGCCGATTTGTCGATGAGTGTCACGCTACAGTAGGTCAAGTTGGAAATGTAGATTGGCGATCTATTCAGCTTGCTACTGCGGGTAGAGCTCGACGTTTGGGTAATCGACCTGAGGTACGCGGTGTAGCCCAGAATCCAAGATCCCATCCGCACGGAGGTGGAGAAGGACGATCTGGAATTGGTATGCCATCACCAAAAAGCCCTTGGGGAAAGCCGACGTTGGGTAAAAAAACTCGTAAACCGCATAAGTATAGTGATCGCTATATAATATCAAACAAAAAAACCAAATAAATATGAGCAGATCTAGCAAAAAAGGACCCTACATTGATAAGAATTTATTTAAAAAAGTCACTCGAATGAACGAAAGCGGTAGAAAATCCCCTATTAAAACATGGGCACGTGCCTGTCAAATTGCACCTGATTTCGTCGGCTTTAAATTTCAAGTTCACAACGGACGGAATTTCATTGAAGTTTATGTGACCGAAGATATGGTGGGACATCGTTTAGGAGAATTTTCTCCAACACGATCGTTTAGAGGTCACGGACAAGTAACTAAGCGTGTACTGGAAAAAACATAAATATTATGGACGCACATGCAACAAGTAATTACGTACGGGTAGCTCCAAGAAAAATGGCGCTCATTATAAAAAGTATCAAAAAAATGTCGCCCGTAGAAGCTGTTGCAACGCTTAATTTTTTACCTAAAAATGGTGCAAAACAATTATTAAACTTACTCGAGTCAGCTATAGCGAATGCGCAACTTAATGGCATGAATAAAGATGCGTTACTATTTAAAAATATTAGCGTTGTACCAGGCGGGGCATTGAAGAGATTTCGTGCAGTTTCCCGGGGGATGGCGCATGCTTATAAGAAGCGGATGAGCCACATAAAAATTGTTTTAACGACTAAAATCGAGAATAAAGTTAAACAGGAAAATGTAGGTCAGAAAATAAACAAAGAGAATAAGAAGTTAAGAGAAAAAGAAACTAAGAAATAAAGGTCTGAAAAGGAAATTTTTATACTTGTATACTTGATCCTTTTATTCTTAATTTCAATAAAAAATTTATGGGACAAAAAGTAAATCCTCATGGATTTAGATTGGGAACTTTATTTACCTGGAGTTCACGCTGGTACGCTCAGGATAAATATTACAAAAATCTGCTTTTTGAAGATATAAAACTTCGCGAAGCACTTACGTTACGTTTAAGATCAGCGGGGTTGTCTCGAATTGAGATTGAACGGTCAATAAATAAAATCGACGTAATCATTTTGGTTTCGCGTCCGGGTTTAGTAATTGGTAGAGGAGGAACTGGTCTGGAATTACTCAAAAAATTCGTCACTGACTTTCTCAAGCGGAACGGTAAGAGAGACAATTTAAAAATTGAATTGCGTGTTGAACCGGTTAAAGAACCTAATTTAGACGCTCACATTATCGCCAGTAATATTGCAGAACAATTAACTAAAAGACTGCCGCATAAACGCGTCGTTAATCAGGCAATTGAACGCATCATGGGAGCTGGAGCTAAAGGTGTGAAAATTATGCTTTCAGGAAGAATTGCTGGAGCTGAAATTTCCCGGCGCGAAAAATTTCAAAAAGGCACTGTACCGCTTTCTACAATTCGTGAAGAAATAGATTTTTCCAAAATTCCATCTTTGACTAAGTCGGGATATATCGGTGTTAAAGTTTGGGTTGCCAAAGGAGAAAGGAAACCACTCTAAATAGCATGTTAGTAGCAAAAAGAACTAAATATCGCAAAAGTTTTCGCGGAGCCATGGGAGGTTTGTCCATACGGGGAAGTACTATAGATTTTGGTGAATTTGGGCTTAAGGCATTAACCGCAGGTTGGGTGAGCGCCCGGCAAATTGAATCAGCCCGCAAAACTTTGACTCACTATACCAAGCGTGGTGGTAGAATTTGGATCAGAATTTTTCCTGATAAGCCAATCACCAAAAAACCTCCGGAAACGCGCATGGGAAGTGGTAAAGGCGACGTATCTGAATATGTAGCTGTAGTCAGACCCGGTCGTATTATGTTTGAAATGAGTGCAATCACTCAAAGGGTAGCTGAGGAAGCGATGCGTCGAGCAGGAGCTAAACTTCCTGTTAGAACTAAATTTATTGTGAAGGAATAATATGAAACAGAATGAAATTCACGCATTACACGAAAAAAATCTTGAGCAATTAAAAAAAGAATTGGCAGCAAAGCGAAAAGAATTGACCAGATTACAGTTAGAACGTAAAGTGAAGCCGCAAAAAAATACACGTATTTTTCGGATGCTACATTCCGATATAGCTCGGATATTTACGGTAATGCAAGAGATTTTATTAAAGGAGAAAAAAGCAAAATGAAAACTTATACAGGAAAAATAATTTCCAATAAAATGAATAATACTGTCGTGGTCGAACGGGAAATTACATATCGGCATCCACTGTTTAAGAAAATCATTAGAAAAACGCGTAGGATCAAAGTTCATTCGACAACTAAAATACAATTAGGGACAAGAGTAAAAATAAAGGAAGTCCGGCCGATTTCTAAAGACAAACATTTTGAAATTCTCGAAGTCTTTAAAGAGGATGAAATATGATTCAGTTAAAAACAATTTTACACGTAGCGGATAATACAGGCGCACACGAAATTTCGGTAATGCATATTTACGGCGGTTCGACGCGTAAATTTGGCTACATTGGAGATATTGTCCACGCTGTTGTCAAAAAAGCCAGCCCAATCGGACTCGTAAAAGCACATGAGAAAGTGAAAGCAGTTATAGTCAGGACCCGTAAAGAGCGAAGACGACCGGATGGATCTTATATAAGATTTGATGATAACGCAGCCGTGATTATTGAAGATGCAAAAACTAAAAATCCTAAAGGATCGCGGATTTTTGGTCCAATTGCCCGCGAACTTAAAGAATTAGGTTTTAATAAAATTATTTCCATGTCAGAAGAAGTTTATTGATAAAAGTTAATAAATATGAAACTAAAAAAAGGCGATGAAGTAATGATTGTCCAAGGTAAAGATCGGGGTAGAAAAGGCAAAATAGAAGAGATAGATGTAAAAAAGGACACAATTTTGCTCCCCGGGTTAAACGTTTACAAGCGTCATGTAAAAAAGCAGGGGGAAGGACGGCCAAGTGGTATTATTGATTTCCCGCGTAATTTACCGATAAATCGAGTGCAACTAATTTGTCCTAAGTGTCAAAAGCCCACTCGGGCGGGTTATGTTATGTCTGAAAAAGATAAACATCGAATATGTAAAAAATGTCAGCAAATGATTTAAACAATTATGTTAGCACAAAAATATAATTCTGAAATAAAAAAGGAACTGCAAAAAGAATTGGGAAAGGCCAATATTTTGGCAGTTCCGAAAATGATTAAAGTTGTTATTAATGTAGGTTTAGGTGAAGCATTATTAGATAAAAAAGTTATCGAAAAAGTGAGACAGCAGTTGGCACTTATTACGGGACAAAAACCCGCGCCAACAACTGCGAAGCGTTCTATTTCAAATTTTAAACTAAGAGCTGGAGAAGTCATCGGACTTAAAGTAACACTTCGTGGTCAGCGGATGTACGATTTTCTTGAGAAACTGGTGACGGTTGTGTTGTCTCGAGTTCGGGATTTTCGCGGAATTTCCCGGAAGGGGTTTGACGATCAGGGAAATTATACATTAGGACTTAAGGAGCAAACAGTATTTCCGGAAATTGAATATTCACAAATTGATAAACTTAGAGGTTTAGAGATAACAATTGTGACAACGGCCAAGTCTCGTGAAGAAGCATTTAAATTATTGAGTAAATTAGGAATGCCTTTTGAAAAGGAGACATAATATGGCAAAACTTTCTGACATTGTTAAATTTTCTAGAAAACAAAAATTTGCAGTCAGACACCGAAATCGCTGTAATTTGTGCGGAAGAGCACGAGGCTATATGCGTAAGTTTGGTCTATGCCGGCTTTGTTTTAGAGACCGAGCGCATAGAGGTGAATTACCCGGTGTTGTCAAGGCTTCCTGGTAGGATATGTATTAATTTATATAAAAAATATTATTTAAAATATTAAAACATATGACAAGCGATTCAATTGGAGATCTTATCAGTAGAATCAAAAACGGATACTTGGCTAGAAAGGCAGAAATAGACGTGCCGTTTAGTAAAATGAAATCAGAACTTTTGCAAGTCTTACAAAAAAAATCTTTTGTAAATGAAGTGGTTAAATCAGCAGATAGTAAAAATTTAATAGTAAGACTGCTTTACTTAGAAGGTGTGCCGGCAGTTACTGAAATTAAACGGATTAGTAAACCGGGAAGACGTCAGTATGCAGATACGAAATCATTAACAAAAATTCATAACCGACTTGGATTTTACATTATTTCAACGTCAAGAGGTATAAAAACACATGTGGAGGCAAAACAACAGCACATCGGTGGAGAACTGATTTGTTTAGTCTGGTAAATAATTATGTCAAGAATCGGAAAAACACCAATCATGTTGCCAGGTGGAGTCACGGTTTCTTTGGCCGATGAACAAATTAGCGTTCAAGGTCCAAAAGGCAGTTTGCAATTAAAATTGCCGTCAATGCTTAAGATGCAAATTCAAAACAACAGCATTACGCTGTCTGAAGAAATTCCGGATAACGCGAATATACATGGCCTGTATAGATCGCTGATAAGTAATGCCGTTTTGGGAGTGTCTGTCGGTTGGAATAAAAATCTCGAGTTAGTTGGAGTAGGATACAAAGCTCAAGGAACGGGTAATGAAATAACGTTGCTGGTTGGATTTACACATCCGGTAAAAATTCAAGCTCCAGCAAATATTTCGTTTACTGTTACCGATAATACTAAAATTACTATTTCTGGAATTGATAAGAAGATGGTAGGGGAAATCGCAGCTAAGATAAGAAATGTAAAACCACCGGAACCGTATAAGGGTAAAGGTATCCGTTACGCAGGTGAAATAGTGCGAAAAAAAGCCGGTAAAGCAGTTAAAGCAGCTGGTGTACCAGCATAATATATATATGAAAAAACACCATATTAACTTAAGAACTAGAAGACATAAACGAATACGGACAAAAATATTCGGATCTTTCGAAATCCCGCGCTTGTCGGTTTATCGTTCCCAAAAACACTTGTTTGTGCAACTGATAAATGACGAGAAACGGATTACGTTGCTGGGTATAAATGACAAAAATATTGGGGAAAAACAAAAAATTACAAAAGCAAAAGTATTGGGCAAGCTTATTGCCGAGAAAGCTTTGCAGATACCGATTACAAAAGTGGTTTTTGATCGCAGCGGTTATGCGTACCATGGTAGAGTTAAAGCATTGGCCGAAGGATTGCGTGAAGGAGGTTTAAACTTTTAAAGTATGAGAAATCGAATGGGTAATTACCGCTTAGAACCAAAAGAATTTGATGAAAAAGTGGTCCAGATAAATCGGGTATCAAAAAAGACTAAAGGTGGAAACAGAATTGGATTCTCAGTACTGATTGTAGTTGGTGATAAGAAAGGTAGAGTCGGAGTCGGTTTGGGTAAAGCTCCGGATGTATCTTCCGCGATTCAAAAAGGCGTAAGTTATGCCAAAAAACATTTGATAGTAGTTCCGCTTAATGATTTTACTATTCCGCATGACGTGTACCTAAAACTTGGTGCAGCAAAAGTTTTACTTAAGCCGGCCCCAGTCGGTACCGGAGTCATTGCCGGCGGCGCAGTCAGAGCTGTGGTTGAAGCTGCCGGAATTCGCAACATCGTATCCAAAATACTAGGCAGCAAAAATCAAGCCTCAAACGTCTATGCAACGCTGGAGGCCTTAAAACACTTACGTCAGGTTAAGAAAGGGAAAATTTAATTCATGGTTAGTTTAACAACTTTGTCAAAATCAGTGACTAAAAAAGTCAAACGACTCGGTAGAGGTGAGGGTAGCGGTAGAGGTAAAACTTCCGGTCGGGGTACTAAGGGTCAAAAAGCTCGAGGTAAAATTCCTGTGAGTTTTGAAGGCGGACAATTGTCACTCGTAAAACGCTTGCCCTTGTATCGTGGTAGAGGAAGAAATAAACCTGCATCTAAAAAAGCACTGGTTATCAATCTTAAATCACTCAATCGATTGCCGAAAAACACGAACGTTACCCGAGAAATATTGGTGAAATATCAACTGATACGCCAGAGTGATTTAAAAAGTAAAATAAAGATACTTGGAGATGGAATACTTGAACATGCTTTAACAGTTAGTTTGCCGACGTCCAAAAGTGCTAAAGTCAAAATTGAAAAGTCAGGTGGAGAAGTTAAAAATCAGGTATAAATAGAAATTATGTCGTCCTTACTTAAACCTCTGGTTGAAAGCTTTAAAACTCCAGAGCTCAGAAACAAAATAATCTTCACGCTGGGAATTCTCATTGTTTTTAGATTATTTGCTCATGTTCCGATTCCGGGCGTTGATGTAGCAAAATTAGCTCAACTTTTTAAATCAAATCAATTTTTGGGACTTCTGGATATATTCTCGGGCGGAACATTGGTCAATTTCTCAGTTATGGCTTTAGGATTAAATCCTTATATCAATGCTTCAATCATATTACAGCTTCTGACGATGGTTTTCCCAAAACTTGAAGAACTATCCAAAGAAGGAGAATACGGACGCCAAAAAATTAATCAATACACCAGAATGATAACAGTTCCATTATCAGTTTTACAGTCGATTGGAATGTATGCGCTCCTACGTAATCAGGGAATTATTGCAAATTTTTCACCCCTACCGCTTATAACTCTGGTAACTACTATGATGGCAGGTACTTTAATCCTGATGTGGCTTGGAGAACTCATTACTGAACGGGGGGTTGGAAATGGAATCTCGTTATTAATATTTGCGGGGATAGTTGGTCGTCTGCCGGTTAGTTTGAGTCAAACTGCAACTACAGTCACAAGCCAATCAATAACGAATATGCTGGTATTTGTGCTTCTAGCATTGGTTGTGATTGCAGCAATAGTTGTGGTAAATGAGGCCGTGCGGCAAATTCATATTCAGTATGCCAAGCGGATTCGCGGTAATCGCATGTATGGTGGAAATACCAGTTATTTGCCTTTGCGCATCAATCAGGCAGGAGTGATTCCAATAATTTTTGCCGTATCTTTAGTTTTGTTGCCGCAAATCATCGGTCAATTCCTAGCACAGACTAAAAATCAGCAGCTGATCGCCATCGGTAGCGGATTAACTCGTTTTTTTAATCCAAATGGGATAACCTACAATATTTTTTATTTCCTGCTGGTTGTTGGGTTTACCTACTTTTACACAGCAGTGACTTTCAATCCGCAAAAGATAGCTGACGAAATCCAAAAATACGGGGGTTTTATTCCCGGAATTCGGCCGGGGAAATCGACCGCCACATATCTGCAGTTTATTCTAAACCGGCTGACATTGGCTGGAGCTATATTTCTAGGAATAATTGCAATTTTGCCATCAATTGCCCGGCAGGTTACTGGAATAAATACATTACTGTTGGGGGGTACCGGAGTTTTAATTGTGGTTTCTGTTGTGTTAGAAACAGTAAAGGCTTTGGAAGCACAGTTGGTGATGCGAAACTACGACGGATTTTTATAAAAAATTATTCTAAAAAGGAGCAAGTCTTTATGAAAGTCATCCTTATAGGTATTCAGGGTTCGGGAAAATCTACTCAGGGTAATATTCTCTCCCAAAAAATGGGCGTTCCCTATCTATCTTCGGGGCATATTTTCCGTGAAATGTCCAAAGATAAATCTCCCTGGGGCAGATATGTTAAAGAAACCCTTAATGCCGGATATTTAATTCCAGACGACAAAACTATTTCTATTATTGAAGAATACTTACAAAGAGTGGAATACCAAAAGGGCTATATACTAGATGGTTTCCCCAGAACCTTAAACCAGGCCCAGGCGTTTACCAACGGCGTTGACAAAGTTATTTATCTGAAAGTTTCAGACAAAGAAGCATTATGGAGATTAAGCGGTCGAATAGAGGAGGGGGTTCGTGAAGATAATACACTGCAGGCAATTCGTCAGCGGATTAAACTGTTTCATGATGTTACTGAGCCGGTGCTTGGGTTTTATCGTGAAAAGGGGCGACTGATTGAAGTTGATGGTGAGAAACCCATCAGTGAAGTGACAACTGAAATTTTTAGCGATCTAAGTAAATGAATGTAAAGTCTAACATAGTTGCTATAGTTGGAATGCCCGGTTCTGGAAAGTCAACCGCGGCTAATTTTTTTAAAAAAAAGGGAATACCGATTCTCAGATTTGGAGATCAAACAGATATTGGTCTGAAAGAGCTGACGAAGTCTTTGACAGAAGTAAACGAAAGTTGGTATCGAAAAAAAATAAGACAAGAGTTGGGTATGGCAGCGATGGCGATCAAAATTGAACCTAGAATAAATGCAATCAAGAAAAATAACGCATTAATAGTTCTTGATGGGTTGTATAGTTGGGAGGAATATCTCTATTTGATTGAGAAATTCTCAGATTTACAATTGCTTTGTATTTATACGAGATCTGAAATAAGATATGGTCGTTTAGGGCGTCGACAAATACGGCCATTGACGATTGCAGAGGCACGTCAGCGAGATTTTCATGAAATTGAAGATACAAATAAAGGTGGCCCTATTGCGATAGCAGACTATTTAATAAAGAATGAAGGTTCTGAAGTTGAATTTATACAGGAATTAGAGATTTATTTTAAGTATTATCATGCACATTAAAAGTCCGAAGGAAATACAAATCATGCGCTCAGGCGGAAAGAAGCTGCATTCAATTCGAGAGCGGTTGTTGCAAGAAATCAACCCAGGAGTAGTGCCTTTAGCGATTGATGAATTGACCAAAAAATTAATCTCTGTAGCTGGTGGTTCACCTTCGTTTATGACCGTTGGCGACTATAAGTGGGCTACTTGTATTTCAACGAACGATGGAGTGGTACACGGGGTGCCAACCGACGAACCTTTCCAGGAAGGAGATGTGGTTGGTTTAGATGTCGGACTTTTGTATCAAGGATTTCATACAGATACGAGTTGGACCAAGATAGTTCAAAGTTCACAGTTAGAGGTTGATAGTAAAACGAAAAATTTTGTTAAAACTGGGGAAAAGGCTTTAAAAAAAGCTATTAGTCAGGCAAAGTTTGGTAATCGCATTGGGCACATTTCCTGCGCAATTCAAGATACAATAGAATCTGCCGGATTCAGTGTAGTTGCAAGTCTTGTAGGTCATGGGGTAGGCAAAAGATTGCATGAGTCGCCGCAAGTGCCCGGGTTGCTGACAAAACCGCTGAAAAAGACGCCTGAATTGGAAATTGGTATGGTATTGGCTATTGAAGTTATCTATTGCTTGGGAAAGCCAGAGCTTGTGTATAAAAATGATGATCACTGGTCGCTTGTTACCGCCGATGGCAGTTTATCAGGTCTTTTCGAGCAAACAGTACAAATTAGTGAAAATGGGCCGATCATATTGACCTAAAGGCAAATTTTAGGTAGAATTGATCTTTTGAAGATGGTACATCAAGGATCTTTTGAAGTTGAAGGTATTGTTTCCGAGGCACTGCCAAATACGCTTTTCCGGGTAAAAATTCCAGATGGCAGAATTGTATTGTGTCATTTGTCTGGAAAAATGCGAATTAATTTTATCAGGATTCTACCAGGAGATAAAGTGAAAATGGAAATGACTCCTTACGATATGACTCGGGGTAGAATTATATTTCGAGTGAAATAAACTATGAAAGTTCAAGCGTCAGTTCGTATCCGATGTCGCAAATGTAAGATTGTAAATCGCAATGGACATGTCATGATTATTTGTGATAATCCAAAACATAAGCAAAGACAAGGATAACCATCTTTTCAATAATGCAAGAATGGAAAATCCAAATCTAACTTACGAAGCTTATAACTAATTTTAGAAGCTAAATTCTAGAACATTTTAAATTATTTGAGTTTTGAAATTATTTCAGATTTCGAAATTAGAATATTAAATTTTAATATATGGTACGAATTTCAGGAATAGATTTATTACCGCAAAAGCGTATTGATATCGCACTTACTTATATCTATGGAATAGGTAGGAATAACGTACGTAAAGTTATGGAAGTCGTGAAAATTCCACCTGGTAAACGAGTTAAAGATTTAACGGACGATGAATCAAGCAGTATTCAAAAAGCGCTTGAAAAACTGTTTAAAGTCGAAGGTGATCTGCGGGAAGAAGTTCAAAATAATATCAAACTACTCAAAGAGATAGGGTCATACCGGGGTATTCGACACATTAAAAAATTGCCAGTACATGGTCAACGCACCAGATCCAACGCCCGGACTAAACGCGGAAAACGCGTAACAATTGGAGCCATGAAAAAAGAAGATCGGGTGAAATTGGATACACCGGCCGCAAAACCGGCTGCAAAATAATATGACGCAAACAAAACTTAAACGAGTTCATCAGTCAGGTCGAGTTTATATAACTGCGACCTTTAACAATACAATCGTAACTATCACTGATAAAAATGGTAATGCGATTTGCTGGGGATCAAGCGGTGCAGTAGGATTTAAAGGTGCCCGTAAGGCAACTCCGTTTGCGGCAACGACAGCAGTTGAAGCCACTGCCAAAAAAGCCGTTGCCCAAGGACTTAAAGAAGTAGAGGTATTTATCAAAGGGCCTGGCGCTGGTAGAGACGCAGCACTTAGAGCACTCAAAGCAGCGGGACTCAATATAATAATGATTGCTGATGTGACACCTATGCCTCATAACGGAGTCAGACCCAAGAAAAAAAGAAGAGTGTAGTTAGCTCATAGTTGATAGTTTAAAGATTTTAGTAGAAAAATTACTATTTATTTTTTTTAAACTGTGAACTACTAACTAATATCTATTAACTAATTATGGCACGATACACTGGACCAAAAAACAGTTTAGCGCGAAGAGAGCATGTTGATCTCGGACTTAAAACACCCGGAAGTCATGCACACGCTCAGCTACTTAAGCGCTTAAATATTATTCCTGGATCCCACAGTCATCGCGGAAAAGGCAAAATGTCAGACTTTGGTTTACAGCTTCGAGAGAAGCAAAAAGCAAAACGCATCTACGGAGTTTTAGAAAAACAATTCCGCAATTATTATGAAAAAGCGCTTAAAGTTTCCGGAAATACCGGGGAAGTTTTATTGCAGCAGTTAGAACGAAGATTAGATAATATTTTGTATCGTTTGTCTATTGCTCCTACTCGGAACTTAGCTCGACAAATAGTGACTCATGGACATGTTTGCGTTAATAATCAAAAAGTAAATATACCCTCTTACCAGTTGCAAATTGACGATGTTGTCAGTCTGACGAAGCGCGGTATGGATATACCTGCAGTTAGCAAGCTAATTACCGAAAAGCCACCGGCCCTTCCTGACTGGCTGGAACGAGTCGGGCCAGTTGGGAAAATGCTGCATATTCCGGATCGCACTCATATTACCGAAGAAATTAATGAACAATTAATTGTTGAATATTATTCGCGTTAACACTAGACATGATTACTAATTATAAATTCACAAGTTAAAGGAGGTTGGAAATTTCAATAATGTTATTGTTTTATTTCCAAAAAAAAATTGTATGCGTGAACCACATTTTAAAGTCAAAACCGAAAAGGTAACTGCCGGTTACGGCAAATTTATCATTGAACCTCTTGAGGAAGGATATGGTCAGACGCTCGGCACAAGTCTGCGGCGAGTCCTTTTAACCTCTATAAAAGGGGCGGCGATCACGAGTGTAAAAATTGATGGAGTTAAACATCAATTTTCAACTCTTACTGGATTAAAAGAGGATATTGTTGAATTTATACTTAATATCAAGAAGGTAAGATTACAGATAAGTGATGATAAACCTGTAAAACTTAAGTTGAATAAGCGCGGTTCTACAGAAGTATTTGCCGGAGACATTGAGGTTCCATCTGGAGTAACAATCGTTAATCCTGATCTTTATTTGGCGACGCTCTCTGACAAAAAAACGAAGTTAGATGTCGAGTTTACTGCAAAAACCGGTTATGGTTACGAAACTGCAGATCAACGCAAAAGCGAAGAAATAGGCATCATAATGGTTGACAGTATCTACAATGCAATACGTCGTGTGAATTATAAAGTTGAGGCGACTCGCGTGGGACGGATGACCAATTTAGATAAATTGGTTATAGAAATTTGGACTGACGGATCAGTTACCGCTGAATCTGCTTTGGAAGAATCTGCCAAAATATTGGTGTCGTATTTCTTACAAGTATATGAGCCAAAAGCAGAAATTGCAGAGGGAGTGGCAGTTACACCAACAGTATCAGATGAAATTCTCAAGATGAGGATTGAAGAGTTGGATATTCCGACTCGAATAGCCAATTCTTTAGCTAATGGTGGAATTGAGACGGTAGGGCAACTTTTGGGTACTCCAAGACAGGAGTTACTGAAGCTCAAAAATTTAGGAGGTAAATCACTGACGATTATCGAAGAGAAATTGCGCGACAAAGGGGTAGCTTTATCAGTATGAAAAAGCGGATTTTTGGGAAAAAATTATCCCGTAACACCAACGAGCGGAAACAATTGTTTCGCAACATAATCAAAGCGGTCGTTACATACAATGCTATCACCACATCACGCGCTAAAGCAGATGCGGTACGACCACAACTCGAACAACTGATTACTCTGGCTAAGAAAAAAGATTTGGCTAGTTATAAGCGTTTAATACAGGAATGTGGGGATATTAAAGTTGCAAGAAAGTTAAAAGCGCTGGGTGAGTTGTTTAAGTTACGACCTGGTGGATATACGCGAATTATTCGGTCAGCACCAAGTGAAGGTAATAATGGTCCGCAAGTAAGATTTGAATTGGTCGAAAAAATCGTAGAAGCAGAGGAAGTTGTTATTGATAAGAAATCTAATGTAAAAAAAGAAAAACAATCTTCTGCCAAAAAGGTGAGAGTTAAAGATATGAAGAAAAACGAAAAGGTGAGAGTTAAAAAAATAACTAAATAAGATGAGATATACTCGTACTACTAAAGATGAAGACCTTACTCACCAGTGGCAGCTTATTGACGTTAAAAACCAAATACTCGGTCGTAGTGCCACGAAAATCGCTCAGTTACTTATGGGTAAGTCGAAATCTTATTATGTGCCTCATTTGGATTGCGGTGATAATGTTGTAGTGATTAACGCAGCTTATATCAAAGTTACAGGCAAAAAGCTCGTTCAGAAAATATATACTACATATTCAGGCTATCCTGGGGGATTGCGTAAAGAATCTTTAGGTAAAAAACTAGCTTCATTTCCTGAAGATGTGATCAAGCGCGCAGTTACCGGAATGCTGCCTAAGAATAAATTGCGGGATGCATTGCTAAAGCGACTGTATGTATATAAAGAAGAAGCTCATCCCTATACGAGTAAGTTTAAATAAATAAAAAAGTCACTTATATGGTAACTACTAAAATAATAGAAAAAGAAAGTTCGAAAGAAACAGCTAGCAATCACTATTATTATGCTGTGGGCAGAAGAAAAGAAGCCTCTGCTCGGGTGAGGTTGTATGTTTCTACAACTGAAGAAAAAATCATAGTCCAAGATAAATCCTATGAAAAGGGAGTTATCATGGTCAATCAGCGACCAATCGAAGATTATTTCATCGGGGAAACAGCCAAAAAACGCTATCTTGAACCATTTCGCACTACCAACAATTTGGGCAGATTTGTTACAACTATAAAAATTGTAGGCGGAGGACTTACCGGTCAACTGGAAGCAGTTATTCATGGACTGGCGCGAGCCTTAGATACAGTTGATCACGAAAAATATCATTCTATTCTTAAAAAACGCGGATTTCTGACCCGCGATTCCCGTATGAAGCAGCGGCGCAAAGCCGGGTTCGCAGGTAAAGCACGTAAGAAAAAGCAAAGTCCAAAACGTTAATTTTTTGACTGTAGTCCCTCAACAGCCGCGCTTGCGAAGCAAGGACGTAGACCTTGGGAGCAAGTAAGGATTATTCTGGGGCAAAGTCCAAAGAGGTAATAGATTCTTCTTATTGTTGTGCTGGTAATTGTGATTCAGAGATGGGTTGAGCACGCAGTTTAACTACAATAGGACGAACCATCATTGTTCCCAAAGTAGCAATTTTAAATCCAATACTTGCGATAAATCCCATGAGAATGTAGTGAGCGATAAAATTTGAAGTTTCATTTAACATATCGGCACTAATAATTTCTGTAGTCTGCGGATTATCGTTTTTAGGAGCAAATTGGCTTATTCCCTGAGGTAAACTGTTCACTGCTATTTGACTGATATTTATACCAATTCCTTTAAAATTAAACAATTTGACCGGTTCTCCCTGTTTGGTAAAAACGCTATACACACTATAACCAGACAATGCGATGATAATAATTCCACTTATTAACAATCCATAGCCAATTATTTTTTCCGACATACACTTATAATAACTGTTTTGTTAAATTTTTTCTATTATCTGCTCAAGTTCTTCGTTACTTGATAACTCAAGTTGTTTTATCTGAGGCAATGCATTGCCCATAACTCCTTCAAGATCACCTCTTAATCCAACGGTGTTCTGAATAACCCGCTCGATTTGTTTTTCACGCTTAGCCCAAATTTTGGTGTATGCACGCTTTTCCTGTTCCAGATCTTGCTTCATTGTTTTAAATGAATCAAGAACAGATTCCATGCGTCCTTGAAATTCGACACTCGTCAGATAATTCCACAGCACTTCCATTTTTTCTTTTTTCCCCACATTAGCCAGTTTTGCTGATGCTAGCTGTATAAGTGTTGAGCGTAAAAGTTTGGCTAATCCCAAATATGATTGATAATCACAGATATAAATACCATCTTTAAATCCAAAGTATTTTATATCTTTCGCAAGTATATTGGATATAAGTACAGCGATTTCAGCTTTTGCACTGCGTTGGTCATCTTTCAGTTTCAATATCCAACCTTCACTCCATGCTTTAGTTCGTTTCGACTCCCAGATGATTGTTCCTGCCAGTCTTCCTGAAGTATCGTGAACTTTTTGTATGACATCTGCTCCTCGTACTCCCTTATCTACCGGAACTATTACATCATAGGGAAATTCAGACTTTAAAGTATGTTCCACTTCTAATTCCAGCACTTCACCTTGAGTTTGTTGTGATCCTTGTTCAATTTTTCGACGCAGCTCTTCATTTGCTTTTAGTACATCTTGTAATTTCTTTTCACTTTCAGCTTGTCTGAGTCGAAATTCTTCAGTTATTTTTCGAGCAGTATTTTCCTGAATTTTATTTCGTTCGGAATCAATTTGGCGTTGTAATTTTAGTTCAAATTCTTTTTTATCTTCTTCAAGTTGCACACGCTGCTTTCTTAGGTTCAATTCTACACTTTGGGCTTCTACGAGTTTCTTTGTTTTTTCTGAAAGATCTTCTTTAAGAAGTTTCATTTCCACCTCTTTTTCCGCGTTAATTTTTTCAGCTGCCTTTTCTTGGGCTACTTTCCAGAGTTTTATTTTTTCCTGTTGGAGTTGGATGTCAAAATCATGTTTGTATTTTCCTTCAATTTGATGGGTAAGCACGTCATCGAGAGGAATTTCGCGTTGACAGTGTGGGCAAAGAACAGTTACTTTGTCGTTCATAGGTTGTGCATATGAAACCACAAAACTGATCAAGTGTAAAGAATGTATAAATCTTGTTGAACCACATATATAAAGCGACTACAATAGCGCGAATGTTTAGAAATTTCGCGAGCGCTCGAGCATATTTGGAGACGTTTATTCCACTTCCGACTGTAGTACATAAAACAATGCAGCTTGAGAGAATCCGGATCTTATGTAAACTTCTGGGAGATCCGCAAAATAAATATCCCATTATTCATGTGGGAGGAACGAGCGGTAAAGGTTCGACCGCCACGTTTACCGCCGCAATTTTAAGTCAATTAGGAATTAAAACCGGATTACATCTGAGTCCGCATCTTGAATCTTTAACTGAACGGATGCAAATAAACAACTGCCCTATTTCAGAAAAAACGTTCGATCAAGTTCTCGATGAAGTTGATAAGGATATTAATACAACAAATATAGCGCAACAATTCGGGTCACCGACTTATTTCGAACTATTAGTCGCAATGAGTTTCCTCTATTTTGCTCATGAGAAAGTGCAAGCAGCTGTTATTGAAGTTGGACTTGGTGGAACCTTGGATGGAACCAATATTATTCCGGCTTCAGGAGTTATTTTGACTAACGTGAGTCTAGATCACACTGCGATTTTAGGAAAAACAGTGGCTAAAATCTGCAAAGATAAAATTGGGATTATAAAAAAAGGTGCACCATTTGTTGTTTCTGGAATTACTCAGCCGTTGCTTCGGAAGATGCTTGCGAAGCGTTGCAAAGATCTTAAAGTGCCTCTTTTGCTACATGGTCAAAACTTTAAAGTACGCCAAGAGTTATTGGCCTTGCCTGGAGATTTTCAACATATCAATTTCACCTTGGCGGTGGAAGCAACAACGCGTTTTATACATAATTTTTTCCCTAAAAAAGAAAAGGAATTAAAAACGGCAATAAGGGTAGCTGCTCAAACTGCTTTTATTCCCGGTAGATTTGAGATTGTTAATTTGCATCCACTCACAATCCTTGATGGAGCCCATAACAGAGCAAAAATGCAAGCGTTAGTAAGTTCTGTTAAACATCTTTATTCCAAACAGAAATTTGTCTCGATCGTAGCCGTGAAAGGCGATAAATCGGTTAAATCCATGTTGAGAGAGCTTGATCAAATTTCTGATCATTATGTCTTTACCCGTTTTACTCAAATGATTGACGTTGGGAAAAATTTGGCATTAGATCCGCAACAGTTAGCGCAATATACGCGAAAACCAACTGCAATCATTGCAGATCCAATTTCTGCAGTAGAAACTGCGAAACGTTTAAGTTTTGAGAAGCAATTACCACTTTTGGTAACTGGTTCATTATATTTGGTGGGTGAAGTTCGTAAGTTGTGGAAAGCCAAATAGCATTTACATCTGTTAGATGGACGAGATAAACCGCGTGTTAATTTTTTTCTATTGGTCGAGATTTATAAAAAAGCTTGTCCTGAGCTTGCCGAAGGAACTTGTCCTGAGCTTGCCGAAGGAACTTGTCCTGAGCTTGCCGAAGGAACTTGTCCTGAGCTTGCCGAAGGATTAGAACTGAATTTCAAAGTAGTCAACTCGCCGCATCCCTTCGACTTCGCTCAGGGTAAACGCGACCTCACTTCAGTTATTTTTTGCGCGCTATTTTCTCGTCTTTCGCTTGAGCAAGGAATTTATTTTTAGTTTTACTTACCCCGCTCTCACATGCGCGAAAAACAACCTCTTTTCCCCGCATTGTATCAAAAATAGTTATTGATTTTAGGAGTTGTAAGTGTAACTATTAAATAGAATGAGTAAAACAAAAATTTATTTGCTAATTGCTTTTGTAGTCGCAATGGCACTTTTTTTATTTGTTTCTAAAGATACTCTTCTTGAGGTAATTTCTGACCGAATTACAGATAACTGCGAAAGTCTTACGTCGAACCGAGATGCATGTTTCAATAGTGCGGCTCAAAAGAAAAAAGATCCCATTTTGTGCGAGAAGATCAGTGTGCAATCTAGTGATCCAAAAGCTGATTCTAAAGACAATTGTTATAGCAATGTAGCCGAAGCATTACAAAAACCAGAACTTTGTGCAAAAATTCAGAAAGTCAGTGGTGATGGATCAAAAGACACTTGTTATCTCAACATTGCTACTAAAACAAAAAATGTAGATTTATGTAGCAATATTACTAGTCAATACGCAATTGATATAAATGGTGGTCAAGTATTGATAAATAAAGACTTTTGCATACAGAACGTCGCTATGGAAGCTCTTAACGCATCACTTTGTGACAATATTTCACTCAAGGTTCACAATCCAAGTAAGGTTCCCTTAAATGTCTCTACCCAAAGTTGTTATGCATTTCTTGGCCAAAATAGTAAAAACGCATCACTTTGCGAAAAAGCCGGAGCGCAAAGGAGTGCATGTATTGAGGGGGTGAATCAAAAATAATATGGCAGATAAACCATCAAAATGGGATAATTTCTTTGGTGAAATGAAAGATCCTAAAAAAACAGCAATTTGGGGTGCAGTTGCATCTGTGGCATCAATATTTATTCTCCCTTTTGCTCTATACAGCATTGGTATCTTAATGGGTATTTATGGTGCGTATCATAGTTTCAGACAAAAGAAATGGGGATTATTTGTTGCCAACCTGTTCGTTTGCGCTTTGGCAATAGGAATAAAACTCATCTTCCACAAGGGTTAAAGCACGAACCTAAATAGAAATTTACACGTACGAAGGTGTTTTTTTCTTGTTCGATAAAATCTTCTGTGAAATAAATTTAAGTGGACTTAGCTTAAGTGGAATTGCGTTTTTTGACGGCGCAATCGGACAGTAATGAGGATTTCCACCTGCTCGGTGGACTAGATACGCTACCTGTTAACTTTTTGTTAACTTTTTCTCTTTCAGTGGCAGCGTATCAAAACTGGCACCCAGAATTAATACTTCTGCTTGCCCTATTGTACCAAACTATGCATCAATGGGGTATATGAAAAAAATATCGGTGCCCTTCTTGCCACTCAAGTCAATC
>JAHFKJ010000038.1 GCA_023245415.1 Candidatus Gottesmanbacteria bacterium | reverse complement strand
TGAGCGTTGCCTGGGCGATTTCTGATGCTTTGTCAACTTCCAAAACACCTTCATCCAGCGTAATTACCAAATAATCCCGGATTTTCGCGCGCAAAAAATCAATTTCATCCTGAACGTTCATGAATTGATTGTAAAGTTTTTTTTAATTTGCTTCAAGTCGTGATTGTGTGTTAGTATCACGTTATGGCTGAAGACGTCTATGATGCAACGTTAGGCAAGTTTGACCAGGGGATTAAATATTATAAGACTGTAATTCGACCAGCGATCGAAAAAAGATTTTCTGCAGTTAAAGCTCATACTTCTGATGCGGATTGGGAAAAATTCATGTTGCTTTATCAACAAATTGCCCCCTTGACGTATAAATTTTTCATGGCTGAATCTCAAAGTACTGTATTACACCCAGGTGAAAACACTACTAGCGCTTTATCAACATCACCTGAACATCAAATATTAGCCGCGTTGAAAAATAGAGAGGCTGTGACAGTCAGTACCGCGATAATTGTCGAAGCATTTAGCAATATACCATTTACTCAATATTTAAGTGCAATTAAATCTGCGAAGTCTGCTCTGGACTGGGCGGCTGGAATATTTTAGCCAGTAAAATCTAAAGAAACATGAACCAAAGTAATCGACAAACAAAAATAGACGCTATTCGGACTTTAATCAAATTTTCACTACTTTTTACGCTTGAGGATAAAAATAATATTGGGAAAAAACTTACGGATTTGACAGAGGAAGAATTAGAGACAATCGGAAAAGTATTAAGTGTCGAACATCAAAACCGGGAAATACTGGATAAAATACTCGAAGACCCCGCACCGTAATATCGCTAAAATTTATCTTTAATACAAATGCGCGCGTTGGATGATGTCCTGCTCCACCACAATTCTGGGCATAGCATACTTAATCTGGGAAATTCTTATCACCAGTTCTGCGACACGGAGGTCTTTGCGAATTCCACTCACCTCTTTCCACTCCAAAGCTACGGAAAAAGGAATCGAGGGCTTGCCGTTTATGAGTAGGCGCAAATACAAATTTCCAATCGCATTGTTGGTCAAATCATATTCGTTAAAAACCGGTGTAAACTGACTGACTAAATATTTGGCATCATCCACGCCGACCCGAAATGCGCCGATAGTCCCAACGTTACCAAAAACGGCATTTCGTACCTGCTCTTGAATTTGAGCGATATATTGATTGGCCACCGTCAAACACAACCGGTATTTTCGCGCCTCGGACATAATTTCCGCAAAATCAGGGGTAGCAAAATTTTGAAACTCGTCTACATACAGATAAAAGTCCGGCCGGTCTGCCTCATTTAAATTGATCCGCGACATCGCAGCTACCAAAAATTTGGGAATAAGCAGCAGACCCAAAAAGTTGGAGTTTTCCTCACCCAATCGACCTTTGGATAAATTTACGATAAGTATTTTCTTCTTATCCATAATTTCCCGGAAATTAAAAGAAGATTTGCCCTGGCCGATGATATTGCGCATCGTTACATCAGTCACAAACCGGTCAAATTTGGAGATAAAATATCCCAGCGTTTCAGACTTGTGAAAATCTGAAGTCCGCGCCAGTTCTTCAGTCCAATAGGTTTTGACAATCGGATCTTTTATCAGGGGAATTTTTGACTCGGCATACTCAGGCGACGTCAGAAGACGTAGTACTTCTATAAGGGTCGCCCCCGGCTCCTCCATCGCCGTCAACATAACGTTTCGTATCGCCCGCTCGAGCATCGGCCCCATGATACCAGTACGGTTGGGATCGTAGAGTTTATACAAAAGTGCGATAAATGAATTGATAAGAATATGCTTCTGATCCTCTGATTCTGACTCCATGATATTTAAACCCATAGGGTTTGCGGTATCGGCCGGATTCCAGTAAATCGTATCGGCAATTCTTGCAGGGGGAATTTTTGCGATTATATCTTCAGCTGCATCACCATGCGGATCAATAAAACACACACCTTCACCTGCCTGGATATCCTGAAGAACTAGATGCTTGAGATATTCAGATTTTCCCGTACCAGTCTGACCTACAATATAAAAGTGGCGACGTCGATCCTCGCGACTGATAAATACCCGCGCTGTAGCTCCGCGGTAAGCGTTGTAGCCTAAAAATGTCCCAGATGGAGAAACTTCAGTTGGCGCAGGCGCACGCTTGGCTCGCAGCCATTCAATACGCGGCACCTCTACCTCTTCTCCCGGAAAATGGAAAAGACTTGCCAGTTCTGCAGTATTTGCAATAAATTGCTGGCGGGTCAGCGGCAATTCCCAAAGCGGCGGCATACGCAGGAAAAAATTGTTGAGCAAATTATATTTTGCGATCCAACTCTGAGACGTCACAAATGTCGTTAAGGGCGGTTCATCAAACATTGAATAAGACCGGGTCAGGTTTTCAAAATTCGCCTGGGCATGGAGCGCATCCAGTGAAGCCGATAAAACCCGAATCAACACCCGAAACCCCGGCCGACCCATCTTGTGCTCTACTTCACGGTACATTTCCTCATCTACAATTTTGACGCTCGATTCGTGGGTTGGAGCTTCTTTACCCGTGACATTTGACTGTACATTTCCGCCAATTTGATCGAACATATTTTGCCGCGGTGACGTCAACTGGCCTTTTAGATAATTTAGGAATGAATAGGCATGTTTTCGCCATGTTCCGGAAACCGGTGTCACAAGAGTCTGGACAACCACCATCTCATTGGGACGCAAATGCGAAACTTTGTTAAGTAGTGAATTTAATGAGTCAGTCACTAAATTTTCATATGTACGAATCGGGCTATAGTCAGGACCTTTCACCCGCACAATTCCCGATACCAGGTGAGTTTGGGGAGGAATCTGATAGTTAGGAACTATTGTAATTTCAGCTTCAGGGTAGGACGCGTTGATCGCATTTTGAATAAAAGAAGTTAATACACGTGGACAAAAACAATAAAATTTGACGCTTTCAGCGGTAGCTACAATTTCAAAACTTAACGACTGTTTGTAAAAAAAATATTTTTTGATGCCGGTCAATGTCAATGCATGAAGTTCAGAAAACATTTGCTCTGCCACATTCGATTTAGTTTTGGCTTGGGAAACGTGCTCATTTGGTGCATCTGAAGTGTGTGGATGTTTCGGCAATAAAATTTGCAAAAGTACCCCTTGGCGGTGTTCTTGGAGCATTTTCCAATGCCAAAAAAGCCGGCTCAGTCGCATTAAAATATAGATAAGTGCGATAATTCCAATAACGGAGCCGCCGATGCCGGCGACATATTGAACAGTATGCCAAATGACAGAATTAATTTGCTCCATAGAAATATTTCCCCTTCGGTTTGTGAAAGTAAGTCCAGCATATCATGTTGATAATATGATTATCAATGAAAATTTGAGTATAATATAAATATGGAATTTACGGTGGCCGATGAACGTGCGCTCATTTTTAAAAATAAAGTGTCTGCAAAAGAGGCTGAAAGCATAGCGTGGAGCAAAAAAGTCGATGCATTTGGGATGGTAAATAAATTTACATCTTTTTTAAGTAAACCCAAAGACGAAGATTTCAAACTTAATTACTCGGAACACCGCTACCAGCCATTTTGGCACATCGTGGTTCACGCGCATTATGTATATGACCGTATCGTCCACCACCACTGGCCGGTAACGGGACCGGAAGTCAAATCAATTACCGTAGATGCGAAAGATTACACCGTCACTGATCAACATATTTCCACCGATGCGACAGAACATTGTGAACAGGACCAGCACGAAGAAGTCTTGATGGAAGGCATTGGGGGCGAAAAAGATCCCAAACTGACTGAATATTTAAGTTTCGCCTCACAGGTGATGGAGGGAGATATCAGTAAATACATAGATGAAAAAGATATCGTCGTCCCGCCAAAAGCCCGGGCTTCAGTCATAGTCCGCGAATCTTTGTCAAAGGCAATTAAAGGCATCGAAGCTGACAAAATATCTGAAGAAACAGTTAAGGTAGAACATATTGATCTTTATTACCGCCCCATTTTTGCATTTCAATATCACTGGGAGTCCAAAGGTAAAGACGCTATCGTGGAAATCGATGGCTTGAGCGGCAAAGTAAATTTCGGCAACAAAACATTTAAAGAATATATGGGCAAGGCACTCGATCAAAACTTTTTATTTGATATCGGCGCGGATATGGCAGGCACGCTTATCCCTGGCGGCTCAATCGCTGTAAAACTGGCTAGAAAAGTGATTGACGCGAAGAAAAAATGAGTTATTATGAGCAGGTATGCACAGTAAACAATTAACTATAATTAACCGCGCGATATTTATCCTCTCTTTGATAGGTATCGTAATCGCTTTTTACGTCACCCAAAGTTTTGTGCGCGGATCGACAATAGTCTGCGTCAATTCCGGATGTGAACTGGTCCGCAAAAGTCCAACCAGTTATTTATTTGGAAAAGTACCGGTGCCGGCAGTCGGCCTTGCCGGCTACACACTGCTTGCCCTGTTTACATTCCTGCGCACCACTTCGCCGGTCAATTTCCGCAAATATTTATGGGGCATATTGGGTATGTCTCTATTTGGAGTTGGATTTGTCAGCTGGTTTACCTTTACCGAGCTTTTTATCATCAAAGGAGTTTGTACCTGGTGTGCTATATCGGCAGTCAATATGGTCACGATATTTATCCTCTCTTTAGTCAGTTATCACTTCCTTAATCAGACATCAAAGTAAACACGCTTATGAAAAAACTGCGCGTCGGGTGGTTCACTTTTACCTGCTGTGAGGATTCTACCATCATTTTTACAGAGCTTCTGAACACGCATTTTCAGGAGTGGATAGACAGAATTGAATTTATATATGCCAAAGTATTGCAGGGTAAAAACACCTGGAAAGACATGGATGTAGCATTTGTAGAAGGCGCGATTTCTTCGGCAATTCAGGAAGAAAAATTAAGAAAAATCCGCGCCCTTGCTAAAAAACTCGTATCAATCGGTGCCTGCGCCTGCGTCGGCATGCCCTCCAGCCAGCGAAATACGTTTGACTCATCTGCGAAAACTGAAATAAATATGCTGCTTCTGCGCTTTCAACAGGCTGAGTGGGTAAAAACTATAGCGCAAGTCGTTGCGGTAGATGACTTTGTCCAAGGTTGTCCGATGAATGAACTGGTATTTCTGCAAACATTAAATAAGTATTTAAAAGAGTTCAACATCATTTAGAATTTTAAGTTAAAAATTAACTACATGCACAATACTGATTTCAATCTTACACTTTCCGAAATCACCAAAGTTGAGGGAGCTGCTTCACTTAACTTGCAAATCCGCGAAGGTAAAGTCACTAAATGCCAATTTGCGATATCCGAAATGAAGCGTTTTTTCACGACTGCCATTCGCGGTAAACCTATTGCCGGCGTACCCCAGCTGGTTGCCCGAATCTGCGGCACCTGCTCCAATGCTCATCTGCTTTGCAGTCTTAAATCCATCGAGCACGGTCTGAAAATTAAAATTTCACCACAAACTCTCCTGCTGCGGAAACTTTTAAATTATGGACTTATTATCCGCGACCATGGACTCCATCTCTATATATTTGTATTGCCGGATGTATTTAATCGCGATTCGATTCTGGCTTTTGACGAAAAAATACCTGCCCAACACCGGCTGCTTCATGATTGCTTCGCGGTCAAAGAAACCGGCAATCAGCTTGGAATAATTGCGGGCGGCCGTTCAGTCCATGCGCCGTTTTTAACTTTAGGCGGATTTATAAAACTTCCGGAAAAAAATGCATTGCTGACTCTCATCCCGCAACTTGAAGAAATCCGCCCGCGAATATTACATTTGATTGACGTATTTCTCAACTGCGATTTTACGCTGACTCAAGAAGTTCAATTTTTAGCTTTGTGTGACAAAGAATATTCATTTTTGAACGGATTTATTAAAACGAGTGGAAATATCAGATTCTCTGATGAAGAATTTAGCGCACGCATCCAGCGGGTCGATATTCCTTACTCCCAAGCTACCGGATACATGTTTGGAAATCAGCTTCATATGGTTGGGGCTCTCGCCCGAATCAATTTGAATAAAGATAGCCTTCATCAACGCACCCGCGGGGACACCATTGGGGCACTTGCTAAGTTCCCTTCTCATAATATATTTCATAATAACCTGGCCCAGGCGATTGAAATGCTGCATGCTGTAGACTCGAGTATTGACCTCATCCATAAATACTCAGCCCTTCCCGAAAAACCAGAGGAAATTACGCCTTGCGAATCTACCGGAATCGGCATCATCGAAGCCCCTCGCGGGACCCTCTTCCATAAAATGGAAATGACAGCAATAGGCAAGATAAATAAAGGTACGATCATCGTGCCTACCGGCCAAAACCAGATCGGTATCGAACACGCGATTTCTGATTATGTGTCACTTCACATAAATCAACCCAAGGATGAACTGGCCCACGAAATTGAAAAAATAATCCGGGCCTATGATCCATGCATGTCGTGCGCGAGCCATTTCCTGAAAATCAAGTGGAGTTAGATTCCGTTAAGATATTTTTAACTTCTTTAAGAATTTGATTTTCCTTACCAAATTGGGGAATTCCGAGAATTTTGACACGGTTTATTTTTTTTATTTTTAACAAAAGCTGCAAATGCATGCTTAAATCATAATCATGAACAGAAGCTGAACGGGTGGCGACGAAATCATCAAGACTGTGAAACCATTGCACACGTTTGATTCCAACCACTGCATCCATTATCACCGCGTCGTTTTCCGGTATAAAATTTTCAGTGGGATCTACTTCAGTAAACTCAATCAGAGGCAATGTTTTCCTAAGTTGTGGAAGAAGTTTCACCGGCAGACAATCTGCTTTAACCAATGGATTTCCCACGACATAAATTTTCTTCTTAACTTTTAAATTAAATTTTTGATTTTTCCTGCCTGAGGGCAAGGAAGGGAATTTTGATTTCTGCATTTATTGCCGATTCGCAAGATTAATTGCTAATTCAGTATAATACTTAAGATTTGTAACTTGCACCCCCGTCAAGACTTGACACACATATCCCCAATGTATACTCACCCACTCACCCAATTTCGGCGAAAATCCAAGACTCAATACATTTTTTACAGTTGGTAATCCCAATGATAATTTATCTTTTTCGTAAATTAAAGCTGCGACTTCAACCAATATTTCTGCTGCAGTGTCTTCCTCATGTTTAATTTTTTTCACTTTTCCCCAACTGATGCGGCAATTATCCATCGTACTTAGTGTATGAGGAATCGCCTGGTGGCCTGTCCGACGAAATATATTTAACACATGAAAGGCATGCTGGGGTACACCCTCATCAAGTTTTTCCAGTAATCTATGCAGGTGTTTTTTGGGTAATGATTTTTGGAGCTGTAAGGTATCGGTTAAGTGACTGGCAAACGGCCGGAATTTAGATTTATTTAATAAATTATTTCCCAACCAATATGCCTCAACCACCCGCGCAGCAAACGGATCCTGCAGTTTATTTTGGAGAGCAATCATTTCCAGATATTTATACAGCGTATCAAATTGTTCAAGGATTTCAGTCAGTCCCTGGTCTGTACTGCCGGTAGTGATATATTCTCGTAAATTAACCTGTTTCTGCGGACCGCAATAATGAAACAAGTTGGGGGCGAAGCTGTAGCGGGCACACATTAAAAGTCCCCGTGAGTCAAAGTTCATACAATGATGGGAGTTGGATTTTTTTTGAATTTGACTGCGACTAAAAAGACGCCGAGAATTAACAGGCCGAAGGAAATGTTTTGCGGTAAAGAAGTCAGTGTATGTGTCAGAAACACCCCGGATAAAACCGTCGTAATAATTGGAGCTAAAACTAAAATTGCAGTAGCCGTAATAGCCGGCAGACGCTTAAGTCCAACATACCAGGTCAACACATATCCGGTTAAGAATAAACTGCTCGTAACCAAAGGCCAAAATGAATATGTCCGGGCAGCTAAAAACATTTGGCCTTTATTTAATATAACCGTCATCACAACCAGTACGGGAATTCCGATACACATCCGCAACCACCCCACTATTTCTCCAGATACGTGCCTGAGCACCATTTTCGCCAGGACATTTTCTATAGCCCAAAGAAATGTAGCGCATAACACCAGAAAACTGCCGCTGTTAAATGAAAATTGAGCTGGGCCGGCAATTACAAAAGTGCTTAAAAAAATCAGTCCATATCCGGCTATTTGGCTAAACCTCAACCTTTCATGCAGAAATGGCAACGCTAAAATTGCCACCCATAAAAATAGTGTTTTGTGAATCAGACTTCCCTGTACTGCTCCAATTTTCGCAAGTCCCATAAAGAATAATCCAAATGCCAAACCTCCGCCAAAAAATCCAATAATAATCAACTTCATCCAGTCCCGCCTGCTTAACAATTTAAGCTGACTATATTTCCCCGATACCAAAATGGTTACAGACAAAAAAATTCCGGTTAACGTGTTTTTTACCGCCGTAAATACTAAAGGATCAGTCGTGGAGATAAAAATCTTATTCGCAAATACGGAAAATCCGGAAATCACCGCAGTTGTGAGAACTAAATATATTCCTTTACGCATAATTTTATGGTTTAGCAATGAGTTTTCGCTGAAATTGGGCTTCTTTATAATTAATTTTGGAAAGAGCCAGATCAGCGTATATTTCCAGATAATCTCCTGCCTGGGCATCTTTTATCAAATCTAATCTGATACGCCGGCCATCCTCCATCACTGCCAGTCCTGTCTCAATTTTCTTAATCTTTATGGGCATAGTGATACACATCTTACGCTACAACTATACCCTAACACCTGCGGAAAATCCAGACTTTTCGTTCTTTAGATGAAGAATTATCTGGCCATAGTTATCGCCCAAACTTTTGCGGCTCCATTGCGTTTTAAAACTTTCGCTGCTTCTTTCATCGTCGCGCCCGTGGTCCAAACGTCGTCGATAAGTAAGATACTGGGATACTGAGATTTTAAGATACTAGAAAAACCGAACAATCCTTTTGCATTCTTAATTCTGTCTTGCCGATGAGATATATCGGCTTGAGGAGTTCTTTTTTCACTGCGGATCAACAATCCTTCTGCAACTGGCAGTTGCAATCTAACGCTTATAAATTCGGCTAATTTTTCCGCCTGGTTAAATCCCCGCCATTTAAGACGATCTTCGTGTAAGGGAACGGGATAAATCACAAAATTGGAAAAATGTCTTTTCAAAAGTATCCACAGATCTTTTGGAATCAGATTGATTAACGATTCGGCTTCGTGATGCACAAAACGATATTTGATAGTCTTTAAAACTTTTTTTATGACTCCGCTGTAAGCAAATACACTGATCAATCCGTCTAATCCTTGAGCTCGTTGACAGACGGGATGCGTCATCCCATCAATTGCCATCCGGTCACACTCGGGACAACGTGCGCCGCGTAAAACTATTGTGTCGGCACATTTGGCACAAATATAACACCCTAACTTCCCGCAACCTTCACACCGGGGAGGAAACAGGAAATCTAGTATCAACGACATGCCAGGATTATAACTGAAGAGGATAGAACCTAGTAAAATTGACCCTGTAAAAGTTATGAAAAAGGTTTTTAGTTTGAAGAATGAGTTAAGATGTAGGAATAGCAACAATTCTTCTTAGCTCTAAAGTTTACTTATAAAATCTAATGCTGCACTTGTTAATTTTTCCAAAACTCCCTGTTGAGGCACCTTTCCATTTTCATTGACAAAATTAACCATATTCTTTAAAAATTTTAGAGGGAAATCAGGAACGAGTGTAGTTTGCCGCCAATAAAGTCCTCCAGCAATGCGATCTGGGCTTGCATCACATTCCCTATCATATGCCACATGTTCATCTGCAGTAGGTAAAAATCTAAAAACTGCATCGAAAGATGGTCCTGGATCTGGTTGTGCGCCTTCACTAAATGCAGCGGGACCAGGTTTTGGGGCGGCTTTTCTCCGGATTTCAATTCCAGAACCTGAATCATTATTAATAACTCGAACTAAAACCGGTGAATTTGGATGAAGATGATTAGGATCATCTACTTCGAATGTTGCCCATACACGAGTTTTGACACCATTCAAGTCAATAACCTTACTCACTGCATCAGCAAGCTGTTCTGCAGGATAAAGAAATCTTGCTAATTCTACACCAAATTGTTCGAAAAATTGTTGACTTTCTATACTATTTGGCAAGAGCATTTTTTCACCATTTAGATTCTCTGACATAAAATCTAGTATACACATATTGCGAGTTTGAAAATAGTCCTCATTTAAATGTATCATCTGCTTAAATTGGGTCGGACTCAATATCATTAACTAATTAATTGCTACAGGAGTTACGCAGTTTATTATGAAACAGCCCGTCATTACGAGCGGTATGAAATGCAGCGAAGCAATCTTCTCGATTTGAGATTGCCGCGTCGCTTAAGCTCCTCGCACTGACGAAGTACGTAACTCCTGCTATAATTTCAAAAATTCATAATATTTTATGAACGAAGCGCAGGATATTTACGACTCTCTCACACTAGAAGCTGGTGAAATCTCACCTAAGTCACAAGATAGGTTTAAAAACCAAGTTAGAAAACCTATACAAGATGTCATTAAATCTCATTACGGAAGATTTATAAGTGACGAGTTAATGGGTGTGGGTGATAAAGCTGCAAAAAATATTCTGTTATTATCTGATAAAAACTACACTCGTTTTGTCGTTGAGTATTTACCAGCAAGCTGGTTTGATAAAATTATAGATAAATTTGCTGAAGTTCTTGAAAGACGATTAAACAAAAGTTCTACAAAACCAATTATTTTACCTCGTGCAATAGATTTTCGACAATATAAATTCACACATGAATATAGCGTAGGAACGACATTAGCCACAAAACCGCGGCAATTAATTATGGATCGGGATATAGGAGCAAAAAAATATAATCAGACGTGGACAGATACTATTTCTCAACTAGCTCAAACGCGTTATAATGATGATAAAAAAGAGGCAGAAGCATTTTTAACCTATCTCATTCTTACAGTCTACACTGCGCATGAAATGGTTCATGGATATAGTGATTTAAGCCTTCCGGTAGCTTTTAAAGAATATGGTGCACGCTACTACACTAAAAAAGTAACTGAAGGTTGTCCTGAAGTTTTTGGTGCAGATTTTTTTGAGAAACCACGAGATTTAACCATGAGAAACAAGTATGCCCAATTAGTCGAAAAATATGGTGACGATGTCCATAAACTTTTTTTCGGTACACTTAAAGACAGTCGTTTGAAATATAAAATCCTAGCTCAAGCTCAATCTGTGGGTGGAAAATTAGTTTAACTTCTTACTGGTTGTCAAGGGAGTGACAAAGAGAGGTTGTTTTTGGTATACTATACTTACGGGGATGTAATAGATTCGCCGGAATCAGCTCTTTGAAAACTGCAAGCCGAGAATGACCAACCTCGTAAAATCAGGTCAAAACATAATTGCTAACAAACTTAGCGATCTAGGGGAATTCCTCACAGCGCAAGCTGAAGGAGCCTTTGGAGCCCGACAGTACGCAACTTTACCGTTAGCGGCTTAAGGACCATCTGAATACTTCTTCTTTCTGGCGGGAATATTCAGGTGTAAACACAGCCAGAATGCTCTTCATATATTGACAACATATGAGGAAAAGATTTTGTCTTACTTTTATAGTCTAATTGTCAGTTGAAATGCTGTAAAAGGAATCACCCACCAACTCCGCCTTTGGCGGATACGGTGTGGCCAGCAACTGACTACGCTTGTAGATGTTTTTGAAAAGCTATTTCGCACGAGGGCGCAATTCCCTCCATCTCCACTCTTCGCCCTACACTTTACAGTATATGGCTACGAGGTGGCACGGCCACATTTCAATGTAAAAT
>JAHFKJ010000037.1 GCA_023245415.1 Candidatus Gottesmanbacteria bacterium | reverse complement strand
GTATCAAAATAAAAACGGATATATCGATACAGACCAACTGCACTGGTCTGGTATTTATCCAATGTTAAATGTTCTGACGTGCTGGCTGAAATTTGTTGGAATTTGGGGAAATTTTGTTTGAGAAATTCATACAATTTCTGGTTTTCTGTAATATTTTTGACTTTGAATACCGGTCCGCGCGTCGCTCCGATACGCTGACTATTTGCAGTCGCCCCGCCACTTTCGGAAATCGCCTTGCAACCGCGATTAACTGAGGCAACCAATGCTCCTTCCGTCGTTGCCAACGGCACATACGAACTATGATCTGTAAACTGTAAACTGTGAACTTTTAATGGTCCCGCGATCCCCAACGGCACTTGAACTACCCCAATCATATTTTCGCAATTTCGGCTTGAGGCAATAGACTGATCAAGCGAATAAGTCCCGATGTGAGATAAAGTCACGTTTAGCTCACATTCAATGGCTTTTCTCCGATCGCTAACTGTTTTAAAATTACGCAGGTTCATAAATTTATGATGAGTGATATGTGATAAGTGACAGGTGACAAGTGATATGAAATAAGTGACAAGTAACATGTTATCTTCTCACTTCTCACTTCTCACTTCTCACTTCTCACTTCTCACTTCTCACTTCTCACTCTTTTATACAAACGGCACGCGAAAAACACTTAATACATACATAATATATGAGTAAATACCCAGTAATGGGAAAAAAATAATCGAAACCAGGCTGATTTTGAGAAAATCCAGCTTTAAGGCAAATCTCAGGGTTAGATAATACAGGATGCCTTTCCAGAAAAAAAGTGATACCGAAAATGTAATGTATAATAAACTAAATAGTCTACCCAAAATCGTCTCATGCCGGGGTGGTGGCAAAATCACATAAAAGAATGAGGTAGTAAAAAACCACAAAAGGGTGGGCACTAACGAGTATCCCCAACCCATCAAAATAGATCTCAATTTTACACCTGTTTTTAACATAAGGCCTAAGACGTAAAACAGGCAGCAAATAGCTAAATATGTAAATATTACGGCGGTTAATAGACGGGCAATATTAAGTGTCAGTAAAAAAGGATGAAATGTATGAAACTTAAGCGGTGAAACTAAAACAAAATAACCTGAAATTGCAGCGAAAAGCACGACTAATTGCAATGGATCCTGAGTTACCAGCTCACGATATGTAACGTATGGATTTTGGACGCTTCCCCAGATGTTGTAAATGACTCTTTTTAGCAAGCGGATGGTGTGCATACTCTAAAATCCGCGCTGTAATAATGAAGCAATCTGAACTGCGGTAATCTCCAGAAGCAATGCAATAGCGGCTACCATGACAAACGCAACAGGTAAAAGTACCCGCCACGGTGCAATTTTTAAGTAAGGCACCGTTTGTTTATAAACCGGAGTCAACGGACCCAAATTTTGGGGTGGTAATTCTGTCACTTCTTTCCATCGGGTTTTAAAGTTTTGATACAACTTATCATTATTCATGATCCATCTCCTGTATATAAATGAACAAAAGCTTTACGGGCTCTAAATAAAACCGATTCAGCCGATTTGAAAGATACGGTTAACATTTTAGCTATTTCCGCTACACTTCTGCCCTCTATATATTTTAGCGTTATGATGGTTCGATGCAACGGTTTTAGCTCTTTAAGAATCCAGGTAATTTTATGCGAAAGCAGAGTGTTGTCAAAAATTACCTGGGGATCTGTTGATTGCGGCTGGATAGGCAATGAACTTTCCAAGAGTTCTGAAAACAATATGCGTTTCAATTTTTTCTTGCGGTAAAAATCGACGATTTTGTGGTACGCAATGGAACATAAGTAGGTGTTTAAGCTCGATTTGCCGGTAAAATCGCGCGCCTTATCCAGGAAAGCAAATAATGTGTCCTGAGCTATTTCTTCAACATCCGGCTCACAACTTAAATGTTTACGAATAAACCCCAATAACCGAGGTGAATACCGCTCATAAAATTCTGACAGAGCTATCTCATCCTGATCTAAAATCCGCTTAATCAGATCCTGTTCGTCTACATTAGACATATTTTCAAGGGTTAAATTTAAGTCGTATCCTCGACTCTAATTCATGCACAAAATCTTACGAAACATTTCGTTAAAACGTGCGATTAATTATAAAATCAGCCAGATTGACAAATTCCTGCTGATTTGCCCATGAACTTTTGGCAATTAATAGTTTCGCTTCATCTATCAATCTTCTTGACCAAGTCTCAACTTTCATTTTAGCACCTGTGGTTATAATTTGCTCTTTGACCCATTCTACGTCTTCAGATGCTGCTTCAGAGATGCCAAGAATCTGCCTCAATCTCCCCCGCTCCCTTAATAATAATTTTTCCCACGTAAAAGCGATTAAGAACGTCCATTTACCTTGAATAATGTCCGCTGTATTTGATTTGCCAGTTTTTATCGTCGAACCAAATACCCCTAAAAGATCGTCCTGAAGTTGAAATGCTAAACCCGCAAGGCGGCCAAAATCACTTAATATTGCAAGCTCCGTATTTTTTGCGTCTCCCAGTATTGCTCCCATCAGCAGCGGTTTTTGAATACTGTAACTGCCGCTTTTAGCCTCGTACATGCGGATTAATTCTTCCTCGGTTTTCTCCTGCATTCCCCATGCATCCAAAACCTGCCCCCACATAACATCTTCTTCCATTCGCGAAAAAATTTCTTTTAACTGCGAACCTGCTTCATTTTGAGGCAATTGATGTAACAACTCATGTGCCCATCCAGCACACAAATCTCCTGAAAGCAAACTCAGTGAACTGGCCAGATGGTCTTTGCGGAGATTCTGCGTGAAATATGCGTTTATTGTCAGCTTGCCGCGTCGCTCCTGAGCCTGATCCATAATATCATCATGGATAAGAGCATAACTATGGAACAGTTCTAAACTCAATAGTACCGGCATAATTGGCTCGAGCTGTCTCAGTCCCAACACCTGATAACCCAAAGAGCACATAAACGGCCGTAAACGATCTCCCTGGCGCAGTGTTAAATCCTGGATTTGACCGATTAACTTAGTTAACCGCGGATCCCAATTTTTGACAGCTGCTGTTTTTTGGGAAAAAAAATCGTGTAAACGAATGTTTATCAGCTGTTGAAAATCTGCATCAATCATTTCTGGTATTATTATATGAAATATCTGCTGAAAATACTTTTACACATTATTATTGGGATTAAAGAAAAGAATTAATCGTGTTTCCACAGTTTGCGTTTTGCAAAAATTTTTCATATAGCCTACACACTCGATAATGTTCCCTGCCTATCGGCAGACATGCGGCCATAACTCCTTCTAGACTGAGTTTGCAATTTTTTTTAACGAAAAGGTTGCAAACTACAGTAAGAAGAGTATACAATGAATATATGTTTGATTGGCTTGTCAAACCGGTCTATGCAGATGTAAAAATCATTGATGTCTTCGGCCCGATCAAAAACGCCGTCAGTTTCACGACTCTTGGAGGACTGGTCAGCGTCATTATCCCAAACATCCTGACACTTGCCGGAATTGTGTCATTTATCGGTATCATTTATTTCGGCATTCAATATATATCGCATGCAGGAGCAGGCGAAGGTGAGAAGATCGCTAAGGACCAGCAAGCCTTTACAGGAGCTTTGATTGGGCTTATGATCATTTTCGGAGCTTATTTTATTTTAAAAATTGTGAGTACATTAATCGGTTATGATTTCTTAAATCCAACCATATGAAAACTAGGATTATCAAATCGAGTCAATCAGTTTTATTGAAGTGGTGGACATTTATTTCCTTTGCAATTACTGCCATAACCTTCACTGTTCCCGTATACGCTGAATGTGATCCGGCTAACCCGTTAGGTTGTGTTACTACAACTTTACCTGGCGGCTCAGGCGGTGGAGCAGGATTGGTCGTGTTACTTAATAATTTACTGCGTCTTGTGTTTGTCGTGGCCGGAATTTATGCCTTTATTCGGATTGTCCTTGCCGGTGTTTCATTTATCCACGCCGGCGGAGATGCGAAAAAAATTGAAACAGCCTGGAACAGTATCTGGCAATCACTATTGGGAGTGGTTATTGTGATTGCTTCAATTGCGATCGCAGCGCTTATGGGACTGCTGCTTTTTGGAGATGCAACGGCAATATTAAACCCGCAAGTATACGGACCGAAATAAGAAAATATGAGTCAACTAAATTTATTAGCTCAAAATCCCAGCGGCATGGGATCTCTAGGTGAAGGCTCGGGATTTGGACCTTTTACTGCTCCAACTGTGACTGGCGGCGCAGGATCTCTAATTGCGATCACCAAACTAATTTCTTTGACTATTGGCGTCATCACCGTTTCCGGCGGAATTTATTTTCTGTTTCAATTTCTGATTGGCGGGTACTTGTGGCTATCCTCATCCGGCGATAAAACCCGGCTGCAATCTGCTCAGGACCGGATAATTCACGCATTGATTGGCATCATTATTATTATTGCTGCTTATGCGATTGTGAGCATCGTCGGAGGATTATTGGGCATTGATATTCTGCTGAAAAATCCCTGTACCATCATTGTGCAGCTAGGAGGATCTTGCGAACTTTTCTAACCTTTCTTATTTTTAGCTTATTCGCGTTTGTGAGATTTGTTCCAACAGTATTTGCCGACTCGGGAATCATAAACCCTGTATTAATATTCGCAGGTCAGGGTGACGCGGCGCAGGGCATGATAATTTTAAGCAGTATTATCTCAGCTCTTGTCGGGCTTTTTTTGGTGGTGGGATTTATTTTAGCTATTTTTCATTTCATGTTTGGGGCAATCCGCTGGGTCACGGCAAGCGGTGACAAAACCCACCTCCAAAACGCGCAGGAACGCATGACTCAAGCTGTGGTTGGCCTAATTCTTTTGGCAGCTGTCTGGGCAATAACAACTTTAATTTATACATTTTTAGGCTGGAATCAAGGCCCAAATCACTCATTCTTATTTACGTTACCAAATATAGAAGAGATAGGCCAACCTTAAAATTAGCAATATTTAGGCTCAGCATCTTGCATTTGGTTTGTAGTGACGATATAATATGCATATTGACAGAGATTCTAGAATAAGATACAAATAAATAAGTTTATGAAAAAAGCTTTAATTACTTTACAAATCTTAGCTGCATCATTTTTTGTCATGGCTACTCGTACATATGCAGCGTTTGATTTGACGATTCCTCAACCAGTAAATTTTCCCAAAGCAGATATTGGCAAAGTTGTTTCCGCAGTTGTCGGAATTCTATTATTAATTTCAGCAATATTAGCATTTTTATATTTAATCTTGGGCGGTATTCAATGGATCACCTCCGGCGGAGACAAATCGGCTTTAGAAACTGCACGCAATAAAATTACTTCAGCGATTGTAGGTCTTATTATCGTAGCTGCAGCATGGGCTGTCATGTTACTGATAGGTCAATTCATCGGCTTCGACATACTAAAAGGCAACGTACCTATTCCCACCATTGAAAATCCGGGGAAATAAATCCTCTAAACTTCTATAGATATTAACTCATCTGGAATTGAACAATAGATTTAATTGGCAAGGTTGGTCATTTATTTTATTGTCTTGCAAATTAGTAATGAAACCCTAATAATAATCATATGGATAGTGCATGCTTATATGAGGGTGTGGCTCAGTTTAAATGTCTGGAGTCATTATTTGGCAGAATCGTAAGTATTACCGCAACTTTGGCAAGCATGGTATTTTTCGTGATGCTGGTAGTTGGCGGGTTTCAATATCTGTTTTCCGGAGGTGATGCCAAGAAGAGCGAAGCTGCAAAAGGCACTTTGACTGCAGCAATCATTGGTTTAGTATTAATAGTTGGCGCTTATATAATCCTACGCTTACTAGAAGGGTTTACCGGTCTTGACCTGACGACTTTTAAAATCGAGATATTTTGAAAACTTAATAAGTTTATCCTCTCTCAGATTGATGTATACTTTACTGATATCACTGTCATATCGATCCGCCGAAGGTGGAGAGAGATCTCATTCAGGCTTCAGTGAGATTTCTCACCCAGTTTGCCAACTGGGATTCGAAATGACGAATAAACTGGGATTCGAAATGACGGGTAAGTTGGGAATCGAAATGACATCTTATGAGAAAGAGGTTAATAGTCATCCTGTTTCTGCTTGATTCAACTTCCTATCTTGGTTAAACTACTATTAATACCTTTGTTTTTGTATGCTTAAAAAAATTCTGTTGATAATATTTCTGGCTGTTATAGCTGTACATATTTCCGGAGTACCGGCTAGCGCGGCAGCTCCAACCCTAGACTGCACGCCACTTGATCAAAAAGTCCAGGGATCGGCAAGTGTCAATCCTCTGGCAGTTATCGGCAATATTTTTAATAGTTTGCTTTCGTTTGTTAATTTTTCCGCGCCGGAGATTGAAACAAAATATGCCAAAATCGGCGACCCCGGGGCCAATTCACAACTTCTCTGGAATACCCATGGCCGGAGAATAAACATCATCAAAGAATCAGACTATGTCGGCACCATTACCTACAAAGCTCAGTTGAAATATTCGATCAACTGGCTGGTTGCCTATATTCCATTTTTAGAAGATGTATTCGGCGACGGCGACCATCAGACCTCACTTACGGGGTGGATATTTGGCTGGAATGCCGACGACACTTCCCCAGGTGGTTTAAGCGAACAGGATGTAATCAACCGTCCGACACTTGTGGATCATTTACTTGGATTCCAAAATGATGCCAAATCCATGGAAGAACTCATCAGACTTGTCGATAATACCCCAAACTGGTTTCAAACTCCGCAAGCATTCACCATGTACAAAAAAGCTGGCGTTGAACAACGGCTGCATCTTGTGGATAAGGCAAAAGAAGGGCAACGCCGAAATGAACTGCGCGACAAAGATTTACGCGGAGTTTTAAGTGCCTGGGATGATTATTTATACAATGAAAAAGGTCAGGAAGAACCTCGTTATGACTATGGCTGCGGCTATCTGGAAAAAGGAACAGACGGGGCGACCATCTCCGTGGCACAACCTACACCTGGAAATACCTCGCGCATGCTGTATGAGTCTGAATTTGCTTGTCAAAATAAAAATTTTAAAGACGCGAACATTACAGACGCGCGCAAACGCGACATCTGTACTCAACTTATGGGAACTGAATATGGCAGTACCGGTGTAATTCAACCTAATACAATACTTGGGAAAGCACTCGGGAATGACCCGGAAAAATTAAAACTTATTCTTACTGAAGGTCTGGCTTATGGAGTGGGCAATCGAGCTTTCTGGAAATGTAAGGGCTACAAAGTACAGGATGCTGCCCTGCCTATAAGTAAAGAGATAATCCGCAAAGATAAAGACCAAACCACACGCAAAGATAATAACAAAGAAAATAAAAATAAATTTAGACAACCGATGTCTATCCCTACTCAACCCTCGGAACAGATAACTGAAGAAGTAGCTAAAATGATCTCTCCAGCTCCAGTCAATGCCAAGCGTAAAGAAGCCTACCAGTTTCGTACCACTCAATGTCAAAATGCCCACGCTGTCGTATCAGATACAGCCTCAGCCATGGGTGCAGCGAAATTTTCAGATATTTACCAGTCAATTGTACCGGCGAACTTATCCGGCGATCCGCGCGTACACGGTGCATTTACCAGCGGCCCTGCTGTTTTAGGTATTCAATCCGAAACTCCCCAGGTGCTGGCAGCACAAAGCAGCGTTTTAGGTTTTCCCTTTGACTGGTCTTGGCCTGTACAAAGAGATGTAGAATTTAAAGTTGACGTGCCAAGGGAACTTTTAAATTTATGGAAAAACACTGCCGGACCTGCTGCGTATACAACGCAATTTATACCGGGAACTACGGTGTTTGATGTTTTAAAAACTCCGGTTGAACCAAACGGACTTGCGGTTCGAGAATTACCAAGCGGCGCCGATATGCGTCATGGCGGCAGCGAGAAAGATGCAAATGACAGCGGCTACACGGCTATCCCTACTCCATTTGGAGGAGGCATTGATCTGATCGCACATCCCTGCCATGGAGTTTTTAATGAAAGCATAACCCCGTTTGGATTCCGCTGCGCTCCAAAAGAAACTGCCAGAACCGGAAAAATCCTCCATGATCTGACTCAAGATTTTCGGCATGAACAAAAAATCGGTGAAAGCATCAAGCAAAATTTAGCTTCCTATAACCAATCTGGGACTACGGCTGATTTAAGCAGGAATTAAAAAAGTCTAGGTTGACAAGCTAAACTTATTTTTGGGATAATAGAAAATGCCTATGAAGAAGATCGCTATATTGCTTACTACTCTCTTTGCATTAGCAACCTTTACCACATCCTCTGTACAAGCTACAATCACCAATCTTACGCGCGATGAAGTTCGCGATCATTTAAAAGCTGCGGAAACACAAGGTGAATTCAGCCTTGATTCAACTAAATTTTATGCTAATGATCTCAACTATATTTACACAATTGCCGCTTTGGGTGAATGCTGGATAAAAACTGATGACCCAAAATGCGTCAAAAATACTGCTGTTGGTGAAACAATGGGCGGAATTGCGTACATGTATACCAATAAACCGGTCAAAACCGTCGATTATGTCGCTTATTACAGAAATAAAATCTCACCGGTCAAAGACGCGTATGCCCAAGGCATCGGTTTTGCCGGACTTTCACCGCTTCTGAATATCTGGAAAACTTTTCGCAACATTGCCTATGGTTTCATCATCATCGTCATGGTAATCATCGGATTCATGGTATTGTTTCGGGCCAAAATTGATCCCCGAACAGTAATATCCGTCCAAAGCGCAGTCCCCAGAATTATTGTCACACTGCTGCTTATCGCTTTTTCTTTTGCAATTGTTGGTCTTTTGATCGACCTGATGTACTTAGTGATGTTTGTAGTCATCACTGCCCTCACATCTTCAATAGGAGGCAACATTGGAGTTACGATTTCCAACTATACCGGCGGGTCATTGGCCAATTTGTGGGGAGCAGTTTTTACTCCAAGCACCGAAGCAGTCAACGATATCGTCAACGTCATCGGCAAAGGCACGGTTGACGCGATTGGCGGAATCATAACCGGAGCTACAGGTGCTTTTCTTTTACGGGACAAAGGCATCGGCGGGTTAATCGTCGGAGCAGTCGGCGGGTATGTAGCCGGCTCACAACTTGGCACTGCGAATTTACTTATTCTGCTTCTTGTTTGGCTGTCGCTCTTTTTTACATTAATCCGGATATTATTTACGATAGTCAATGCATATATTCAAGTGATCGTTTCGACTATTTTTGGGCCTTTGCAGCTGATGTTTGACGCAATTCCCAACACCAATGCGTTTGGCAACTGGATCAGAGGACTAATCGCAAATTTGGCTGTTTTCCCGACGGTTATGCTGCTGCTTTTGTTGGGACAGATCTTAACCGCGTATGCCCAAACTGAAAACCTGTGGCGTGCCCCAGGTCTGGGAGGCAATTTTCAAGCCGGAGTTTCCGGAATCATCGGTCTGGGACTGATGTTTATGATCCCGAATATCGCGGGTTCAATTAAAGAATTGCTCAAAGCTAAGCCACTAATTCCCTCAGGTTCAGGAGCGCTGTTTTCGCCGCTGACATCAGTGTGGGGTACCAGCACAAATTTGCTGTCGCAAATGTATTATTTTCAGATGCTCTCAGGTGAGAATGGATTGTTCAGTCGATTTCTAGGCGGCGGCGGTGGACGCGCAAAACGCCAACGATTATCCATAGGTCTTATTTATTGTCTTCCTCTATGGCTTTTCCAGCAGCGGACATAGCTATCAGCAATAAAATCAGCGGCACATAACTTCTGGCGATATCTGCTGAAACCTGAAGATTGGTGGCTCCCATTTCCGCACGCAGCTGCGCCCCATTCCACAACATTTTGTTCAATTTGATTTTATGCCAAATAGTAATATTGGTTCCGGGGATTTTTACGGGGTCGGCTTTATCCACAACCATACCGTGAGCTGGAGCTACAAGCTGACGTTTTATGGCCTCATCTGCCAGAACCCGGTGGTTCTGCTCATCCATCTGTAAAACTGAGGGGACTCCCGTAGTAAGATGCGCCCATGAAGAATAAGGCGTCATCTGTCCAACCACTGAACCGGCTCCAACAGGCAGGCGCGCGTACCAGGATTTGGCATAATATTTATCAAACAAAGTGATCAGCTGGTAGGAAATCCGATATGAACTGGCCCGTTCAAGCTGATCTGCAGAATCACCATGTACGCCTTGATATGCACCCCATACAGCAGAAACTTCGGTCAGGAATTTATTAAATTTCTCCTGCCTGGCCATGTTGGGACTGGCTTGATATTCCTTCATCAAGGGTACGATTTTGGTCCAATAATTGGCATACGCTGTAGTTATGCCATCGTTATCCGTAGCTAACCTACCGACCACATTTTCCTTAAGTATTCCCCAGTAGCCGTTGCGTTTAACAGATAAATGTGTCGGAAATGATTTAAAATATGCTGCTTCCTTCCAGGGAGTTATGTGAACCGTCTTTGGGTGTGTTTTTTTAACTTCTTTACCATGCTCTACGCTGGTTCGTGTTTCGCTAAATGAAAGAGTAGTACCATTTATGGCCGCGTCGGCAGTTTTTTGCGCATCAACCATAAACGCACGTACTTTTCCCCCCATAGCCACATCATCGCCTTTAAAAAGAAAATTCCATTCCGCTTCAGTCATTGATTTAAGGGTCTGCACTGCCTCACCCCGGGTATTTTCCAGAAGATGGTCGGTGACCCGGGCTGCACCCAACATAAGTTCATCTGCTTCCTTGGAATTTGCCCAATGTTTTTTGACATTACTATGATGGAGCAAATCATTTTCGAGTGTAAAAAATTCCTGCGGCGCGATGTCGCGCATGTGCTCAAGGACAATTTTGCGCAGTTCGTTACGCTCTCCCTTAGACCAATCTTTGGGATGAGAATTTTCACCTGCCCAATCCTCAATTTGCCTATTGGCAACCGAGAGATTGACACTCATGAATGATTTTATGATTTTTTTTCTATCAGCGGACAAGTCGCTGTTAAGTTTGCGCCGATTTGCACCCTCTCCTTCAAAGAGCAAATGATTGTACATTTGTTTACGCCAGCCCCAACGTGTTTCGATGCCGCCAATACCCATATAATAGGTATCGGTAACAAATGGAATCCCCTCTTCCACCATCTTATCGGTCACTACGCGACTCGGTTCTTTGAGTTCTATTTCTGACTGGTACTGTTTTGAACGAATTAACTCTTTACGTACATCCCAAGGTTCTGTCGACCCTTTTCCTTTGATTCGCGTAAACATATAGTCAAAATTGGGATATCGGCTCCCCCAGCGGCGTATCACGAAATTGTTATAGTTAAATTTATCCAAAGGACCGAAATATCCGGTGAATCTGCCTGGAGTTCCGCCGACTGGAGAGCCGGAGGCCATCGCATCCACCCCTTCCCAACTGATACCCAAAACATATCCCCGGGCCATCGTTGTCAGTTCTTTTATTCTGGTTTCCGACACTGACGGATCAACTACTTTGCGCAATTCCTTACGCACATAATCATCAATCGGTATGACCCGGCTTTTTGAATCTGGTGTATAAATGGATTCGACAGGAGTCTTCCAACCGCTAAGTCCATACTTGGTGCGCAGAAACGACATGTGCAAGCGGATGGCCCGTTCCAGATCCGGATTGTCAACCATCAACATATCAACAGCTGCAGTTGAGACGCTGTTTGAATAATTTTTATAGGTTTCCAAAGGCGACCGCTGCAGCATCAACACGTATATATTATGAGTATACTTTTTCCATTCGCGGTCGAATTTCACTTCATCCTGAAGTCGGGACAAAGCTTCGGTGAGATTTATCGGTTTGGATTCGTACAGTTTTGTTTCATAATTAAATGTTTTTACGTTAACTTTAATTTTTTCATTGTCTGGCTTATTTCTTTCTTCTGCTAAAAATTTGCTCTGTATCTTATCAAGTCCAGTCACAATATTGTTAAAAATTGGATCATGAAACAACTGGGAAAACAGATGTTCAAAAAACACGTCATCCGCTGCATCGGATGACGTGT
>JAHFKJ010000036.1 GCA_023245415.1 Candidatus Gottesmanbacteria bacterium | reverse complement strand
GGAAATTCTTCCTGCGTACAAAACGATGCGTTGGTTATTATGAAAATTATGTTTTAAGAGAAAATGTTTCGTGAACTGAGAAAACTGTGTTTTAAAAAAACTATGGGGTACAATATTATTTATTACATAACAGTTTTTTTTTAATTTTAACGGAAGCATTTGGGATGCTATTAAGTTCATGCCATATTTTGAAGGACACAAAATCGCAGTGCTTAACCACCAAGCTAATCGTTCGATTATTTTGTTTAAAATCTCTCGATAATTTATATCCCAAACCGAATTAAACGAAGCACTATGCAAACCATGAAAATAATAGAGTGTAGGTACTGATTTTCCTAATGCCAAACGTGCAGATATAGCTAAAATTGGATTAGTTACTATGATCGAATGTATCAGCTTATTTTGAGAAAATTCGTTAATGGTCTTTTTAATTTTGACTATATTAGCAACTACTTTTTTAGCATAGCTAAATGGTGGGTTTGCAGTTCCTGTATTTGTCCAGATAATACTGTCATATATACCTAAATCTTGTCGAGTTTGTACCTCTGAAAAGCTTATAAGCGAAAATAAGTAATTATCTGACAAAGAATGTGTTGAAGTAAGTAATCTTGATAGTGCAATCCATTCACCTCCATCATGAACTTGACTTAATATTAGTACATGTAGTCTCATATCGGTCAAAAATAGTGAAAGTAGTATACATGTAATGAATATCAGTTTTACACAACAGTTATATTGATAGAGTGTTTAGAAAAATAGAAATTTGAATCATACAAACTAAAGTGACTCACTAAATTAATTTTCCTACTCTGTTATTACATTAGGAATTGTTTGGATGTTTTTTTCAAAGAAACCAGGTAAAGGCAACGGTTGTGAAAAATATTCTTCACAATGTTTTCGAGCTGTTGAATAAGCAAGGCATAATTGTAGCGTTTCTCGTGAGTCGTCTTGATAAAGTAAGTTATGTTTACTTAAAGAAGCATTTTCTATGAAGAAATAACTCCATCCTGGCGCGATTTGTTCTGCAGAAGTCCAATAAAATTTGGTTAGACGTGCGTCTTTTGCGAGTTGTCGCAGACCGGCTCTATAAAATATTTTGGCTAATTTTTCTTGAGTTTTACCCTCATTGTCGATCAAAAAATCGTTTTCTAAAAATAAGGGTTCAAGATGATTTTTTTGATATGTTAATATTTGCTCGTGAAGGGATTGCGGAAGAATGGATTGTAATGGAGTAGATAAATAGTTTTGTAACTCCTGTCCTGATTTATGTTCTATTATATATTTAAGATATTCTTGATTGTAACGAAGGTTTCGTGGTTCAAAGATGACGATTTGCTTAAATAACATATCAGCCTGGTCGTACTGATTTAACTGGTTTAATATCGTGGCGTTGGTAAACAAAATGTCTGCATCTTTTTGATGAAAAAAATTAATTACCTTTAATAATGAGGTATCTTTGACTTGATTATAGGAAGTTGATACAGAGTTGATGTATTCTAATGTGTGTAAACGATCAAATGGTGTCAAATAGAACGATATTTTATGACTAAGCTCAGATTTTTGAGAACTTAAAATACTACTTATTAAGTATAAGAGAGAGTAGAGACTGAGCATCGTTACCAATGTCCAAATAAAAACACCTTTTGATCGTATTAAGTTATCTGATTTAGTAGAATTTGTCAGGATACCTATTATAATAACTACAATCAGCCAGTTGATCAAAAAATTAAGATTAAAATCAACTAATGAAAGTCCAAAGGAAAGAAGCAATCCTTGCATAAGCCAGTTACGCAAGTTGTTGTATGTTTCTTCTTTAAGTAGGTTTTTACTGTTATTGTTTCTTACACTTACCAAAAGTTTCGGCCAGATAGCCTTACATATTAACAGTATCCAAAGAGTCAGACCAATAAGTCCAGTTTCTGCAAGTAGTTCCATTGGTGAGCTGTGAGCAAAGTAAGAATATTCTTGATCTGTTCGTTCATATCGTTTTGATAAAAGGAAAAATGTTCCTTGCCCGTGGCCGAATATAGGTTGATCTAAAAAAGCTATTCCCGCCTGTTGCCAATATTTGCCTCTTACTTCAAACCAATCAGTAGATTTGATGGTTTGGCGACGATACCAGGTAGATTGCGCAAGTAATGGAAATGGTTGTGTGTCAAATATACGTCCAGAAAGAAGAAACAATAATAATAGTATGATTGAACTTAATAAGAAGAGGCAATGAGTTTTTGCAAATGTTGCACTATTTTTTACAAGTGCAAAAATAGCGCTCAATCCAAAGTAGCCGGTAAGCAGCAGCAGTACACCTTTAGCAAATGAAGTAGTCAACGCTAGTAAATAAAAAAGCAATAACCATTTATATTTCATATTTCCTTTCCTAATCGCTTGCTGATATACAAAAGGTAACGTAAACAGTAGTAACGAAGGCAAATGATTATGGCCAAAGTCGGCGTAAAGTAAGTTCATTGAGGGTAAGTATTGGTTTCGATGTGGAATTAGTATAAGAACAAACGAACAAGTAATTGCGAGTATACTCATGAAGATTAAGTTAAGGCAAAACCAAGACAGACTATCTACATCGCTATATATATAGAAAAGGTAATAAGCTACTGCTGCCATCAGTAAACGCATAGTTGCCGATATTGAAAGCCCAACACTATCTGAAAAAATCGTTCTTACTCCATAGTAAACAAGAAGAATTAGCCACAATCGAAATAATTTTTGCGGAAAGGTTCGTTGAGGTTTCTTAAACCACAATGCGTACATACCCAAGGTGCTTAGACAAATTCCTACATATATATCTACGATAGGTTGGAGGCCGTCTCCTAAAAATAGGGCTATAGTCAGAAACGTGAAAAATATGGTCGTAATTTCCCAGTTTTGAGGAAGTTGGGAAATTAGTTTCTTAAGTCGGTTCATCTTTATCATCATACAATATACCTCAATCTGAGGTGGAAATAAAAAATCATTTAGAAATCGCTTTTATAAGTGAGATCTGATCAGTATAAAAATTTAGACTGATCCAATAACTTCTTTTCAGCCTTGACAGGCATGAAAAGAAGGAGTATTACTAACTGAAAGGGACTATAGTATCTTGACATTCCAAGACTGACAATGTACTATAGGGTTATATGGTTGTCCGACCCGATAATCCAATAGAATTATCTCGAAGAGATGCTCTTAGATTTTTTGGTTATTCTGGTTTGGGAGCGCTAGTACTAGCAGCTTGTGGAGGTAAAGTACCAGGTACACTGACTTCTCAAACTCAAGGTCCCGCAAGCGCACCTACACTTGCTCCAACACGTCTAAAACCACCAGGCCAAATTCCTGTAACTGGAGGGGAAGATACGTCATCAAGAACTAATGATAACGCTCCAGCAATTCAACCCTCACCTACAGCCGATATTTTAACAAAAACTCCTAATTTATTAGAAACAGCTATTGCTAACCAAACTGATTTCAGCATTCCAGAAAGTTTTCAGCCCGCAATTCCTCAATTAGTAACAAGCTTTCAAGGATTAAATTTGAATACAACTTTGCAATTAAAAAGTATATATGAAACTAAAAATTCTCCTTTAATTGCTACCACAAATGAAGAAGTTTGGAATAGGTTAGAAATATTTGCAAATGGTAGCAAACCTCCCTATAAAGTCCACATAATAGGTGAAGCAACGGTCGTATCAAGAGTTGATAAAGATGCTACTGAAATATTTTGGAATAGAGGAAGTTGGCGTCCTGATATGCCAATGCATGCTGATGATCCGTTAGTATCTGTGAGAATTTCTAAAGATTTTGAAAGCGGATGGATGTCCGTTGATGGAAAGCTGTTTTTGTTTCAAGTAGATACTGATATAAAACGGCCAGTTAGTGTATACAATCCGCTGGAAGATAAATGGACAGATTTACCAAATATATTTAAATTAGATCGAAACAAAAATATAATGGAATGGAAAGATGGACAGTGGATTCGGATTCAATTTCCCGATAATCTTAAAAAAATGTTTCCTGATGAAATTACAATTTCGCTTGATGAAAATGGGATACCTGTTGCAGAGGATTTTTCTCTTAAAATTACTCGCCGCGATGGAGAATGGTTAGTAAGATTTAAATATAATTCTTCATTTAGCCCTGAATTTCAAAAAAACATTATAAATGGTGTTGAAGAAAATACAGGAAAATCTTTCTCTCAATACACCGCAGATTTCAAATTATATATTGAAGGTTTAGTTACAAAAGGTAAAATAAATAAAGAATATCGAGATGTAACTTTTACTGGATTAGGCAAAGTTAGCAATAATAAAGGTTATGAAAATACGCGTAACAGTTGGAATTCTGTATTTCCTACAGAATTAATTGCCACAAGTTGGATCGGTTTGGAAGGGGTAAATAATTTCGGAGAAAACGACGGTGCGTTATGTTTAATTTTTGGGAGTTATCATTTAGGTGAGTCAGTAATGGCGATTCCTGTATTATTAATGGTTGATGGGGTGTATAAGCCAGTAACCTCGTTTAATATTGAAGATTCAACAAACCATAGTCATACTGAAATTAATCTCAGAGTACCTGAAGATGTGTTTAAACATTTAGACTCAATGGAAAGAGAAGCTATAGTATTTCCTTTCATAACACTTTATTATGATAAAAAATCAGCTGTAATAATTGATGACGGTTTTGAAGTAACAGACTTTTTTTGGAGAAACGGATTTAATGAAATTTTACCACTTATGGATGGAACTTATGTTGCAAGGTACACTGCTAATCCTGATCAGCTTGGATCTCCTGGAAAATTAGGTGGAGTAAATATATTTCCTGATCGGTTAGTTAAACTTATGAATCCAACTAGTGATAAGTTTGTGTTTGCAGAGATAATTACAGCGTTAAAAACCAACTAAATTAACCTAATACTATTACAATATATCCTTGTGTGGATCACCATCTATTTATAGAATTTTCATTGACTTTGAGTAAATATAGTGCCACAATTAGTTTGTGGAAAGAGAAACAAAAAATAATAATAAATTAATCTCAAATTTATTAATTATAACCATTCTTCTATTTCTTTCATTTGGTTTAGGAATTTATTTTATTCTTCAAAAGAATAATCAATCTACAAAAAGCCATTCAGGCCCTCTTCCGCCTCGGCAACTGGATGAGCTAAAAAATTATTCCACATCCGAATATGTGATGCCTCTGGAAAATAATGCGGTCGGGTCTATTTATTCCTCGCGCGTTCAAATCAGAGGTCGAATTCAGGATATTCGGACCAGCCAGCGGGAATTTGCCGTCACTTCAGCCAGTAAACTGCTCCACGTAACTATTCCAGGTACCGTCAAGGTCTTGTGCCTGCCGGCGGAATTTACCGATGCCAAAGGTCAAAAAGTGCTCAGCAAACAGGTATTTCTGGATTTTCACCTGTTGCAAAGCAATCAGTCAGGAAAAATAGTGGATTTTTCCCAAGTTCAGGAAATTTTTACCGTTAATTCAGACATCACTCTAATTGCCGGTGTCACAGATAAAGACCAGATGACTGCCCAGTTTCTAGTAGGTTATGATTGCAAAGTATGAGATCAAAAATTTTGATTTTTACATTCATATTAGTAAGTTTTTTTGCAATCTGGAACTTATTTAAGCCATCTGGTGTGTTCGCACAGTCCTGCCAGTGCAGTGCCTGGTATTGTACTTGTCCGTGCGATGTTTTGTGTTATCCTAACATAAACAATTGTGGATGTGATGCAGTATTGTGTACAAATCAACAAGTCTGTGATGCAATTCAATGTGGAGGATACGATGTTTATGGAAATCCGAACTGCTGCAATAAAGAGGTTTGTACCAACAATACCTGTACCGGTGTATGCCCCGGTGCCTATAGTCCATGTATAAACATCTGTACCCAGCCACAGCCATCATCGTCTCCTCCCCCGCCTCCCCCTACGTGCCCAAACGGCAGGTGTGGGTCAGGTGAAAGTTGCAGCAATTGCCCGAATGATTGCGGTCAGTGTCCGGCTCCACCCGGTCCGACATGCGGGAATGGTACGTGTGATGCAGGTGAAAGCTGTCCCAGTTGCGGTGACTGCGGCAATTGTTTAGTATTACCCCCGAGTGTCGTTTGTGGAAACCTCACCTGCGAAAGCGGTGAAAACTGCCTTAACTGTAGCACTGACTGCGGTGTCTGTCCTGCACCACAAGTAGGTACGATTCGGGTACGCGCGATTAAAACTGATGATCCGGATACCTGTACTTTAACCAATCCTGTAGCTCTGACAGGAACTACTGATGTCACAATTAGCGGTCCTACCGGCATTATTGCCAATATACCTGCAACTACTAGTTACTCAAACTTTACAAACCGCGGACTAGGTGTCTATCAGGTGACCCAGGTTAGCAATTACCCGCCTGCCTATAGTTATTCACGTGCCTGTATTAATGATGTACAAAGTGTCACTTCGGGCAATACCACCACATTTGAGTTGGTGTTTTCTAATTCATCTACTTGGTTTCAAGCTGTTGGTGGTTCAATCCATTCCAATAAAAATATCACCAATCATGTGCCAGTTGGTAAAACTATGCTTAGTACTGCGATTGGATACAATTCTGCTATCGTGAGTTATTCCGATGTAGCCCCGCCCAGCATCGGTTCAGGCACAATTTCGACTTCCAACTATCTTGTGAATGACAGTAAACATGTGATTCCTCCGACATTTTCCTATTACGATTACTTTTACAGTAAGTTTGCGTCTAAAACAAATGTTGGCAGCAACACCATCACTATTAAACCTGCTCCCGGGATTTATGAAGTACCCTTAACCAATAATGGCAATTTATCGATAACATCCGGATCCTGGGATGTGACTGCTGGACAATCAATAATCATTTTTGTCCCCGGTGCTCTCACTTTTAACTTGCCGGTGAATAACAAAATTACCGTTCGCGAAGGCGGATTTTTAGGGTTTATTGCAAAAGGATCCATAAGTATTGCTAATACTGTCGGTTACTCAAGCATAAACTATAAATCAGCTCCTGACCCGATACTTGATACCCATATTACTGGTATATTTATAACCAATAGTCTATTCTCGAGTCTACCTACACTTGGAGCTCAGGATAATCAACTTATCCTGGCAGGATCATATATTGCGAATAAGTTTTTACTGCAGCGAAGTCTTGACAGCGCAAACAGTACTTATCCGGCTGAATTATTTATCTACCGGCCTGATCTATGGCGCTTTGCACCGGATGGACTGAAAGATATTGATATCACCTGGAAAGAAATATCGCCGTAAATTTACACAAGAATTCAGATTTAAGATTTAAGAATTAAAAATACAAAATTACAGATAGTAAAATTCGTACCTTTACTGACTTAAAAACTTGGCAAGAGGGTCACAATATGAAAGCAACAAGACAAACTGGTAAAAAAAATCAACAATACAGTAATTTAAAAAGTAATGATGGTCAAATGCTCGTGCTAATGCTACTTATAATGATAGTTGGATTAACAGTCGGTTTATTTTTAGTCGGGCGTACGACTACCGATATCGCCGTGTCGACCAAAATTGCCGAAGCGACGCGGGCTTTTAATGCGGCTGAAGCTGGGGTTGAAGAAGCCATTCGCACTTCCGCAATAACTCAAAATTCACTAGTGCCTTTTGCTTCGGGTGCCAGTTATTCCTTGGCCACAAACGATTTGGGCGGTGCAGGTATTTACCCGCCTTCCAAAGACGTAGCTTTCAAAGTCGGTAATTCCTTCACTGCCTGGTTAGTGCAGCATGATGGCAGTGGCAATTTAACGATTCCGGCAATAGGTACAAAATTTTACAACAGTAATTTTCTCGATATCTGTTTTACTACCAGCCCTACAACACCTGCTGTTGTGCCCGGAATTACTGTTACAGTTTATTACCGTGATGCTACAGGGCTGATCAAATCAGCTTATACCGGCTATGATGGAGTAGCTGCTCGGGTTCTTACAAATCATTTTAGACCACTAAATGTTTTGGCCGGGTCAGTTTGTAGAGTGAACTACAATTATTTTGTCCGAGTAAATTTTAACTCTGACTTCGGCAGCAGTTTAGATTTAGCAGTTGCGTCAATAGCATTGGTTGCCGTACGTATCAGACCGGTTTATGCAGACACATATATAGGTGTAAGTGCGTTTTCGCCGGCCACACTTCCCAAACAAGGCATTGACATCGTCTCCACCGGAAATGTCGGTGAATCGACCCGCAAGATCCAGGTGAAGGAACCTTATTTAGTCCCCGCTCCGTTTATGGATTCTGCTATCTATAGTACAGATCCAAATTCAAATATTAGCAAATAGTTTTATGAATAACGAACTCTTGCATAATCGTTTTAAAAAAATTACACTGAATATATTCTTAAATGTTAAAATATAAATCCTAAATCTTATATAAATATGGCTAAAACTGTCCTAGGCCTTGATGTCGGAAGCAAGTACATCAAATATACCGAGCTTCTGCATATCGACAAAAATCGCTACCAGCTAATAAGCGTGGGTATGTGTCCCGGACCAGTAAAAGGATTAAATTCCGAAGCGTCTATCGATCATGAAGCACTTGGAGTGACAATTAAGAAACTCCTAAAAGATGGAGGCGTGCGCAGTAAAATGGTTAATGTCGCTCTGCCCGAGGCCAATGTATTTACGCGCATCATTCAAGTTCCTCCACTTTCAGAACGCGAACTGGCGAGTGCAATCAAGTGGGAAGCTGAACAATATATTCCTTTACCTTTGGAGGAAGTGGAAATGGATTTTTCCATAGTCGGTGAATCAAAAGATAAAGACGGCAATAAAAAGCTCGATGTGTTGCTCGTGGCTGCACCAAAAATGCTCATCGATCGCTTTACCAAAGTATTGGAAGCTGCTGATCTGGAAGCAGAAGCGATGGAAACTGAAATCATTTCTGCCTCGCGGGCGCTTCTTCCGCCTGTTTTCGATAAGCCACTTACGGTGATGGTGGTAAATATAGGCGGTCAAAGTACTGATTTATCGATCATCCGCCAAGGAGTGATTGCTTTTACCCGATCACTTCCTACCGGTGGTACGACATTTACGAAGGCGATCGCTCAGGATTTAGGTTTTCCGATTCCTCAGGCAGAAGAGTATAAAAAAGCCTATGGATTAAAATCTGATCAAATTGAAGGAAAAATTTATCGTACGCTGAAGCCAATTTTTAGCGTGATCGTTGACGAGATAAAGCGCTCGATCACTTTTTTTCAAAACAAGTTCTCAGAAGAAGTGATGGCAGCACTTATCATCTCCGGAGGCTCAGCCAGACTTCCGGGACTCGTGGAAGCATTAACTGAAGCAGTAGGAATTGAAACGCAAATCGGCAATCCATGGACTCGAGTGGCCAAAGATCAGTCACGATTTGCCAAGTTAGATGAAGAAGGTTGCACTTTTGTGGTAGCCTGTGGACTTGCAATGAGGGAGTAATTTCTATGCCAACCCGAGAAATCAATCTTTTTCGCAAGCGGGAGATTTTAACGCCTGATGAAATTAAACTCAAAAAGTTCACGCGCAATTTCCTCCCCTTGATTTTACTAGCTTTTATTTTCCTTCTCGGCGGGGTGCTGTACATATCTGTGAGTGTGAATAAAATTATTGCCGATACCGACCAGGCAATAGTCGATGTGCGCGGCAAAATCAACTCTCTAAAGCGTAATGAAAGTATTTACTTACTTCTTAAGCAAAAAGCTGTCGTATTGGCCAAAATTTTAAACTCGCGCTTTCCGTATCGGGAAGATATTGAATTTTTCAAAACTTTAAGCCTTAATGGCAGCACTTTAAACAGTATGGAAATTGATGAAACTGGAAGAATTTCTCTGCGTTTAAATGTTAAAGATTCGACGCATTTAGATGCTTTAGTGACCGCACTTATCAAAGAAGCCGAAAAACGTTTTCGTAAAGTTGAACTGGAAGGCGTTTCATATACACCCGGAAATATTTTGGATATTTCACTTCAGATAGAAACACTAGCCCAAGAATTATGAAAAGAATTAGCAGATCTACTTCGCAGAAATTCATCATCTATGCGATACCCGTAAGTATAATCGGAATTTTAGCTCTGCTTACATTCACACTGCTGGTTCCGAAGATCAAAGATATAGTTGAGAACTATAAACAGCTCGATGATAAAAAACTTCAACTTAACAAGCTGAAAAAAAAACAGAATTTATTAGACTCGGTCAGTTCGAACGCGACACAGCAGCTCCTGGTATCAGCCGAACAGGCCCTGCCTCAGGAGAAAGATGCAGCGTCAATATTAGTAGCCTTAGAAAACCTTTCCGCCTCTACGCTTTTTGGAATTGATTCCGTGACGCTCTCACCCGGTTCTGTTTCTTCACCTTCTGCTACCACTACCCAAAATAGCAAAATCCAAAAGCTCGAGCCGATTACCAAACGTAATGGAGCTCAAGTTTTAGAAGTGAGTGTTTCTGGTAGAGGTACAACAACGCAGCTTTTAGATTTTATTAAGAATCTGCAGAATTCACGACGGCTTATTGATATCAGATCGTTAGACTTTTCATACAATGATCAGGCGCAGGATTTAGTTTCTGCCGACTTTAAGCTAGTATTTTATTATCTGACTCCGATTCAGGAAATCAGCCAAATTGATGCTGATATACCGCAAATTGCTGAAAAGGAGCAGAAATTACTTGAAAACTTAAGTGCGATGCCTTTTGTAAGCAATTTCCTGACTCAATTGGGCAACACTCCGGGTCCGGCATTACAACTTAAGCGTACTGATTTATTTAGCGACTGATTTTCTTCGAAAGCCTTCGCCGCCATTTGCTAATCAGTGCATGATTTCCTGATAAAAGTACCGGCGGGACCGTCATGTTGTTGTACTTAGCCGGACGGGTATATTGAGGAAACTCGTACTTATTATCGGTAAATGTTTCAGTTGTTAATGCATCCTGAGGGAGAACTCCGGGAATCAATCTGGTTATCCCGTCTACGACTGCCATCGCGGGTATTTCACCCCCGGTTAATATAAAATTGCCTATAGATAGACGTAGATCAACAAGATCATATACTCGGGCATCAACACCTTCGTAGTGGCCGCAGAGTAATATTATGTGCTGATTTTGAGATAACTTCCGGCATAATGTTTGTGACAGTGTAACTCCTTGAGGGTCTAATAATATCGTTAGAGATTTATCAGGGGTGTGAGCTTTCGCGAAAGAAATTGCTTTATCAACTACATCGATCTTAAGGAGCATACCTACACCACCGCCGTAGGGGGTATCATCCACGGTTTTATATTTATCCAAAGTAAAATCACGCAGATTTATTAGTCTAATTTCTACCAGTTTTTTTTCCTGGGCGCGCTTAAGTATAGAGAGGTTAAAGACCTGTTCAAACATTTGCGGAAATAAAGAGATGACGGAAAATAGCATAAGGACGCAATTTTTTGGCGAGGATCGTAGTAAAATACAAATTATTCTGCCAGTTGTAAATCCACATGTTGTTGCCGTTTCAAAGCCAGAATCTTCACAAGATCCCTAATTGCCTGAATAGTTTTTCCGCCTTTTCCGATAACTTTGCCCATATCTTCCTGGGCTAAATGTACGGTGAGCTTAATTGACCCGGAAACATCTTCATTTTCATCAATTGTTACTTTATCAGGCTGATCGGTAATTTGTGATATAAGGTAGAATGCTAAATCTTTCATGATTTTTGCAGGTATTTTTTAGTCGCTTCAGTTACCCGGGCTCCTCTACTTATCCAATAGTTGATTCTTTCAGTATTAACTTTGGAGGTGTACTTATCTTTAGTGAGGTATGTAACATTTCCTAGGAGTTCGAGATATCTGCCGTCACGTTTTTGGGACTCGTCCATGGCAACTACTCTATAAGTCCGTGAATTTTTTTTACCCGTTTGCGCTAGTCGTATTTTGACGCTCATTTGAGAAAGTAAATTATACTATAATTTCCCCATTTTCTCAAGCGTTTTAAACGCTGAATTTTGCTCTGCTTCCTGCTTGGATTTTCCCGTGCCTGTTTCCGCGTCTTTGCCATCTATGACGACCGTTACCCAAAAATGCTTTGCATGGTCAGGTCCTTCTGTTTTTATCACTTTATAGGTTGGAGCAGTACTCGAAAATACCTGAACGATCTCCTGTAAACGGCTTTTATAGTCACTATAAAGTTGTTTTTCGATAATTTCTGGAATTTTAGTAAACAATGAACTGCTCAAAAAATCTTCCGCAGCT
>JAHFKJ010000059.1 GCA_023245415.1 Candidatus Gottesmanbacteria bacterium | reverse complement strand
CACTAACATAGTTACCCCCCGAGGCTGTACCACTTAGCTTACCTCTATCACTCGGCCATTTCTCTTCTTCAGGCTTGACTTCAAATATGGTTAATTCTCCCGGTTGAGATCCCGACCAGCCCATAATTAACCTAAATTCTACGGGTCGTCTACCTTTTTTTGTATAGAGGATTTTACTGGCTACCGTGGCTGCGTCAATTAATAGTTCACCATTTTCTGTGGGAACCGGAAGGCCGGTTTTTAAAACATGGACTCCATCTGACGGTCGTATATCCCATTGAGATAAATCTTTAAAAGAGATCGATGCTGGCTGGCTGGCTAATTTAGCTTCTTCCATATAATTTGATGAGAATTATTATAACGTATGCTGACTCAAATTATCAAGTGTAATTTAGCTAAAATAATCTGAAATACTGAATTAGTTTGATAAGCTAATTCCTATTCGAAATAATAACCTCGATGTTTCCGATGGTATGCTCCGATGTGTTAAAATTTGGAGACCTATGATAAAAAGACTGATTGAGCGCTATCCCAACTTCAGTATCCGGCTTTTTGAAATCCTGATTCCCCTGACTGCGTGGCTGATGATCACTCTGCCAATTTGGCTGTCTTTCTGGCACCCGGCTTTGGTTGCCTACCTTGTTTTAAGTTTTGACGTATATTGGTTTTACAAATCATTTTTGATGGCGATAAACGGCACCAAAGCCTTCATTACAGTCACCGCACACGCAAAAGTGGACTGGAAACAAAAATTACTTAACGAATTTCCCGATTGGCAAAAAGTCAATCACGTGCTCATTATTCCTGAATTTAAAGAGCCTCTTTCGGTCCTCACCGATACATTTGAAAATTTATTGAAACAGGATTTTCCGCTCAAAAATCTGATAATTACACTGGCTACGGAAACAACAGACCCTGAGGCTGATGCCACTAGTAAACAATTACACGATAAATACGTAAGCCATTTTAAAGATTTTTGGATAACGAAACATCCTAAGATCTCCGGTGAAGTCAACGGTAAATCTGCCAATATGGCCTGGGCGGGCAAAGAAACAGCCCAAAAACTACACCAATTAGGAATTAACTTAAACTTAACGACAGTAACTTCATGTGATGCAGATGTATTGTTGCATCCTAAATATTTTTCTTATTTAACCCAAAAATTTTTGAGTGACCCCGAGCGTGAATATCATTTCTACCAACCGGCAATTTTCTTTTATTCAAACATCTGGCGGGTTCCCCTTCCGAGCCGTGTCGTAAATACTATAAGTAGTATTTTGAATCTGTCAATGCTGGCCCAGGAAAATCGGTTAGTCAACTTCTCCACTTATTCATTATGCTTTGCCACAGTTGAAAAAGTGGGTTTTTGGGGTGTTGATGTCATTCCTGAAGATTATCACCTATTTTTTAAAACCTTTTTTGCATTAGGTGAAAAAGTCCGCACTGTTCCGCTGTTTATACCGGTCATGGCTGATGCCGCAGAATCAATAGGCTTCTGGCGTACGATGGTGAATCAATATGAACAACATAAACGCTGGGCCTGGGGCGTTTCAGACATACCCTTCGTCTTGAAAAATTATTTTACTGATACCAAAATTCCCTTTTTAAATAAAACGGGCAGAATAATACATCTTTTGGAGAATCATTTACTGTGGCCGACTAACTGGTTTATATTAACATTGGGCAGTACACTACCGCCAATAATTAACCATAATTTCGCTCGAACTATTCTCGGCCATAACTTATCCCAAATTTCATCAGCCATTCTTACTCTTTGCATCGGCTTTTTACTTATTCTCATATTCCTGGATTTACGAAGTAAGCCTCCCCGACCGAAGGATTTTAAAGCCTGGAAAATTCCGTTCTTATATATCCAATGGATTACATTGCCTATCGTATCATTCTTTTTATCAGCATTACCCGGACTTGATGCACATACGAGACTCATGCTTGGAAAAAGACTGGAATATAGAGTAACGGAAAAAATATAAATCTGAAACACGAATTTCGAATTCGACTATGAATGCGATCATTACTTTTCTTTTTAACCATACACCTCTCTTCTATTGGACTCAAAGTCTGTGGCGGGATGAGGCGTTCTCCGTCTGGATTGCCCAAGATGGGATCATGGAAGCAATCAGGCGAACGAGCGGTGACTATAATCCGCCGCTTTATTATTTACTTCTCAACCTCTGGATGAAATTGTTCGGAAGAACTGAAATTGTCTTAAGAGGTATGTCTGTGTGTATATTTATTATATTTTTAATCGCCGTATATAAAATTTCGTTGCACATTTTTCATTCTCCATCTCATGCCCGAATTACTACCTTAATAATGGCGCTTAACCCTATGCTCTTGTATTTTGCATTTGAACTGCGCATGTACTCTCTGTTGGTTTTATTTTCATGCTTATCTATGTATTTTTTATATGCCAAACGCTGGCGTTGGTATATTGTATTTACTACTCTTGGCATGTATACCCAGCCTTTTATGGCATTTGTGATCGCTGGACAAATGTTTTACTTATTGATACAGAAACAATTTAAGCAAATCATGGTTAATAGTGCAATTTTAGCTCTATTGTATCTTCCCTGGATACGAATATTGATCATTCAATTTAAATCGAGCGGTCCGATGTGGATGTATCCTGTAGATCAGAATACATTTTTTTCTGTTTTAGGCAACGTGTTTATGGGATACGAAGGCACTCCGGGAAACTTATGGAATCTCATGAAGCTGATTTCAATATTCATAATCAGCATAAGCTCCTGGTTAATAGTAAAAAAACTTCATAGTCCGTTTTTGCGGTTGACTCTTATTTGGACATATATACCGCTTCTCTTAGTTTTGTTTATTTCGCAGGTGAAACCAATTTATGTACATCGATATGTAATATTTGCGTCAGCGGGTGAAGTTTTTTTAATCAGTTTCTGGCTGTATCATCTAAAATCCCAAACGTTTAAAAAAATCGCAGTGACGATCATCATTTGTTTATTAGTGCTGGCAAATATATTCGCCGTTAGCTTTCATCAGAAAGTGGCGATTCGCAAAAGTTTTACCCAAATCGGTGCAATTTTGCAGCCT
>JAHFKJ010000035.1 GCA_023245415.1 Candidatus Gottesmanbacteria bacterium | reverse complement strand
GTGAGTCCAGAAGGATTCGAACCTTCAACCAACAGCTTAAAAGGCTGCTGCTCTACCATTGAGCTATGGACCCATTCTTTTCTTTAAATAACTTCTTCCGAAACCTGTTTTAAGAGCTTTCTCTCTTGAAATAGCTTTATCTTTCTTTAAACAAGCTTCATAATACAGAAGTTGTAAAGGTAATCTATTTTTCGTTGATTTTACCGATCCTTGGTTATGATTCTTTAAACGTAATACTAAATCGTTTGTCCATCCAATATACAATTTACTATCCTTTTGACTTTTTAGAACATATGTATAGTAAAATTTACTCGTATTGTTTTGCTCTACCTGCCCGCAATGCTACGCATAGCGTTGCAGGCGGGCCATTGAGCTATGGACCCGGAAAGGATTCAAGTATAGCAAAATCTACATCGAAATAAAATATCCGAAGCTAAATAAATGTATAAACTATAATATAAGGCAAATTGTAAATAACCAAATTTAACCAGTCACGTTTTCCAAGTGTTCAATCTGTTTTATGATTCCGTTCAAATCTATTTGAATGGAAATCACATCAATCTGTTGACTAACTGGCAGATTCCGATGATTTTCAGCAAAAAAACGGCCGGTATTGCTAATTGAGTGTATTTTATGCAGATTTACAGCTTCGTAAGGTTGACCAAACTGGAGAGACGCACGAGTCTTCACCTCCACAAATATGAGCGTATCGTGGTGTGTCGCGATAAGATCTATTTCACCGAGTCGGCACTTGAAATTTCGAGCGATGATAGTATAACCTTTTTCTTTAAGGAAAAATTCGGCTTTGAGCTCTCCTAAAGCACCTTCACGCTGTTTGGGGGTTTGCATTGTCCGCTGGCTCAATGGCAACTTGAGCTACTGAAGTTTCTACTTTTTTCATTTCCGGTGTTTTGATTTCTTCGACCCGTTGCCCCATACGGGTAATTTCTTTGTTAGTTTTATTGCGTAAATAATAAAGTTTTGCTCGTCTTACATGACCTTTTTTCTTGACTGTAATCTTTTTGATCCACGGGCTCACAACGGGAAAAATACGTTCAATTCCGACATTTGCTACGCCAATTCTCCTGACAATAAAATTCTTGCTCACTCCAGTTCCCCGAATCGCGAGTACAATACCTTCAAACGCTTGAAAACGCTCTTTTTTTTCTTCGTGTTTTTCTTTTTTGGTTTTACCTGAAACTACCTCTTTTTCAATAATCTTATATTGGACACTGATCGTATCGCCTACGTTGAAAGAGATATTATTGATAGTTGCTGTTAATGCCATATTTCTCCCTGGAAGGATCTGATTGTAACAAATATATCGAAAATACTCAATTACAAGGTAATTTAAAGACAAGCATTTAAGAAACTTACGAAAAGCGGGTGCGGAGAAAGTGGCCGGCTCTTATATTCCGGATGAAACTGCGTACCTACAAAAAACGGGTGAACTGACTTAGGAAGTTCTATAATTTCAACCAAATTCTCAACCACAGATCTACCTGATATAATCATTCCCTTACTCTCAATTTCCGCAGAAAAATCATCATTAAATTCATAACGGTGACGGTGGCGCTCGGCTACAATATGGTCTCGGATATAAACTTGATCGCGTGTATAAGCAGAAGCTGAAATTGTATCCGGTTTAACTTTGCATTCCCAACTTCCCAAGCGCATCGTACCCCCATACGCTCTACGCTCCATCTTTTCTTTTTGTGACGGTATTAAATGAATTACCGGGTGGGACGTGTCAGGATTACATTCGGTTGTATTGGCATCTTTATATCCGAGTACATTTCGGGCATATTCTACCGCAGCCAGCTGCATGCCATAACATAATCCTAAATAAGGAATTTTGTTTTCCCGTGCGTATTGAATTGCGCTTATTTTTCCCTCTACTCCCCTTGGTCCCCATCCTATCGGCACGATGATCCCTGCTGCATCGCTTAATAATTTCTCAGGCAGTTCCCCATTTTCGATCCGCTGTGAATTTACAAAAACTGCTTTTACATTTAGACCAGATTTCCATGCCGCGTGATCAAGTGCATCCATTAGCGCTGCGTAAGAATCTCTAAGTTCATAATCCCCTGTCGCAAAATATTTTCCGACAATAGCGATTTTAATGGTCCTTTTCTTGCTTTCCTCAACTTGTTTAAGTAATGACCGCCACTCGGATAAATCTACCGGCTGATCTTCCAAATTAAGCTCAGTAAGAATTTTTTGCGCAAATCCCTGCTCTTCAAAAGTTATCGGGACTGCGTATGGAGTAATTTCATCAGGATTATTTATCACGTGATCCCCATCGACGTTACAAAACATAGCCAGTCGTTCACGCCGCCGTTTATCAATCGCCTTCTCACCCCGACACACGATAAAATCAGGCTGAATTCCCATAGAAAGTAAAAATTTCACCGAAAGCTGAGTCGGCTTAGTTTTCGGTTCACCCAAATGTGAAGGCGTAGGTAAATAACTGACATGTAAATGAACTACCGGAGATTTTTTGACAATTTTAAGAACACGCGAGGCTTCGTAGTAGAGTATATTTTGATATTCCCCTGCCGTTCCTCCCAATTCAACTACTACAATATCTGCGTCATCTTTTTTGGCAGCTTCATAAATCCGGCGGATGATCTCATCCGTCACATGCGGAATAGCTTCCACATCTTCACCGTTATAACCAAAGTTACGTTCACGGCTGATCACTTCCTGGTAAATTTGGCCCATGGTGATGAAATTATGGCGCAGCACATCTGTGTGTAAAAATTTCTCATATGTTCCCATATCCATATCTGCTTCAGTCCCGTCATTACAAAGATAAGGATCGCCATGTTCGATAGGGTTGATAAGTCCGGCGTCAATATTGAGGTAGTTTTCACATTTTACGGGGGTAACTTTGTAGCCTCTGGCTTTAAGTAGCAATGCAATCGAACCCGCTGTCACACCCTTTCCCAAACCAGAGAGTACACCTCCGGAAATAAATACAAACGCAGGTCTTTTTTGAATCATGGCTTAAGATACCAAACCATTCACAATGAAGTCAACGGGGATTTACAACTGGGGATCACGCTCTATGTTTAGCTTCAAGGTACTTCTTGCCATGACCAACGTCGGTATTAATTGGCACTCTTTGTTTGCATAATGGGCAGACTGCTTCATCAAAAGCTTCAGCTTTTAAAATGCCAAGTGCTGAAAAAGGTCCGCCAACGACTTCGGAAGTCACGTTAACTGGATCACGATTGACCATCACACACACAGCTACCACATTTCCACCTGCAGCTTTGACACTATCGACTACTTTACGAACTGAACCGCCGGTGGTCGTCAGGTCTTCAATGACTAATACATTTTTGCCTTTGACATGATTATCATATCCTCTGGTAAAAACCTGCTGTTTATCTGCAGTTTTTTCGGTATAGACTCCCAAAATCTCTTTACCCTTAAGTCGCGACAAGTGATAAGCAGTCCATTGAGAAAGAATTATCCCCCCCAATGCTGGGCCGGCTACTACATCAATATCCATATCCATATACTTCTGTGCAAACAATTCTCCCACCCGCGATGTTTCTTTAGTATGCGGATATAGTGCGTCTTTGTTGACATATACACTTCCATGTTTTCCAGAAGTATAAACGAAGTGACTATTGGTAATCACCGCTCCCACGTTTCTTAAAATTTCTACAACCTCTTGGATTTCCATTTTTATCCTATCTATATTTATTAATTTCATCTTTTAATCTCAGAGCTTCTCTCCTAGCTAATTCGGCATAATCAGCCTCTTTTGAGGCAAAAATAATTCCGCGGGAAGAGTTTATTATCATTCCAGCCTTTTTTGAGTTTAGTCCTGCCTTTACGGTTTTTTCTACATCCCCTCCTTGAGCTCCAATTCCCGGTACGAGGAATGTCATGTCACCGGCTAATTTTCTCACCCATGCAAGTTCATCCGGATACGTGGCACCAACTACCAAAAGACAGTTCTGATTTTTATTCCATTCACCTACAACTTTCCGGGCGATTAATCTATATAGCGGTTCTTTTCCAACAATTTGATTCTGAAACTCGCGTGCTCCGGGGTTGGATGTCCGGCATAAAATAATACAGCCTTTATCTTGTCTTTCTAAAAATGGTTGAATCGCTTCAGCTCCAAGATAAGGATGAAGCGTAACGGCATCAACCCCTAAATAGTCAAAAATAAATGTTACATAACCATTATTTGTTGAACCAATATCTCCTCTTTTTGCATCAAGTATAAGAGGAATTTCCGGATAGGTTTTTCTTAGATAATCACAAGTTAATTTTAATTCATTAATTCCGTTTACTCCTTGCGCTTCGTAAAAAGCGGTGTTAGGTTTGTAAGCACTCACTAAATCGTATGTGGCGTCGATTATGGCTTTATTAAATGCGAACTGGGGACACTTATTCTTTCTAACCATTTCTGGTAATTTTTCCCAATCAGAATCTAGTCCCACACAAAGCAGAGAATTATTTTTGGCAACTATCAAATCCAGTTTTTCTTGAAAAGTCATGTTTATTTTTTTAACCACTCACCAAAATTACTTTTAAGTATCTTACCATTTTCATACACCAAATTTCCTCTTAAAAATGTCGCTGTAGGACGACCGATTAATTTCATTCCTTCATACGCAGACCATCTGAGCTTGCTAAACAGATCGGCTTTTTTAACCAACCATTTATTCTTTGTGTCAATAATGGTTAAATCTGCATCGTTGCCCACTTTAATACCAGATTTTTGGGGAAAACCAAAAAAGTTGGCTACGCCCGCTGATGCACATTGGGCTAATCGCATCAATCCTTCCTCAAGCGCATCTTGACCAAACATTCTTACCCAGCCGGTTATAAACGCCGCGGCTGTTTCCTGCACACCCGGAGTCCCGCTGACTGCTTTCCAGATGTCTCCCCCTTTTTCTTCAAGCGCGTGCGGCGTATGTTCGGAACAAATTCCGTCAACCACTCCATCCCGTACCATCTGCCATAATTCCTTATTTACTTGAGGTGAACGTAAAGCCGGACTCACTTTAATCAGTGATCCGAGTTTTTTATAATCGGCGGTTGTAAAAAATAATTGATAACCTGTCACTTCTCCGCCTGCTTTAACTCCATATTTTCTAGCATAAGCAATCGCGTCAAATTCCCCCCTAGTTGAGGCGTGTAAAATCCAAATTGACGTGCCAAAGTATTTAGCCAAAATAGCGGCTTCCCAGGCTGCCATTTCCACAACGATTTCACTGCGAGCCTCAGAGTATGCCATCATATCTGACCTACCCATTTTTTGAAATGCAGTTTCCCTAGCAGATACAAGCTGTTGATTTTCTGCATGAACCAAAACTATTAGGCCTCGTCTTGCGGCAATTTCCCAGATTCGGGCTTGATCTCCTAAGTCGGGAATAGTTGTTGGTGTAGTTTGATGTCCGGCAGTAAAAACTTTGATTCCGACAATTTCTTCTGGTTTTATTTTTTCAAGTTCGGGAATGTGTAAGGCTGATGTGCCGAAATTAATCGCAAAATCACAGTACGAACTTTTTTTATAGCGATCGATTTGTTCATGCAGCAAGTCTACAGTGGTAATAGGCGGCTTGGTATTGGGCATATCAAAAACGGTCGTAAATCCGCCGGCCAGAGCTGCTCGTGTTCCATCTGCAATGGTTTCTTTATGTTCAAATCCCGGCTCGCGAAAATGACCATGAGTTTCGATTAATCCCGGTAATATATATTCCCCTTGTGCGTCATAAGCATCTGCGCTGAGTTCTCTTTTTCCAGTCACAATCTCCGCAATTTTTCCATTTTCCACAATTATCGATCCATTAAGTATTTTTTCCGAAGTGACAATGTATCCGTTTTTAATTATTTGCTTCATGCTAATTTCTTTTTAATAATTCAAGCGCTTTGTCAATGGGTACTCCGCGCGGACACAGGTTGGTTAAGCGCTGTAACTCTTCTGGACTGTAAGAATCAAGGTTTGAATTTGCTAATAATTTTTTCCGATTTGCGCCATCTCTGGGATCGGTCACAAATCGGGCGATTTTGACTAGAGACATAGGATCCAGAAGATCATCGATATTTTTGCCCATCGTATCAGATCCGGCGATACAACAACCGCATTCTACACATTTGCGATATGGTTTTGACTCATTGGCCTTGAGTTTCGTGATACGCACTTCCTGAATTTTATCTAAATACGGTTTTACTTTTATAAACTTTTCTAATACCGGAACCAAATCAATAATTAAATCTTTTTCTACCGGAAAATTGGCCAGAGGGCTGATTGTATTATTAACTCTTGGATTAATTCGAGTCTGGCATGACAAAACCGGTCTTTGATTGAGCATCACACCACACGTACCACAAATTCCCTGACGGCATTCGTAACGAAAAGCAAACGTTGCATCGAGATGTTGATACACATACAAACATACATCCAAGACAGTCATACCGTGTGAAAAGGGAACTTTGTAATCTTTGTAAATTCCAGATTTGTTCGAGGTTTCACTACGATAAAGAGAAATCGTAATATTCATGAGTTTGGGTCTACAATTTTTGTGTTCAGCCTACCATTAATTTCCGCAACGACGATATTTTTTTGCCAATTTTTAAGTTCTTTGGGATAGTCTGTCCGACTATGGGCACCCCTACTTTCTTTACGCAGAATAGCCGCTTTAATGACTGTTTGTGCAGTTTTCAACATATTCCATACTTCCAGACAATCCTGTAAATCCCGATTTCTTGGTTGATCAGAAACCCGAGCCCGCATGTGATTGGCTTCTTTAATAAGAACTGCCACATCACTTTGGGCGCGACGAAGTCCTACTGCATTTCGGAAAATACCTACTTTTTCCCACATTATATGCTTAAGTTTACTTTCAATTTCGTGTGGTGGGGTGTCTGATTTTTCATTTACATACGCATCAATCCGTTCTCTCTCTTGGTTGGATTGAGATTTAACGGGTTCAAGATGACCAACTTTAGCGCAGTACTTGACGGCGCTAATGGCAGATCGACGACCAAACACTTGACCTTCCGCAATTGAATTTCCCCCTAAACGATTTGCCCCGTGTACGCCTCCCGCAACTTCACCAGCAGCAAATAAACCGGCAATATTAGTTCCTCCCCATTCGTTGATGCGAATCCCGCCCATCATATGATGCATCGAAGGATATATTTCCATGGGTTTTTTACTTATATCCACACCCACATTTTTATAGAGTCCATATACGTCTGGAAACATTTCCAGAATTTTTTCTTTCTCTAAGTGATCGACGTGCAAATAAACCGCCTGATTATCAGTCCCTAACCCCTGAGCCACTTCCTGATAAATAGACCGGCTCACTTCATCACGTTTGGCCAATTCCATTTCTTTGGGATAATATTTATTCATAAACCGCTCGCCTTTTTTATTACGTAAAATTCCGCCGTGGGCGCGAACTTTCTCAGTGACAAGTACTCCCCGGCTTGAAGGTGGAAAAGCCATGCCTGTAGGATGAAATTGCACCATTTCCATGTCAATGAGCTCCGTTCCAACATCCAGTCCTAGCGCGTAACCATCCCCGGTATTTGAGGCTGCATTGGTAGTAACTGCGTACATACGTCCGGCTCCTCCGGTTGCTAAAATTACGGCTTTGCTTTGAAAAATGACATGTTCACCTGTTTTTAAATTAATGCCGTATGCCCCGACTATTATCCTTGATTTTGTTAATAATTTACTGATAAAAAATTCATCGCAGTATTTGACGATAAGTTTGCGCGCTTGATCAACTAATCCTTGCATCATTTCCCTTCCGGTATAATCTCCTACACAAACATTTAAGGGATATTTTTGCTTAGGACCGGCCCAAACATAAAATTCTCCACTTTCTGTTCTGTCAAACATGACGCCGTAATACTCCAAATCATGTATACGCGCGGGCATTTCTTCGGTAAACGCTTTGACAATTTTGGCGTTATTTATAAAATACCCGCCTTCCATAGTGATCTGCGCATGAAACTGAGGAGTCGCTGGCGCAACTAACGCACAGTTCATCCCACCCATTGCCATTCCCGTATGTGCACATCCCAAAACTTCTTTACCCAATAAAATGACATCACAGCCTTGCTGTTTTACCTCAATCGCGGCTCTAAGTCCCGCTCCGCCAGCACCAATAACCAAAATGTCAGTTATTATTTTCAGCATATAAACGCCGCGAACGATAATATTTTAAAAAATTGGGCCTGCTTTATCTCTGACCTGCTCAATAGGCAGACTGTGCAAAAAATTAACTCTTTATTGATATTTATTCAAGGTAATAGTATTAATTTAAGTAGTGCCATACGCACGTACATACCGTTGCGCATTTGGTCGGTAATATATAACGCCCGCTTATCGTTATCCACATCCATACTAATTTCACCGACGCGGGGAAAAGGATGCATGACGATCGCTGTTTTTTTCGCGTTTTTGAGTACGTCGGTTGTAATAATGTAGTGATGTTTAAGTTTCTCGTAAATCCCAAGATCCGTAAAACGTTCCTTTTGAACCCGGGTAATATACAATACATCAGTGTCACTTAAGACTTCGCTCAACTTCTCGCATTCATAAATTATTATTTTGTGCAGTTCAAGCCTACTTTTGAGTTCGCTAGGTAATTTTAAAAGCTTAGGAGAGACGAAATTAAGCTTCACGCCATTGTACTGTGAAAGTATGCGCGACAGAGAGTGAATTGTCCGGCCGTTGAGCAAATCCCCTACCATAGTTATGGTTAATCCTGCAATTTTTCCAAAATGATTTATGATCGTATAGAAATCCAGTAACGCCTGTGTCGGATGCTCACCTACTCCATCTCCGCCGTTAATAACCGGCTTGCTGGAAAATTCCGCCGCAATTTTTGCAGATCCCACTTCAGGATGACGGATCACCACAATATCTGAATAATTGGCAAAAGTGCGTACAGTATCCGGCAATGATTCCCCTTTGGAAACAGATGAGTAAGTGACTCCTTGCAGCGGAATAAACCCGCCCCCGAGACGCTGCATCGCAGTAATAAATGAGCCAAAGGTGCGAGATGACGGTTCATAAAAAAGTGCGGTCATGATTTTGCCCTTTAATATATCATTGGCCCCCTTTTTGAGCACCAGCTTCTCCATGTCCTTCACCGTTCTCACTACCAGTTGCAAATTTTCTTTCGTAAATTGATCTGCCGTTAATATATCAACAGCTAAAAATGGATTTTGTTTCATATACTTCCTCCATAATTTAATACACTATATTCGTTCCAGGATTTTACAGTCAAAGTATCTGGAGAATACTGAAATATGGACTCTACGAAAAACTCAGCAAGTCTTAGCGTCGTAAAAACCGGAATTCCCATATCTATCGCGGTTCTTCTCATCATAAACCCGTCACTTATACTTTGTTTATATTTCCAGGACAAAGTTTCAGTGTAATTTTCCGGGATCACAACCGCAAATGCAAACTGCTGATTTTTTAATAAATCCAAAAAATTAGGATGAACGTTTTCATGTAACTTACCAACTCGCTCGACTGGGATGTGCTGTTCTTTTAAGAAAAATGCAGTGCCGACCGTGGAATAAATCGTAAATTTAAGATCCACTAATCGTTTGATGTGACGTAAAAATGCTGATTTGACCCGGGCTCCACCGAGAGAAATAAATACGGAATTTTTAATTGGATATTTGATGCCAGTTCCCAATAAGGCTGTGAGATACGCTTCATGAGCGCTATTTCCAAACGCAGCTACTTCTCCGGTTGAACTCATTTCGACTTTGAGAATTGGATCAGCACCTTTTATCTTTCGAAATGAAAATTGCGGCACTTTGACACCGACATGTTTAAATTTAATTGATTTAAGTTTTGTTATTTTCTTACCCATTACTACTTTTGTGGCCAATTCTATCAAATTTACTCCACTGACTTTACTGACAAACGGAAAACTCCGGGATGCACGTACGTTACATTCAATTACATAAATTGTATCTTCCGCAACAATAAATTGAACATTAAACGGCCCGTGTATTTCAAGAGCAGAAACTATTATTTTGGTGATAGCAATAATTTCTTTTTGTGTCTCTGGGCTAAGTATATGAGGCGGAAATATTAAACTCGCATCTCCAGAATGAACTCCGGGAGGCTCAATGTGCTCAGAAATAAACGATACGATCACCTGTCCGTGACCTGCTACTCCATCCACATCACATTCAGTGCCTCCATATATATATTGAGTCATCACAAGTGGATGAGCTTCCAAATCAAGTTGTAAATCGTTGAGATAGTCTTCCAGCTGATTTACCGTCTCTACAACTACCATGGCTTTTCCCGAAAGTACGAATGAAGGACGAATCAGAAGTGGAAAACCTAGTTTGATTGCTGATTTTAGTGTTTGAGTTTTCGAAAATGCTTTCTGCCAACGCGGTTGGGCAATATGCAGTTTGTCAAGCAGACGACTAAAGTATTGCCGATTTTCAGCTCTTTCTATGTAGTTACTTTGCGTACCTAAAATAGGCACTTGGTGCTTGGCCAAAAATGCGCCTAAGTTATTGGGAATTTGTCCCCCCACACTCAAAACCACTGGTGCTTTTTCAATTTCACATATATCCAAAACCCGCTCCCGAGTCAATTCTTCAAAATACAAACTATCGCAATAATCATAATCAGTTGATACTGTTTCCGGATTGCAATTGAGCATGATTGTTTTATGACCTAATCTTCTCAGAGTATTTACCGTATTGACTGCACACCAATCAAATTCAACTGAAGTTCCAATTGCATACGGCCCGCTACCAATCACGATAGTCTTCTTATTATATTTTGGTTGATAATCACTCGATGAACCATGGTAGGTCAAATATAAATAATTAGTGCGAGCTGGAAACTCACCAGCAAGTGTGTCAATTTGTTTTATGAAAGGCAGGATCTTATATTTTTGGCGAAGTTTACGAACTTTTTCTTCTGATAGTTCTTTAACCTGTCCAATTTGCTCATCAGAAAAACCAAATTGTTTTGCTTTGATAAACATCGTTCTTGAGAGTGGCATTATTTGTAATTCTTTATAAACATCAACAATTTGCGCAAGTTGTCCTAAAAACCAAAGGTCAATTGAAGTATATTTGGCGATTTGCTTAACGGTAATACCGACCAGCAATGCTGAACAGATCGTAAACAACCGTATGGTTGTGGGATTTTTCAATTGTTTCAAAAGCGTACTTTTCTTTTGATGATTGAATTCTTTATCTAATACACCTTTATAACCATCATTAAGCATCCGGGCTGCTTTTTGAATCGCTTCCGGAAAATTTCGACCAATACTCATCACTTCACCTACACTTTGCATATCGCTACCAATAACATTTGTCGTATGACTAAATTTATCCAAATCCCAACGCGGCATTTTGACTACTAGATAATCAAGCGCAGGTTCAAAAAAAGCGCTCGTACTCCCCGTTATAGAATTTTTGATTTCCGGCAACGTATTTCCTAGTGCTAATTTACAAGCAATGTAAGCAAGTGGATACCCAGTTGCTTTTGAAGCTAAGGCTGACGAGCGGGAAAGTCGGGCATTCACCTCAATTATGCGATAATCATTAGAGTGAGGATTGAGTGCAAATTGAATATTGCATTCACCGATAATTTTAAGATGTTTGATGACCTGAATGGATATGTCGCGTAGCCTAAAATAGTCATCGTTAGACAACGTCTGTGAAGGCGCCACCACAATTGATTCACCAGTGTGTATTCCTACTGGATCCATATTTTCCATATTGCACACAGTGACGCAATTGTTCAAGCGATCCCGTACGACTTCATATTCAATCTCTTTCCAACCCCATAAGCTTTCTTCAATTATCACCTGGGTAGTCAAACTAAACGCATTTTCCAATAAATTAGTAAGCTGTACTTCATTTCGAACAACACCAGACCCGCTTCCACCTAATGCATAACCTGCTCGTATCATAACTGGATAACCTATCCCATGTGCGATAGCAATAGCTTCTTTCACGGTAGTGGCCGAACAACCTCGAGCTACTTTTAATCCTAATGAAGTGATTGAATTTGCAAAAAGAGCACGATCTTCGGTAGAGAAGATAGCTTCAATTGGCGAACCCAAAATGTGAACGTTATGTTTTTTTAAAATTTCTTGTCTATGAAGCGCAATACCACAGTTTAAAGCTGTTTGCCCGCCGAAACTCAACAATATGCCTTCTGGTTTTTCTTTTTCGATTATTCTAGCTACAAAGTCAGCGCTCACCGGTAGGAAATATACCCGATCTACCAATTCCCGGCTTGTCTGAATTGTGGCGATATTTGGATTGACTAATATAACTTTCCTACCTTCTTCTTTCAGGGCTTTTATCGCTTGAGTCCCAGAATAATCAAATTCTCCAGCCTCGCCTATTTTTAACGCTCCGGATCCAAGCAGTAATACTTTGTCTGTTTGCATAA
>JAHFKJ010000034.1 GCA_023245415.1 Candidatus Gottesmanbacteria bacterium | reverse complement strand
AGTAGTCCGAAAAGTTCTTGAAGCAAACTCCAAAGCCATCTCCGACTATAAATCAGGCAAAACGAATGTTATGATGTTTATACTGGGACAAGTGATGAAAGAGTTAAAAGGTAAAGGAAATCCGCAAATTGTTAAAGAAATAATAATAAGGAAGCTAGTTAGTTTATGACCGAAGAAACATCAACGGATGCCCAACCTAAAGATTTGCTCAATGACTTATCCGTTGTTGGTAATGCTCTGTTACAAATTGCTCAATTCAATCTTCCCTCCAACGCGTTTACTTTTCTTGCTGCTCTTGCACATTATCCTAACCCGAGTACCATAGTAAGCGCGGAGTCATTTGCTCGTGCTGGTCACGATAGACTTTATAACCCTAAAACAGAATTTATGTTTGAAAAAAATGCCAGAAATATTATATTAGGAGAGATATCAAAAAGAGTGATAAATGGAACCGAGGATATGGTTATTTGTGAAACTGATATGAATAACCTTAAAGGTTTAAATGACAAATTTGGAGAATTGGAAGCAGACAAAGCAATATTAGTATATGCTCGATGGATTAGAATGCAGCTAGATGAAATTAGTAAAGAAAGTGGCAAAGAGATTAATTATGCTTTTGTTAATGTTGACGGAGAAGGTTCAGACAGTATGAAAGTGGCTTTTTTCGGTAGCAACTTATATCAATTTTCTAGAGATTTCATAAATCAAGTTTCAACTGGTCATGCTCAAGTCGAATTAAAAACTAAAATACAAAATGAACTTGAAACACCAGAAATTACCGGAGGTTGGGGATTTTACGTGATGAAAAATGAAGACGCCAAAAAATTAACTCAAGGTTTATCAGAGGAACAAAAACCAGGTATTCTTTATGTTGCGAGTTCTCAAGTGGCGAAAGATAGAATGTTAGGATCTAAGTCATTTAATGAGGCTAATTTGATTAACCAAATATTAAACGTTGAACAGATATCAGAACTCAGTGCTCTTGAAGAGCAAATTAATGAGTTTGGTGAAAGAATTCCAAAAGTTATATTGGATTATTATTTCAGCAAAAAAAAAGAGTTAACGGAAAAATCTTCTTAGTGTACAGTATATATGTCTAACTTTGTTCACCTTCATGTTCATTCTGAATATTCACTCCTTGATGGTTTGGCGCGAATGGAAGATTTGATTGCCAGGACCAAAGAAATGGGATTTGACTCAATAGCTCTTACTGATCATGGGGTGCTCTATGGCGCGATTCATTTTTATAAACTTGCCAGAGAAGCAGGTATTAAGCCAATCATTGGTGTGGAATTTTATATGGCCAGGCGTTCCCGTCTGGACAAACAAGCTGGAGTAGATAAAGACCAGTTTCACATTGTTCTACTTGCCAAAAATAAAGCCGGGTACAAAAATCTGCTCAAACTTGTAACGAGCGCACATTTGGAAGGTTTTTATTACAAACCAAGAATTGATATGGACATACTCAAACAACATTCGGAAGGCTTAATCGGTTTATCAGGATGTCTTGCTGGGGAAATACCGCAATTGCTTCTAAGTAATCAAGATATACAAGCAGAAGCAAAAGCAAAACATTTCTTAGAAATATTAGGTGAAGATCATTTTTACCTGGAATTGCAAATTCATCCAACTATACGTCAGCAGCAAGTTGTAAATGAAAAATTAGTCGCTTTATCCCGAAAACTAGGAATACCGCTTGTAGCAACTAACGATGTTCATTACCTAACCAAAGAAGATGCCCAGGCACATGAAGTGTTATTGTGTGTGCAAACACAGCATACGGTCTTGGAGCGGAATCGACCTTTGTCTCTTGCTGATTCACCTGATTTTTATTTAAAAAGTGAAGAAGAAATGAAGCAGCTTTTTCTTCAGTATCCCGAAGCTGTTATAAATACACGCAGAATTGCAGACATGTGCGACGTAGAAATAACTTTAGGTAAATGGATTTTACCGCCATTTCAAGTTGCTGAAGGTTTTACTGCTGACTCTTATTTGAAATTATTGATCCATGAAGGTGCATTGAAAATGTATAAAAGTGTAACCTTAGAAATAAAGGAACGAATGGATTACGAACTTTCGATCATTACTCACAAAGGTTACTCAACTTATTTTCTGATTGTGGCAGACTTTGTCAATTGGGCAAAATCGCAAGGGATTTACGTCGGTCCAGGGAGAGGTTCGGCAGCTGGATCTGTCATTTCCTATATTTTAGGTATCACCGGTATTGATCCTTTGTATTTTAATCTGCCGTTTGAACGATTTCTCAACCCGCAACGACCTTCTCCGCCGGATATTGACTTGGATTTTGCTGATGATCGACGTGATGAAGTTATAGCGTATGTTACCCAAAAATACGGAGATGATAAAGTTGCCCAAATTATCACGTTTGGGACTATGGAAGCCCGTCAGGCGATACGAGATACGGGTAGAGCGCTTGGAATGCCCTATTCCCAACCTGATCGTATAGCTAAGTTAATTCCTTTTGGTGCTCAAGGATTTGGGATGACAATTGATAAAGCAGTAAAAATTTCACCAGATCTTAAGATCGCGTATGAAACAGAACCGGATACTAAACGACTGGTTGACCTATCTCGCCGGCTCGAAGGAGTAGCCAGGCACGCTTCAGTCCACGCTGCGGGAGTTGTTATCGCTGACAAACCTTTGGTAAATTATACAGCCCTGCAAAAAGAAGCGAAGGGTGAAAAAATTGTGACGCAGTACGATATGTATACGATTGGCGAAGACGGAGTTGGACTTCTCAAAATGGACTTTTTGGGACTGAGAAACTTGACCATAATTGGTGAAGCTATCAATTTAATTAAATTATTTCGGTCAGAAATCATCAATATAAATCAAGTCTCTCTAGATGATAAGCCGACTTATGAGCTTTTGGCCAGAGGTCAAACTACCGGTATATTCCAACTTGAGTCGCCTGGAATGCGCCGATACATCAAAGAGCTTCAACCTACAACTGTTTTCGACCTGATGGCTATGGTGGCTTTGTATCGACCGGGGCCTATGAAAGTAATTCCGGAATTTATTGCACGTAAACATGATGCCAGTAAGATTACGTACCCACATCCCACTCTTGAAAATGTTTTAAAAACTTCGTACGGAGTGATTGCGTATCAGGATGACGTGTTATTAACTGCGATTACACTTGCTGGATATTCCTGGGGAGATGCTGATAAGCTGCGTAAAGCGGTCGGAAAAAAAATACCTGCAGATATGAAAAAGCAGGAAGAAAAATTTATTGCCGGTTGCCAAAAAAACGGAATTACTCGTGAAAATGCCGCAGAAATATTTCACTTGATTGAACCCTTTGCTGGATACGGATTTAATAAAGCTCATGCTGCCTGTTATGCAACGATTGCTTATCACACGGCATATCTTAAAACTCATTTTCCGACAGAATTTATGACCGCTGTATTAACAGCTGAATCGAGAGCTACTTCCGGGCCGATTAAAGAGGAAAAAATGGCATTATTAGTTGAAGAATGCAAGCGCATGCATGTCCGTCTAGTCGGACCAGATATTAACAAGTCCCAGCTTGATTTTTCAATTGAAGGCGATCCGCGGAAAGATGGTTCCATAAGATTTGGTTTATCGGCAATAAAAAACGTCGGAACTGCTGCGATTGATACTATATTAGGCGCACGAAGAAAGGATGGTAACTTTGAATCATTGCGGGATTTTTGCTTGCGAGTTGAGTTATCAAAAGTAAATAAAAAAACACTTGAAAGCCTAATTAAATCTGGAGCGTTTGATGTTTTTGGCAAACGGGCAGTTTTAATTACATCAAGCAGTATGATTGTTGACGAAGTACAACGGGAAAAAAAGCATACACAAAATGGGCAGATGGGATTTTTTGACATGGATCAAAATCATGCCTCTAGTTATGATAATTTTCCCGATGTAGAGGAATTTTCAAAGGCGGAATTACTGCGTTTTGAAAAAGAAATGTTTGGTTTTTATCTTACTGAACATCCGCTAACTCCTTTATTTGAACAAGTTTCTAAAAAAGTATCTCATAATATGAGCGATATAACTCCTGTCGAAAAAGGATTAACTGTTGTTATTGGTGGAGTAATTGTAGCTATGAAAAAAATTGTGACAAAGTCAAGTAATCAGGAAATGGCATTTATAAAGCTATCTGACTTAAGTGGAGCTACGGAAGTGGTGGTTTTTCCAAATCTTTTCACCAAAGTGAAGCAGTTGCTTGTGCCTGACACAGTAGTTCTCATAAAAGGAAAGGTAGATGAACGTGAAGAACGGGTAACTATTTTGGCTGAAGAGGTGTTTACGCCGTAATTGACTTACAGCCTTAAATTTTTTACAATGTACAATGAATGCAGACAACGAAAAAAAAGTTCTTAAACTTAACGAATTCGGGTTTGAAATAGAAAAACTTCAGGTTAAACCGAAAAAATCTCAAAAGAGGCTGGGATTATTGGTTAATGCTTCAGAAATGGGATTTTCGATTGCGTTACCGATAGTGTTAGGAGTTTTATTTGGTGTATGGTTGGATAAGAAGTTTAATACGCAACCAAAACTTACGCTTAGCTTTTTAATGTTAGGTGTTTTCTTTAGTTTTGCTAATTTATATTTAATAATAAAGGAATTTACGAGAAAAGACGGCAAAGATAAAAAAGAAATGTAAATATTATGACCCAACCGCATATATCACTTGCTGCTGAAAAAATAGGTAGTATTTTCGGATTATCAATTACGAACTCGATACTAATGACGTGGATGGTGATGATTGTATTGACTGCATTTGCCTTTTTGATTTCACGAAAAATATCACTTGTACCTGGTCATTTTCAATCAATCGCGGAACTTACGGTCGAGGGTTTGTATGGGTTATTCAGAAGTGTCATTGGTGAAGTTTATGTTGCCTCTTTTTTTCCACTTTTGGCCACTATATTTTTGTTTGTTCTATTGGCAAATTGGGGAGGGCTCTTGCCCGGAGTCGGGACAGTCGGTAAGTATGTAGCAGAGTTTGCAAACGAAAACGTACCCCATGTACAGGAAAATATTACATTCGTACCTTTTCTGCGCGGAGCTACAGCCGATTTAAATACCACGCTTGCAATAGCCTTAGTAGCTGTTTCCGCGATACAATATTATGGCGTTAAGACGTTGGGTTTGCCCTATTTTAAGAAATTTATAAATCTGAGCAATCCAATCATGTTTGGGGTAGGTTTATTGGAAATTATTTCAGAATTTTCCAGGATAATTTCGTTTGCATTTCGTTTGTTCGGAAATATTTTTGCCGGAGAAGTACTGTTGACAGTAATTGCATTTTTAATGCCATTATTGGCTCCGTTGCCATTCTTAGGACTTGAACTTTTTGTTGGTTTTATACAGGCTTTGGTATTTTCAATGTTAACGGCGGTATTCTTAAGTATGGCAACCGTGTCACATGCAGACCATTAGTGTAGATACTAAAATTTATCAATAATATTATATTAAAAAAATAAGAAAAGGAGGTGTTAAGAAATTATGGATCCTAAAGTAGTAATGACTGGTTTAACTATCGCAATCGGGGGATTCGCTCCGGCTCTGGCTATTGGAATGATAACTGCAAAAGCAGTTGAGGCTATGGGACGAAATCCGGAAGCTGCCAATGATATTCGTACAGCGATGATATTAGGAGCTGCATTTGCTGAAGCAATCGCTATATATGCACTTGTAATATCTTTGATCATCAAATTCACATAACACGGTTGAATAATTGCGAAACTAATATGCAAATGCAGACGAATTGTACTAATATTTATTATTCGTATAGTTGGTATTTATAAGTATGTTTGTATCGGTTTAATTACTAGATTATATTGTTTTTATTTATGGAAAAATTAGGGGTTGAACTGCCTTTATTAATTACACAAATTATTAATTTTGTCATTATGATATTTGTGTTGACTAAGTTACTTTATAAGCCTATTTTAAAAGGTCTAGAAAAAAGACGGCAAAAAATAGAGGAGGGGTTGAAATTAACGGAAACTGTAAAGATTGAAGAAGAACATCTGCAAAAGCGGAGAGAAGAAATGGTAAAAGAAGCACGAATTGAAGCTAGAGCAATTCTTGAGGAAGCCAAAAAAGCTGCTAAAGACGCTTCAGACGAGATCATAAATCAAGGTAAACAGGAAGTGCAAACTTTAAAATTAAAAATGGAAAATGAATTGAACGTAAGACACAGTGAAATGGTTAAAAAATTGACTTTGACGACGGTGACGACTGCAACAGAAATGGTAAAAAAACTTTTACCCAAACTTCTTAACGACAAGACGCAACATGATCTCGTCATGACACAACTTGAACTCATGGAAAAACAACATGAAACATGATGTATACGTACAGGATATAGAACAAGCTTATCAAATTCTTACTGAAAATAATAATGAATCTCTGATTGCAGAAATCGAACAGGGAATCAGTAAAGTCATCAAGCACGTTAATAATGCACAAAATGCGGTTGTTTTTTCAGCAATTCCACTCAACCATGAAGAAAAAGAACGAATTGCTTCATTTATAGAAAATAATTTTCAGAAAAAAATCCCAGTTAATTATAAAATTGATACTCAGGTGTTGGGTGGGTTTAAACTCGTTATTGGAGACTGGAAAATTGATGCAACGCTGGCAAGGCAAATTGAGAAGATTAAAGGTTTATTTACAAATAACTAACCTTATGGATAATTCCCAAAATATCACTGCTCAAATATTAAAAAAACTGGCGACGTTTAATCCTACAGCTCAAGAAGAGCTTACAGGTAAAATTATCAGTATTGCTGATGGAGTAGCATTAGTTTCAGGACTAAGGGATGTCGCTTATCTGGAAATGGTGGAATTTCCAAATAATGTCCAAGGTGTGACAATTAATTTGGAAGAGGATAAAGTTGGAGTCATTGTATTGGGAGATTACCTGACATTGAAAGTTGGCGATGAAGTTAAAAACACAAATAAGATTTTATCAATTCCCGTTAGTGAAAGTTTGATCGGTCGAGTTGTTGATCCTTTGGGTACTCCAATCGATGGTAAAGGTGAAATAAAATATTCAAAGCGTTACATGATCGAGAAAGTGGCCCCAGGAGTAGTTATGCGGCATCCTGTGAACACTTCATTGGCAACTGGTATCAAAGCGATTGATGCGATGATCCCGGTCGGTCGCGGACAAAGGGAACTAATCTGTGGAGATCGGGGTACGGGAAAAACTCAAATCGCTTTAGACACGATTATAAACCAAAAAGAAGAAAAGGTTATCTGTATTTATGTCGCTATTGGTCAAAAGGCATCGCGTGTGGCTCAAGTAGTTGAAGCTCTTGAACAGTATAATGCTTTTGATCATACGATAGTTGTTGCCGCAAATGCTTCAGACCCCGCTTCATTACAATATTTAGCCCCGTATTCAGGATGTGCAATAGGCGAATATTTTATGGATCAGGGAAAGGACGCGTTGGTAGTTTATGATGACTTAAGTAAACATGCATGGGCATATCGGCAAATTTCCCTGATTCTTAAGCGGCCATCAGGACGTGAAGCGTACCCGGGAGATGTTTTTTACCTGCATTCTCGTCTACTTGAAAGAGCATGCAGATTAAATCAAGATCAAGGAGGAGGATCGTTGACTGCATTGCCAATTATCGAAACACAAGCAGGTGATCTGTCAGCATATATTCCGACAAATGTGATTTCAATAACAGATGGTCAAATCTTTTTAGAGCCTGATTTATTCTATTCAGGTATGCGTCCGGCAATTTCAGTAGGAGCGTCAGTATCCCGAGTGGGTGGAGCAGCACAGATCAAAGCCATGAAACAAGTAGCAGGTAAGTTGCGTTTAGACCTGGCGCAGTATCGGGATTTAGCCGCCTTCGCTCAATTTTCAGCAGATTTGGATCCTGCTACTAAAGCTCAGATTGAGCGGGGTGCGCGAATGACTGAATTGCTGAAGCAACCCTCATACGCACCTATTCAGATTGAGCTTCAAGTTATATTAATTTGGGTAGGAACAAAAGGTCATCTCGACGACATACCGCAAGATAAAATAGCTCGTTTTGAAAAAGACTTTACTGATCATCTGAATACGCACGGTAAAAAAATCTTAAAATCCATTAAAGATGAAAAAAAACTGACTGATTCAGTAGAAGAACAACTTATGAAACTGGTAGTTAATTTTAAAAGTTCGTGGATAAAATCATAATATAGTTATGGCAAGTGATAAACTTATCAAACGTCGGATAAAATCAGCCAAAAATATAGCTCAAATAACTAAAGCTATGCAAATGGTTGCAGCGTCAAAAATGAAAAAAGCGCAAAATTTGGCGTTGTCAGGTCGACCCTACGCGGAAAAAATCGCGGAAATGGTTAAAAAGTTTATTAAAAACATTGATAAGAATTTGCATCCATTATTAAACATTAATCAACAGGGAAGAACTTTGGTAATTCTTATGACAACAAACAAAGGTTTGTGCGGCGGTTTAAATAACAATTTATATAAGAAGTTACATGAATGGTTCTCTAAGGATGAAATAAACAATGCTGTCTTTGCAACTTTAGGTAAAAAAGGTGAAAGCCTTTTAACCCATAATGAATATAAACTAGTTGCCGATTTTTCGGAAAAACAACCTTTTTATTCACAAATTCCGGCCCTCACAACTCTCGTCGCAAACGGATATAGTAGTGGTGAATACAGGCGTGTGTATGTTGTATTCAACAATTTTATCAACGCTCTAACCCAGGAACCGGTTCGAAATCTAATATTACCCATAAGTGAACTTAACTTTCTTAAAAGTAATCAATCTGTAAAAACGAAAGTTGACGATTCAAACGAAGATTTTATTGTTGAACCATCTATCGATGCATTACTTGATACGCTGTTGTTTAGTTATTTAGAAAATCAGATGCGCGACGCGGTATATGAAGCCGAAGCATCGGAACATAGTGCTCGGATGCTCGCTATGAAATATGCGACAGATAATGCGTCAGAACTTATTAAATTGCTCACTTTGGAATATAATAAAGCCCGTCAGGAAAAAATCACTTATGAAATTGCTGATATGGTAACTGCAAGACTCGCAATAAATTAATAATTTATTTTCACTATGGCAAAAACACACACTGGTAAAATTATTCAAATTATCGGGCCGGTAGTAGATATTGATTTCACTGATGGACCCCCTGCTTTGTACCATTCGCTGAAAATAAGACCTGCAGACATGAAAACTCAGGAATTAATACTAGAAGTTGCAACGCAACTGGGTAAAGGGAAAGTTCGTGCTGTAGCTTTAGGTCCAACAGATGGCTTAAAGCGCGGAATGGAAGTTATCGATACCGGAGATGTCATTCGCGTGCCGGTTGGTAAAGAGATTCTAGGTAGAATGTTTAACGTGGTTGGCGAACCGATTGATGGTAAAGAAAAACCCCACTCAAATGCTACTCTGCCGATTCATAGATCATCGCCGAAATTTACCGATCAGGAAGTGAAATCGGAAATATTCGAAACCGGACTTAAAGTGATTGACTTAGTCGCGCCATTTATTAAGGGTGGAAAAGTAGCGGTGTTTGGCGGAGCAGGGGTAGGAAAAACAGTTTTAATACAGGAACTTATCCGCAATGTGGCTACTGTACATGGAGGTGTTTCTGTGTTTGTTGGAGTGGGAGAAAGAAGTCGGGAAGGTAATGATTTATGGATTGAAATGAAAGAAACAGGAGTAATTAACAAAACCGCTCTGGTTTTTGGACAGATGAATGAGCCTCCTGGAGCCAGACTTAGAGTAGCTTTATCAGGTCTTACGATGGCAGAATATTTCCGTGATGAAGAAAATCAGGATGTGCTTTTATTTATTGATAATATATTTAGATTTGCACAAGCTGGTAGTGAGGTGTCTGCATTGTTAGGTCGTATTCCATCAGCGGTTGGATATCAACCAACATTGGCTTCGGAAATGGGGGCTCTGCAGGAACGGATTACTTCTACAAAAAGAGGTTCGATCACTTCAGTTCAAGCAGTATATGTGCCGGCCGATGATTATACAGACCCGGCCCCGGTTGCAACTTTTGCACATTTGGACGCTAGTATTTCGCTGGAACGGGCAATTGCAGATCAAGCTCTATATCCGGCCGTAGATCCGTTGGCTTCCAATTCGCGTGCACTTACACCTGACATTGTCGGGAACGAACATTATGAAGTGACACAAGGTGTACAAAGAGTATTACAGAGGTACAAAGAATTGCAGGATATCATTGCTATTTTAGGAATGGAAGAATTATCAGATATAGATAAATTGACGGTATCACGCGCACGGAAAATCCAGCGCTTTTTCTCTCAACCGATGTTCGTCGCCGAAACGTTTACTGCTAAAAGTGGCAAATTCGTCACCCGAGAAGAAACAGTTAGAGGTTTTAAAGAGATTTTGGATGGTAAACACGATGATAAACCTGAGCAGGCATTCTATATGATTGGAGCAATTAATGAGGTGAAATAATCAACTATTCAACTAATAAATACCAATCATCTAAATATAAATAATTAGTTGATTTGAAAATTAGCTGATTAGAAGATTAGTCGATAAAATGTCTACATTTTTACTTGAAATTGTCACTCCAGTGCAAGTAGCGTTTACGTCTCTTGTAGAGATGGTTACGGTGCCTTCTGCAGACGGAACATTGGGAATTCTCCCCCGACATATTTCCCTTTTTTCGCAGTTAGTTGAAGGAGAACTTAAAATAAAGACGGGAAAAGATGAATTGTATTTAGCAATAGGCGGTGGATTTATAGAAGTAACCAAAGAAAAAGTAATGATTCTAGTGACTCGTGCAGTAAATGCACTTCAACTTAATGAACAAGAGATTGTAGAAGCAAAACAAAGAGCTGAAATTGCTTTAAAAAATAAACCCTCTGGCGCATCTTTAGTTTCTGTACAGACTTTGTTGCAGCAAAGTATCACCGATTTGAAAATTTTACGCCGTCGTAAACTTCACCATTAAACCTAAAGCAAAATCTTGACAACAAAGCAACTCGAGCGTATCGTTAATAAATCAAGGAGTTAGGTCTATGCAGGTGCGTGACTTCATGAGACAAGACGTAGTAACTACCAAATCTAATACATCGCTGCCTCAACTATGGAAATTATTATCACGAAAACATATTCATAGTATTTCAGTAGTTGATGGTGCGAGTAAACTTCTCGGGATTATCGTAAAAGAAGACTTCTTGAAAAAATTGTTTCCAGATTATTCTGAAGTACTGCCGGAGTTAGGTTTGCACGCTGATGATGAAGAGTTGGATATTGAATGGGAAAAGTTAAAACACTTAACTGCCGCATCGGTCATGAAGACACAAGTATTATTTACACGGCCTGACACCAATGTAATGCGGGCCTTATCGAGAATGATTGTACAACGCGTCCGCCAACTTCCAGTTCTTGACGATAATGATCAATTAATCGGGGTTATATCCAAGGGTGATATTTTTGACAGATTATTTATGCGCCGGAAAAACAAACAGCGGATTTAAGCTTGACAACAACTGCCAGGCTTTGTTACATTCTATGACCAATGGGTGATTTGCGAACGAGACAAACCATAATACAATTAAAATCTGTTTTTCTTATCTAGCAGGTAAAAATGAAATTTAGAGCCGATACCGGCTCTTTTTTTATGCAAGCGTATTTAATACTTGAAGACGGAGAAGTATTTACCGGAGAATTTATTGGTTTCGAGAAAGAAACAGATGGTGAGGTAGTCTTTTCTACTGGCATGACCGGATATGTCGAAAGTTTAACCGATCCTTCATTTGCTGGACAAATACTCACCTTCACATATCCTTTAATCGGCAATTACGGTGTCCCAAAATTTAAGAGATTAGATAAAGATTTGTGGCTTAACCGTGAATCACGAAGGATTTGGGTGCAGGGAGTAGTTGTTTCAGAAATGAGTGTAACACCGTCACATTACGAGCACTGGAAATCGCTCGACCAATGGCTAAAACGAGAAAAAATTCCTGCTCTCGTGGGTATTGATACGCGCGCTTTAACATTGAAATTGAGAGAAAAAGGCGTCATGAAAGGTAGAATTTCCTTAAAGAAGCGCTTCGTGACGAGTCTGCAGACTGAATCTAATGCAGTTGCGCTGGTTAGTTGTACAGAAAATATTACATATAAACCGGTAAATCCAAATGGGACGCAAGTTGTACTGATTGACTGTGGAGTAAAGCATGGGATTATTCGTCAGCTACTAAACTCGGGATTTAAAGTTACGCGAGTTCCTTACTACGTCAATCCAATTTGCTTAAAAGAAAAAGTTGATGCAGTTATTTGTTCGAATGGACCGGGTGATCCCAAAAAATGTCAAATCGTCATTCAATCTATCCGAGAGATTCTTAAAGAGAAAATCCCCTTTTTAGGTATTTGTTTGGGGCATCAACTATTAGCCCTAGCTATTGGAGCCGATACATACAAAATGAAGTATGGGCATCGGGGATTGAATCAACCCTGTCAAGATACTCGAACCTCATCAGCATACTTAACTTCGCAAAACCATGGATATGCAGTTAGTAGAAAATCTATACCTGAGGGGTTTAGAGAATGGTTTATTAATTTAAACGATGGAACAAACGAAGGAATCATAAGCGAAAAAAAATCTATATGGAGTACCCAATTTCATCCAGAGGGAAATCCGGGACCATTTGATACTAAT
>JAHFKJ010000033.1 GCA_023245415.1 Candidatus Gottesmanbacteria bacterium | reverse complement strand
AATATGGCCACAATCGCGACCGAAAAAATCGCTGGTTATATTGAAGAACAATTTGGAGCAGTTTGTATTTCAGTTTCCGGAAATTACTGTACTGACAAAAAAATTTCCTGGCAGAATTTTATCAATAACCGTGGATTTAAATCCTGGGCTGAAGTAGAACTGTCACATGATGTGCTGGTGAACGTTCTCAAAACAGATGCTGTTTCGATGCATGAAGTTTGGAAGGCTAAATGTATGCTCGGAAGCATCATCTCAGGCAGTCTGGGTTTTAACGCACAAGCTGCCAATGTAATTGCGGCCATTTTTTTAGCAACCGGTCAGGATTTGGGACATGTGGGTGAAGGAAGTATGGCGGTAACAACGACAGAAATAATCAGACGGAAAAATCAGGAAAATTTGTACGTGAGTGTATATCTGCCGGACCTCATGATAGGTACGGTTGGTGGAGGCACAGGATTAGCAACCCAAACAGAAGCACTTAGAATATTGGGTGTAGCAGGTGGAAATAAAGGCAAGAACGCACGAATGTTAGCCGAAATTATCACCGCAGCAGTCTTGGCTGGTGAAATATCCCTACTGGCCTCAGAAGGAGAAGGTAGTTTAGGCGAGGCCCACCAAAAACTCGCACGGGGGAAATAAAATCTTAGAAGTCAAATCTCAATGTCCAACACGGAAAAATTTTAAATAAATTCTTTGTTGAGTTCTAGTCATTGAGATTTGCGATTTGAAATATGATCGGTATAGTTGATTACGGAATATATATACCCCAAGGCCGAATTAAACTTGAAACTATTGCCAAATCCTGGCGCAAAAGCCCGCCGGAAGTAGTAGGAGCTTTAGGAGTAACTGAAAAAGCAGTTGCGGCGCGTGATGAAGATGCGGTAACTTTGGCGATTGAAGCTGCTTGCAGAAGTTTAACTTCCACAACTGATTTATCCGATATCGCTGTTTTATTGGTAGGTTCTGAAAGCCATCCGTATGCTGTAAATCCCACGTCAACTATTGTTGGCGAATTTTTAGGAATAGGTAATTCATATTTAGCTGCAGATTTACAATTTGCCTGTAAAGCCGGGACTGCGGCAATGCAGTTAATTTTTGGTTTAATTGATGCACGTAAAGTGAAACAGGGGATTGCCATAGGTGCGGATACGGCGCAAAGTCGGCCACACGACGTACTGGAGTACACGTCTGCTTCTGCTTCAGCGGCATATCTCTTGGGTAGAGATAATCTGCTTGCGAATTTAATCGAATTTACTTCATATTCATCAGATACACCAGATTTTTGGCGTCGGGACGGCATGCGTTACCCGTCCCATGCGGGCAGGTTTACGGGCAAACCGGCTTATTTTGCTCATGTAGTAGCCTGCGCCAAGCAGCTGATGCAACAAGCAAAAATTACACCACAGGATGTAGATTATTGCGTGTTTCATATGCCAAATGGAAAGTTTCCCCGTGAAGCAGGAAGAGCCCTAGGTTTTTGTGATGTGCAGCTGGAGCCTTCGTTAACCGTAGAAAAAATTGGAAATCCGTATTCTGCCTCATCTTTAGTTGGATTAGCAGCGGTATTAGAAACAGCTAAGCCCAAACAAAAAATTTTTATGGTGTCGTACGGATCTGGTGCTGGAAGCGACGGATTTTTATGGGAAACAACAAGCGAAATCTCAAAAATAAAAAGCCAAAAATCAAAAATGAAACAATTAGTTAATCAGCAAATCGACGATAAACACGATATCGATTACACCGAGTATTTACAAAGAACACACAAAATATAATGGTGAGAAGTGACAAGAGATAAGTGACAGGTAAATTTTTTAACGACTTCTTGTTACTTATTTCTTATCGCTTATTTCAATAGTATGACTGTTTCAATTTTAGGCGTGGCTACAACTCAGTTTGGAGAATTGTGGGATACATCTCCGCGGGCATTAGTCAAGGGTGTAGTTGACGAAGCGCTTATTGATTCCCGGTTACAACTAAAAAATATCGATGCATTGTATGTGGGTAATATGCTCTCGGGAATATTGGGCGGTCAGGAAAATCTGGGAGCTTTTTTCGCTTCGGCGTTAGGTCTTGTTTGTCCGGCATTTAAAGTTGAAGGCGCGTGCGCCTCAGGGGGTTTAGCTTTTTATAACGGCGCCCTTGGAGTCAGAAGCGGAGAATTTACCAATGTTTTGGTTTTAGGTGTTGAGAAAATGACCGATCATAAGCCGGAAGAAGTAGCATTAGGACTCATGGGTGCGGGTTCTGATGAAGAGCGTCTTGCCGGAGCGACATTTCCGGGACTATATGCTTTGATGGCACAGGCGCATATGCGTGAGTTTAAAACAACTGAAGAAGAAATGTCCGCAGTTGCAGTCAAAAATCATTACCACGCTTCATTAAATGGAAAAGCCCATTTTCGCAATCCAATCACTTTAAAACAAGCTCTAACAAGCCCGATGATTGCCTCGCCATTAAAGCTCTTTGACTGTTCGCCTGTTTCAGATGGGGCAGCGGCTGTGGTTATTTCTTCTGATGCTTCTCGAGTCAAAAAACCGGTAGTAATAAAAGGTGCTGGAGTTGCCTCTGATAGTTTGGGACTTGCCCAGAGAAATACTTTAACCAGTTTACAGGCTGCCGTTGACGCGGCGCAAAAAGCGTATAAGCAGGCTCAAGTTGCTCCTTGTGATATTGACGTGGCTGAAGTACATGATTGCTTTACTATCGCTGAGATTATGGCTATGGAAGACTTAGGTTTTTTAGCAAAAGGTGAGGCTGGTCAAGCTATATTTGCTGGCAAAACCACTTTAGGGAAAAGTCAAAAATTAGTGGTAAACACATCGGGAGGCTTGAAAGCCTGCGGACATCCGGTTGGAGCAACCGGCGTCAAGCAAATTGCCGAAGTTGTGACGCAACTTCGGGGCAAATCGGAAAAAAAACAAGTCGCAGGAGCCAAAATTGGTTTGACACATAATGTCGGTGGAACGGGAGCCGTAGCGGTAGTACACATATTTGCCAGGGAATAGGAAATAGGGTATAGGGTCTAGTTATAATAATTTCTTTTTTTATAACCTAACCCCTAACCCCTAACCCCTATACCCTAAACCCTAAGCTTATGCAAAGTCCTGTTAAACAATGGCGAAATCAAAAATATTCAAGGCAGCTGCTGGGGAAAAACGGCAGAATTGTTTCATTCTCCAAAATCTATATTCCTCCAGCAGGATACGAGGACCAGGCGCCATATTATATCGCTGTTATAGATATGGGTACACATCGCGTGATGGGACAACTCGTGGATGAATATGAAAGTGCAGTGAAAATCGGTGCCCGTGTTCAAGCGGTTATCCGGCGCGTAAGGTTTGTCAGAGAAGATGATGTTATCCCTTATGGAATCAAGTTTAAAGTGACAAGTGATAGGTGAGAAGTAATAAGTGAAAAGTGACAAGTGACAAGAGATTTATTACAGCCCTTTTTTTCTTGTCGCTTATTTCTTTTGTGATGAAAAAAATTGTTGTTTCTGCCCCCGGAAAAATTCACTTATCGGGTGAACATGCGGTTGTTTATGGAAAACCTGCGGTGGTTGTTTCCACATCCAAAAGAATGTATGTTACGCTCGAAACTTCAAATTCCCCAGCAAAAAATGATGATTCTCAAGTTGTGCTTAGCAATTTAAGAAGAAAAGATGCATATATAAATGAGATTCTAAAAATAATCGAGACAAAATATAAAATTCCCTTAAGCGACAGTTTATTAATTACAATTAATTCTGACATAGTCAGAAGCTGCGGAATGGGTTCATCTGCGGCCTTAGCAGTTGCGCTGATTGGTGCGGTGCTCCTCTATATTGGACAACCCTGGAACAGGCAAATTATAAATGAACTGGCATTTCAGGCAGAAAAGTTTAAACACGGCAATGCTTCAGGTAGTGATCCGACAATCGTGACGCATGGTGGTTTACTCTGGTATCGCAAGGAACTTGATTTTTTAAAAACTTTTTGGCTGCTGCCTTTTAAAATCCCCAAAAATTTTGCTCCTTTTTTATTAATTAACACGGGAAGAGTTGAAAACACCGGAGAATTAGTAAAAGCAGTCAGAAAACGTAAAGAACTCGATAAACCGGGATTTACATCACTCATTACGCGAATAGAAGAAGTTACACGGGGTATGACTGGCGCGATTCATGATGAAGATGAAATTGATTTCCGCGATTCTATACAAGAAAATGAACGACTGCTCGAACAGTTAGGGGTGGTATCGATATCTGTCAAGCAGTTGGTCAGAAAGATCGAATCGATAGGAGGCGTGGCAAAAATTTCCGGAGCCGGAGGTATCAAGTCAGGTTCAGGCGTGGTGCTTGCGGTTCATGAAGATCCAAAAGTGCTTATGGATATTTCCCAAAAATTCAACTTTCCTTATTTTCAGGCAATTTTTGGGGGTGAAGGGGTAAAGATAGAGCAAATAGTTACGTAAGTAACCTAAGTTACTTAAGAAACTTATGAATAAATTTCCAACATCAACTCCTATCCATATCGCTGTCATTATGGATGGCAACCGCCGTTGGGCCGCAGAAAAACATTTGCCCGCTCTAGCCGGACACAAAAAAGTGACAGATGACATACTGGAGCCGTTAATTGAGTATGCGTCTACGCGGGGAATTAAATATATGACTTTCTGGGCATGGTCGACTGAAAACTGGCACAGAGACAAATATGAAGTTCAAGGGATCATGAAGTTATTTAAGCATGTAATCAAGCGCCGCTGGCAACGACTGCATGAAAAAGGCGTGCGGGTGAAAATTATCGGCGACATTTCCCAATTTGATACAGAAATCAAAGACGGCTTGACGACTCTTATAGAGAAGACGAAAGCTAATCAAAAGATCACGGTTATTTTTGCATTAAATTACGGTGGGCGGGATGAAATTGTGAGAGCGATAAATCAGGTGATAAGTGATAAGAAACAAGTAACAAGTAATGAAAATTTTCAAAAACCTGTCACTTCTTACGAGTTTCTTGTTACTGAAAATGAATTTGCAAATCATCTTGATACTGCCCAAATTCCCGATCCGGAAATTATCGTCAGGCCGGGAAAAGAGAAACGGTTGAGCGGTTTTATGTTGTGGCAGTGCGCATACAGTGAATTGTACTTTGTTGACTGGTATATGCCGGATTTCACACCCCAAAAATTAGATGAAATTTTAACCGACTTTTCCCAAAGGCAAAGGAGATTTGGCAGATAATTTAGCCGAATCCGCCGCCCAAATTAAAAATAAAACTTACAATTTGTGTTAGCCAAAATGCAACTACAATCAGAAAAAATCCAATTACCGAAGTAGTTATGATGCCTTTGGCAGATTCGGTTTTTTTCGGATCTCCGGCACTTGTAAGGTAACTAAATCCACCGAAAATGAGGAAAATCAGTAAACCCATGCCGGCAATTCCATAAAAAAACGGTAAAAAATGAGTCACGATTGTTCCCAAAGTTATTGATGAATCAAATTTAAATCCGAGAGTACGTTTTAATGTGTCATCTATTAGTTGATTTAAGTTAATATTTCCTCCTCCCCCTCCTGAGGTGGCTGCATACACAGCACTTGGTTTAAACACCGAAATAAAGAACGAATAGAAAAAAGCCAACTTTTTCATAAGTTATAAGCCAGGTATTTTCAAAATATCTACACCAATTATTTTTAGGATGACTACTGAAAATATAATGAGGAGCAATCCCGCAATAGCCGAAGTGACGATTTCTTTGCCGCCGTTTAATTTTTCCGGATTACCGCTTGAAGTCATGATCGTAAATCCACCGTAGATGATCATCAAAAATGCCAAGCCTCCGGCGATACCAATAGCGATTTGTAAGAGCTTGGCAACAAATTCCTGTGGAGTTGCTTCAATACAACCAAAAGGGGTCCAAACTCCGGTTTGATTTAGACATGTTTCACATTCGGATTGTTTATTAATATTGGCGGCAAATGTGCATATTGGTGTTTCTCCTAAGGCTGTTAAAGTTCCTGGAACAGGTTTGATTGATTTGCCATCTGCTGTTAACTCAATGCTAAAAGTGTCTTTACACAGACTTGTTCCCGAGGAAGAAGTAATGTTTCCGCTAATTGTTGGGTGTACCAGTGATTGTAATTCAGATGCTGCATTTAGACATTCTTGTGATCTATCAATGGTTTGTAAGTCGATGCGCAATATACCACCACCGCTTTTGCTGCTGCCTACGGTAAGACAGCGGGCGATGTTTAATGAATTCATTTGTTGATTTATTGCATCCTTAATTTGCGATGAAAAATCTCCAGATAGACAAGTAAAATACTTACCACTACTGTCAGTTCCAACATCAGTTGCAGAAGACAAAGAGTACTCCTGGTTATCGTTTCCAGTTATCCAGTTCCATGCTCTCGTGCCCCAAGCACCGCACCAGGCACCTTCACAATTGAACCGTACTTTGGCACTTCTCAGATCACTTTCAGTAGAAAAACCACCTACGCAAAATGCGGGCTGTCCATTGTATGGACTGCTTGCATTATTTAGTGCTGTCCATTCACAGGAAGCAGATGTTGCAGTAGTTGGTGGAGCAGGTGGAATAGCTGGTTGAGTTATAATAGGAGTTATTGCCGGGTTTATACATATATGATCTCCTGCTGGTGGGCAACTCCCTGCATAATCTTCACACTTTTTCCCATCTGGAAATATTGGTTGATAACCTTGAGCAGTATCGCATAATTCAATTCCCCTTCCACAGCTGCTCCAAGGAAATGCCTGCGAGCAAGTAAATGTTCCCTGAGCAAAGACACTGAGTGGATTAAAAAGTAAGTATATTATCGGTAAAGAAAAAATGATAGTTATTATTTTTAGATTTTTCACAGCAATTTTTGAGTTATTTAAATAAAATTAATTATCTAGCCTATATAAGTAAAACAAGATTAATTAGTCTATTTATATAAAGTCTAACAGAGTTAATATAGTGCTTGCAAGCGCATGTCGGATTGATAGAGTAGGACAATGGTATACTTACACTAGAAAAAATCAACCCTTCGAGTTTAGGGTGCACCCAATGGTGCATCCTTTCGCTGGGGGATAAAAATGAAGAAGTATATTGGATTGTTATTCTTAATAGGATTATTATTTCCTTTTCGAGTCTTTGGTGCAGAGTGTGAAACTTCCTGCGGAAGTGTCGGAGAATGTTCGGACAAAATTGCTATCTGCCAAAAGATCTGGGATGACGTGCAAAAAGCTAAGACCCCGCATGAACAGGCACTTAAGAAAATGGAAGCCGATATAACCGCATTCCAGAAGCGGATTGTTAGGGTAGGTGAAGAACTCGTGGTGAAGGAAAAACAGATCAAAACCCAGGATAAGGAATTGGATCATCAGCAGGGACTTTTGTCGGAGCGGTTTCGCATCGTGTACATGAAGCGATTTGCAGTGAAACCACTCAATATAATCTTCTCAAAAACGGCAGATTTTGGCAGTGCATTAAGAAACTCGGTGTATCAGCAAAAAATTGTCAATGAGGACAAGCGGGGAATTATTGATACGGTGGTAATTATCAAAGACCTGGAAACAAAAAAATCTACACTGGAAACGGAAAAAGACACGTTGGCCCGTCTGAAAACAAGTCTAAGTGTGCAGGCCGAAAGTACAAAGAAATTGATCGCCGATGCTGCGTCATATCAAAGCGTCCTGTCTTCTCACATAGGAGAATTGACCGCGAAACAGGAGGCATTGATTGCCGAAAAGACGGGAACTTTCACAACTTCAGTGGGTGATGTGCCCCTGGCAGATGATCCGGCGTCCCGGCCTGACTACAACCCGGGGTTTTCCCCCCGGTTTGCAGCGTTTTCGTTTGGTGCACCCCATTACAAAGGCTTAAGTCAGTACGGGGCCTATGGTCGTGCAAAAAATGGGCAAAATGTGGAAGAAATTCTCAAAGCTTATTATGGAAGTGGAATTGAGATTAAAAAAGATTATTCCACAAGTATCAATATCAGCGTCAGCGGATACGATACGGTGGATATTGAAACGTATGTCAAACGCATTTACGAAATGCCCGAAAGCTGGGGAGACAGCGGCGGCATGGAGGCACTCAAAGCCCAGGCTGTAGCGGCCCGTTCGTACGCTTTGGCTTATACGGACAATGGCGGTCACGCAATTTGTGCAACTGAAGCGTGTCAAGTATACAAGCCAGCAAATAAAGGCGGAAAATGGGATGAAGCCGTAAATGCGACGCGGGGATGGGTGCTTCAGGCAGGGGGTCGGCCATTCTCAGCCTGGTATGCCAGCACATCCGGAGGATATCAGGAGTCATATTCAGCCAACGGCTATTCGACTCCCGGTTTTTGGGATACCACATCCGACTGGACGCATTGGGCAGACGGGGCCTGGGAAGTAAAAGGCGGCAGTCCCTGGTTTTACAAAGGCTGGTACAAAACCCGAAGCGGCGTGACTTGTGGCCGTAGTCATCCGTGGTTAAATGAGGGTGAAATGTCTGACATTCTCAATAGTGCGATTGTGTTATCAGACGGCGGAGACGCGAGTGGTATTTTCCCGGTAGATAACGCCTGTTTAAATGGGGGCAGTCCGTGGTCAAAAGATCGGATGGCAGAGGAAGCCGGGAAACATGGGGGAAGTGTGAATTCAATCAGCAGCGTACGCGTGGATCATGGGAATAACGGCACTACAAACAAAATTATTTTTCAAACTAACCGGGGAGAAATCTCGATTTCCGGCGGAACTTTTTCTAAAGCGTTTAACCTGCGGGCTCCGGGAGCTATACATTTGAAGTCCGGACTCTTTAATATCGAGAAAAAGTGATAAAATCAATAGGAAGTAACAAGTGATAAGATTAGCAGAACTTGTCACTTTTCACTTGTCACTTGTCACAAAAAATTAGCTTATGTCTGAAACAAATAAAGCAGATAAGTCCCAAGTTGAAACGAAGCTTACGCATGGTCTGTCTTACAGAAAAGCCATGCTCGGTGCATTCATCGTTGAGCCAGAAGGCGTAAAGTTTGAAACTCAGGATGATAGCGAACAAGTACTTTTATTTTTACGCCAGCATCCGGTGACGAATATGGGTTGGATATTTGCGGTGATAATTCTTGTTTTCATTCCTGTATTCATATCACCCGTAATTATCAGTTCAGGATTGTTGTCCGCTCAAGTTCCGTTGGGATTATATATTATTCTTCCGTTAGTCTGGTATCTAGGAACCTTCGGGTACGCATTCACTTCATTCCTTTACTGGTATTTCAATATTTATATTGTTACGAATAAACGCATTGTGGATATTGACTGGCTCAATTTATTGTTCAGGCAAGTTTCATCGGCTCAAATTGAAAAAATTCAGGATGTGACGTATAAGATGGGTGGAATATTAGACTCATTTTTTAATTTCGGCAGTGTATTTATCCAAACCGCCGGTCCGGATCCGAATTTTGAATTTGAAGCCGTTCCCAACCCTGAACGCGTAGTGAGAAAAATTAACGAGTTGCTTGGAAAACCGATTACAAAGGAAGGTAAGCCTATATGAAAGAAATTGATTTTTTCAACACAGTTGCGGGATTTTTTCCCTGGGGTTTTACGAAACTGGCGATAATTATATTAATCATGTTTTATATAGTGTTTGCCGCTATTATCGTCCGTCAGGAACAACTGATGTCAAGAATTGTGGAAATTCCCTACTCGCCGACATTAAGGCTGATATCGCTGATACATTTAGTCGCTTCGATAGGTGTATTTTTTTTAGCATTTATCCTCATCTAAACTAACTTTAGTATGCATTGCTCTGCCACATACTTACCGCTTTCGCAAGTTGAAACGGCAATAAGTAAACCATTTATTTATATCCGGGATAGTTTATGTATCACGTTTACAGGTTCATCTGACGCCACCAAAATTGAATCGGCTACTAATTTTCTTAATCATCTCCTTCCTCAATATCCATTATCATCGCTTAAACATATAACTACGTTAGTAGATTTAATAAAGCATGAAGTTTTGGGTATTGAGGTTCAAGTTATTCTTCTTAGAAACGATATTTTGTATATAGCGCTTGAGCAAGGCGGGCAGATTTGGATTGTGAGGGATGGGAAGCCGAATTTAATACTGGAAAATGCCCGTTTAATTTCCGGACAGGTAAAGATGGGAGATATATTATTTATTGCCGATAGGCAACTTACTCAAGTTTTCAGCAAACGAACTATCAAGACGGCGTTGCAGAAGGGAAATGCAGCAGGGATACGATCCTTTTTTCAACGGAAGCTCATACATAAGCACATTACAACGACGCGTTCAATACTGGCCCCTTTTACTCAGAGTCAGAGCACGCAAGTCTCCAAACAGCTCATAAAACCTTTAAATAATATTCTCAAAATGCAGACCGGGTTAAAAATGTTTCTTAGATCTGGTCTTCAATTTCTAAGTCCCAAACGCGTCGTTATAGGGCTGGGAATACTATGTATGTTCATTGGAATTTATTATGCCTGGAATTTGTATGAGGCGGGGTTTAATCGCCGGAAGAAAATAGAAGTACAACTTACCGGGATAAACCATAAGTATGAAGAAGGCACGACTTTAATTGAACTAAATCCGCTTAGGGCCAGAAAATTATTAAATGAAGCACGAAATGAGTTAAATCAGCTATTGCAAACAGAACGGGATTTACAGTCGAGGAAACTGCTTGAAACAAAACTTAGACAGATTGATGAAACGCTGATTGTAGCCCGGCGCCGATTTGACGTGTCACTTGATCCGTTTTTTAACCTGACGCTGATTAAATCGAATTCACAGGGCGATAAAATGACTCTGTTTGGAGACTTGATGGTGATTTTGGATAAAATAAATGGTAAATTGTATGACCTTCTCCTGACTACCAAAGCTTCCCGGATCATTTCCGGCACCGATATATTAAAAACGGCTTTAGATATCAGTGTCCATGGTGAAGATGTGTATGTCTTGTTTGCACATAATTTTAGTAAACTTCAATTTCCTCAAGGCGATTTGACGCCCGTAATAACCGATGAAACGACGTGGAAAACGGTAATCGGATTTAATGCCTATGCGGGGAATATGTATGTGTTGGATAAAGGCAGCAATCAAATTTGGAAATATAGATTGGATGATACAAGTGTAAACAAACAAAGCTATTTCCTGTTTGACACACAAACAGATTTGCAAGGTGTAAATTTCATGCGTATTGATGGATCTATATGGCTCGTCTATGGGGGAGGTCTTAAGCGATTTATTCAGGGCACAGAGGTGGAATGGCAGGTGCAGGGATTGGATACCAACTTGGGGTCGCAGATAGACCTATATACTGCTGATGCGACCCAACATTTGTACATCTTGGATAAGAGTCACAACCGGGTGGTGATTTTAGATAAGGAAGGATTGTATTTAGCTCAATATGCATGGAAAGAAGACGTGCAAATCAGCTCTTTCGTCGTTTCCGAGAGCCTCAAAAAGATATTGCTTCTTTCCCGTGATACAATTTATGGGATAGATTTAAAATAGCGTAAAGCGGTAAGCGTCAAGCGTTAAGTAATATAGTTATGCTTATTGCACTTTGCCCTTTACCCTTTACGCTTAACGCTTTTATGCACATTGTCAATCGTTCTGCAACTCATGATTATTCGATTCTTGTTCGGTTCGAAGCCGGGATTAAGCTTACCGGTCCTGAGGTAAAAAGTGTCAGAGGAAACCGCGTTTCGCTTGCCGGATCTTTTGTACGGATTATAGGTAGTGAGGCTTACTTAGTTAACGCCCAAATTCAGCCTTATACGTTTGCGCGCGTCATAGGTTATGATCCCAGACGCACCCGCAAACTTCTCGTTTCTAAAAAAGAAATCATTTCGCTCAAAACAAAAAGTGATAGTGAAGGATTAACTTTAATTCCACTTACTTTGTATACTCATGGCAACTTCATCAAACTGGAAGTCGGTGTTGCGAAAGGTAAAAAGCAATACGATCGAAGGCAGGAACTTAAACAGCGTGCCCAAAAGCGGGAATTGGAACATCAGTTTAGGGGAAAAGTTAAGTGAAAATTTGCAGCGTACGTTTTAAAATCTGTTGCCACTGTTTAATTCTTGCATCATAATTAGAAACCCGTTTTTGAGGAAGCGTTTCTAAATTAACCGTTTATTTCTAAAAGCCCACCCAGAAGCTGTCTTAAGATATTTTTCAAACTGTAATGCTTTTAATTTTGATTCGAAAGCAGAGTAAAAAACTAACTTAAGAGGTCGTATGTTTTTTGTTTGAGACACGTCACCATTTTGATGGGCAATTGTTCGTTGTTTTAAATCCGATGAATAACCAATATAAAAAGTTTTATCTTTCAATCTTAAAATATAAACGTAATACACAAGAAAATTGTAGCAGAAATGAAAAAAGTCCCACTTCGCTTTTCAGCTACGTTTGGGACACTCTTCTATTGTAATTTCAAACCAAATTTTACATTGAAATGTGGCCGTGCCACCTCGTAGCCATATACTGTAAAGTGTAGGGCGAAGAAACAAAAAAGTCCCACTTCGCTTTTCAGCTACGTTTGGGACACTCTTCTATTGTAATTTCAAACCAAATTTTACATTGAAATGTGGCCGTGCCACCTCGTAGCCATATACTGTAAAGTGTAGGGCGAAGAAACAAAAAAGTCCCACTTCGCTTTTCAGCTACGTTTGGGACACTCTTCTATTGTAATTTCAAACCAAATTTTACATTGAAATGTGGCCGTGCCACCTCGTAGCCATATACTGTAAAGTGTAGG
>JAHFKJ010000009.1 GCA_023245415.1 Candidatus Gottesmanbacteria bacterium | reverse complement strand
GAAAAGAGACGAGCCATATACGGTCAACTTTTAGAAACAGAAATCAAACCTATGCCGGGATTATTAGAGCTTCTTGCATTACTTAAAAAACACAAGGTAAAAATTGCATTGGCATCTTCTTCAAACTTGAAACATATTGATCTTGTCCTTTCTAGATTAAATATTAGAGACTATTTTGAGGTCATCGTTTCTGGAGATATGGTGCAGAAAGGTAAGCCTTTTCCTGATGTATTTGAAGAAACAGCGAGACGACTGAGAGTTCTTCCTGCAAAGTGTTTGGTTCTGGAAGACACAGAGTCAGGAGTCAATGCTGCCAAAGATGCAGGGATGAATGTCATTGTTATTCCGAATCGATTTACCCAAAATCAAGACTTTTCAAACGCTGATTTGGTTATCAATACTTTACAAAGACTGGCCTGGAGTATATTATCCAGATGTTGATTTATAAAATCTTTACAAGATAGCTATGACAGTAGAAGCACATAGAGATTTGAGAATGGATGAAACTGCGCTAATAATAAATGCGATTATTACTGAGGAGACTGTATTAACTTTGTTAAAACAACTTCAAGAACCAGCTCCTTCGGGAACAGTTTTGCACACTAGAACACCTATACTTCAGCAGCTAGCTCTTGAGGCGGGTATTCCTACGGAACACTTTAGCGTCCATTTCTTAGGCACTCGTTCTCCTGCAGTTTTGTTAAGTGTTAGGCAGCCATTATGGTTTGATGCGCATGCGGATACCATTAGTTATTTATTCCCTAGATCAACGAATGAACCATCGTCTCCGATATTGCCAAACTGTGCACATCGTCCACGTGTGGCGCGCGAATTTCCTGCAGCAGTTCTTCGTTGGAATAAAAGTCTAGATGGATATGAGCGAGTAAGTGAGGGAGTTATCGGATCAACAGGGAGCCGTGAGCAGGAATTTAAGCCATACTATACGGCTTCGGAAAAACCAAAAGACGGTTTTAAACCTTCCGATAGGGTAGTTTATACGCCTGCATTTACCTTGGAAAATGAATTAGTTACAGGAAATATGGATAATGCCGCTGGACTAGCAGTTTGTTTGGCAAGTCTTAGAGCACTTAGTGCAGTTGCTCAGAAAAATGGCATTACATTAACCGACTTAGGAGTCGGATTTGTATTTCCTGATTCTGAAGAAGGATTAGAACATGATCCGGCATATTTTTCACGAGGTGCGCGAGCTATCATCAACCGAGCAGGTTTTGCAGGGAAGTTGCCTGAAAGAGTTGTAAATGTTGATGGTCATGATACCATGGATCCTCAACCTGTTGTTAGATATGCAGCATATGTTTCAGCCAATAAAGGTCCGGTCATTCCTCCAGATGTATATGCAGAATTTGAATCATTCTTGACGAGTGTAGTTCCATATAGTGTGTCGTCACGAATGACAGAAGATGGCGCAGCGGTTTCTAGAAGCGATGATGCTGCATATATGGAAGTGATGGAGAATATCATGCCTATTGGATATGACGTGCGCGATCCACATTTTAATGATGGACGACCAACTGCGAATTTAAAAGGGTTAGTTCAGACCGCAAAAGCAGTAGCTTGGATAGCAGCAGAAATGCCTAGATGAGAATCTTAAAAATATGGCAGAAAGAATCGAAGTTATATCAAAAATTGTAGATGCACGGGCTACGTCGCTTGCCAAAAAATTTACAGCACAAAAATTTGCGGTTAAGAGTGTGGCCATTGCCGATATTTATACGATCGATTCATCTCTTAAGCGCACCCAACTTTCCCAAATCCAGGAGATGTTCGTCAATCCCGTCACCCAGCAACTTCTGACTCTTCAAGAACTGCATTTTGATTATGCGATCGAAATCGGATTTCTTCCGGGAGTGACTGATAATGTCGCAAGTACAGCGCGCGAAATGATTGAAGATTTTTTAAAAGTAAAATTCTCACTACATGATGGGGTTTATACATCTCAGGTAATATTTATTTCAGGAAATATCTCTAAAGAAGACACTGGGCGTATTGCACATAGCTTATATAATCCAGTTATCCAACGAGCCTCAACTAAAAGTTATTCAAAATATCTAAGAGATAGGGGAATGGATAGGATCGTGCCGCGAGTGAAACTGACGGCGACGCAAAAAGTCGACAGCGTAGATCTGCATATTTCTGATGAAGAACTTGTCAGATTGGGTAAGTCAGGCATTCCGGATGCAGATGGAACTAGGCGAGGGCCGCTGGCGTTGGATTTATTGTACTTGAAAACGATCCGTGCGTATTTTGATACGAAGAAACGGAATCCGACTGATCTTGAACTTGAATCTCTAGCACAGACGTGGTCTGAACATTGCAAACATACGATATTTGCCGATCCGATTGATGACTTAAAGGACGGACTTTATAAAACGTATATCAAAAAAGCAACTAGTGATATCAGAAAAAAGCTGGGTAGAGGAGATTTTTGTGTTTCTATTTTTACAGATAATTCTGGGGCGATTGAATTTGACAAAGATTTTTTGGTAACTCACAAAGTCGAAACTCACAACAGTCCGAGCGCACTTGATCCATTTGGCGGTTCAATCACCGGAATTGTGGGCGTAAATCGCGACGCAATTGGTTTTGGATTGGGAGCCAAACCGATTGCCAACACATATGGATTTTGTTTTGCTCCTCCAGATGATAATACACTCTTGTATAAAGGACCCAATAAAACCCAACCGATGTTGTCACCAAGAAGAATCATGGACGGAGTTATAGCCGGAGTCAATTCCGGTGGAAACTGTTCCGGAATTCCTACCCCGCAAGGCTTTTTAAATTTTGATGTACGTTTCAAAGGTAAGCCTTTGGTATTTGTGGGAACGGTAGGAATCATTCCTAAAAAAAACAAAGGCAAAAAAATGTATGTTAAAAAAGCCAGACCCGGAGATTATATAGTGATAGTTGGCGGAAGAGTGGGATTGGATGGAATTCATGGGGCGACGTTTTCATCAGAAGCCATGGATAGCGGTAGCCCGGCAACTGCGGTGCAAATCGGAGATCCGATTACGCAAAAAAAACTTTCCGACGCATTGGTTAAAGAGGCCAGAAATCTCGGATTATATAACAGTATTACTGATAACGGTGCGGGTGGGTTGTCCTGTTCTGTTGCTGAAATGGCCAAAGAGAGTCGCGGGTGTGAGGTGAGGCTGAATAAAGTTCCGGTAAAATATCCAGGACTTGCTCCCTGGCAAATCTGGATATCTGAATCACAGGAACGGATGACCTTGGCGGTACCTAAGCGCAAATGGAAAAAATTTGCAGAACTCATGAAACGAAGAGGTGTCGAAGCCACAGTGATTGGTGAATTTACCCATTCGGGGAAATGCAGCGTTTACTACCATAAAGAAAAGATTATGGATATGGATATGAATTTTTTGCACAATGGCTTACCTCGGAGAAAGTTAACGACGACATTTACCCAAGTAAAACATTCAGAACCTCAGCTGGCAACATCTGAAAATCTTAATAACTCACTCTTAAAAATACTTGCCCGACCCAATATAACGAGTTTCGAATTTATCTCAACCCAGTATGATCATGAGGTGCAAGGGACCTCTATCATCAAACCGCTTCAGGGAAGGGGGAGAGTAAATGGAGACGCTTCCGTGATGCGACCGCTTCTGAGTTCCAACAAAGGTTTAGTCATCTCGCAAGGATTATATCCGTCATATAGCGATATTGATACATATCATATGGTAGCTGCGGCGATTGATACGGCGGTACGCAATTGTGTGGCGGCTGGAGCCGATCCCGCGCGTATAGCGCTTCTTGATAATTTTTGCTGGTGCAGTTCTACGGATCCGGAGCGGTTGGGACAACTTAAGCGGGCAGTTAAAGCTTGTTACGATATCGCAACTGTTTATGAAACTCCATTTATTTCAGGGAAAGACAGTATGTTTAATGATTTTAAGGGATATGATGATCAAGGTAATCCGCTTATAATTTCTGTACCTCCGACATTGTTAATTTCTGCCGTGGGGATAATAAATGATATAGTGCAGGCAGTTTCACTCGATGTTAAGTTTCCCGGAGATCTTCTATATGTAATTGGTGAGACTCATGAAGAACTGGGTGCAAGTGAATATTTTTATTTACTCGATCATGACCGAGGGATTGACATTGGTAACTCAGTGCCTCATGTTGATGCTTATAAAAATACAAAAATTTATCGAGCTTTTCATAGCTGTGTCCGAAAAGGACTCATTACTTCAGCCCAGAGTGTAGGACGCGCTGGGCTGGGAGTGGCGATCCTAAAAATGGCGATGGGAGGTTTGCTGGGAATAAATATTGAGTTAAATAAATTACCCGGCAGCTTTAGTCGCGACGATTTTGTCCTTTTCTCTGAAAGTCAGGGTAGAATTGTATTGAGTATTGCTCCTCAAAATAAAAAAGAATTTGAAAAAACCATGTCTGGAATACCCTATGGGTTACTGGGAATTGTGACTGCAGATCAAAAAGTGGTAATTAAGGGTATTAAAGGTAAGAAAATTGTAAATATGGATATGGACACGGTATTAGAAGCGTATAAGCAGACATTTAAAGATTATTAAATTATGAAACCGAAAGCCCTGATATTTTCAGGATATGGTTTGAACTGTGAAGAGGAAACAGCCTTTGCATTTGAAACGGCCGGCGCAACTGCTCAAATTATTCATATTAACGATCTTATCGCAAAGAAAACGTTATTTTCCCGGTTTCAGATATTGGTTTTCCCAGGAGGATTTGCGTACGGCGATGATATCGGTAGTGGAAATGCCTATGCGCAAAAGATCAGAAACCATTTATGGCCTGAAATTGAGCAATACTTAAAAGGTAACAATCTCGTGATAGGCATTTGTAATGGGTGTCAAATACTCATAAACTTAGGCTTATTGCCGGGGATTAATTTGCAATATGGAAAGAGACAGGTGGCGTTACTTCATAATGAAACTGCGCGCTATATAGATCGCTGGGTAGATCTAAAAAATGAAAGTAATTCGCCTTGGCTTAAGGACATCAAATCATTTTCAGCTCCTATTGCTCATGGAGAAGGTAAATTGTATGCCACCGCTGAGACTTTGCAAGAGCTAAAAAAAAGAAAGTTGATCGCACTGCGTTACTTCAAAGGTGAAATGTGTAACTACCAAAATTTACCAGCAAATCCAACTGGAACCTTATCGGATATTGCCGCAGTTACTGATGAAACAGGCAGAGTTTTTGGGTTGATGCCCCATCCAGAACGGGCGTTATTTTTTACACAGCTGCCGAACTGGCCATTACTCAAAGAAACTTATCTGAGAAATAAGAAGACAGTACCGACATTCGGGCCAGGGTTACAGATTTTTAAAAATGCAGTCAGATTTTATCAGTAAAAAGTAAATAGATATGGAAAAAAAATATACCATTGCGACTTTAGGTAGCCATTCTGCACTGCAAATTCTTAAAGGGGCAAAAGATGAAGGATTTAAAACATTAATCATAGCAACCAGCGATCGCATTAAATTTTATCAGCGCTTCACATTTATAGATGATTTTGTCGAAATTAAATCATACACACAGTTGTTAGTTGCTGAAAAAAAACTCCAAAATAAAAATCTGATTTTGATACCGCATGGGTCATTTGTGGCATATTTAGGAATCGACGGAAATAAAAAAATTACTTCACCTTATTTTGGAAACAAAAATGTCTTGGAATGGGAAAGAAATCGGCACCAGCAGTTGAGGTGGATGCAAACTGCCGGATTGCTCACGCCTCATGTGTTTGAACCAAAAGACCATATTGATCGGCCGGTGATTGTCAAATCATATGGAGCAGAGGGTGGAACTGGGTATTTTGTTGCTCATAACAAGAAGGATTTTACTCACAAAATAAAATCATTTCTTAAAAAGCATTATTTAGTACAGGAATATATCATCGGAGTTCCGATGTATCTTCATTTTTTTTATTCACCGATTACAAAATCGCTTGAATTGTTAAGCTGTGATCGTCGTTATGAAACAAATGTTGATTCGTTGGGGAGACTGCCTCTTGCACATCAGGAATCAATTGATATCACGCCATCATTTGTAGTTGTCGGCAATAGTCCACTTGCACTTCGTGAATCCTTGATGCCAAAAGCCTATGATATGGCTGAACAACTTATTCATGCATCGAAAAAGCTTATAGATAAGCGCGGATTATGGGGGCCATTTTGTTTGGAAACGATCATTACACCCGATCAAAAATTTTATGTTATAGAACTTTCATGTCGCATTGTAGCAGGCACGAATCTCTTTATAGATAGTTCTCTCTATGCCGCATTTTTCTATTCAGAACCTATGAGTACCGGAAGAAGGATCGCCCGGGAAATTAACATCGCAATTAAACGAAATAAATTAGCTGAAATACTTGATTAACCAGACACAAATGAATCCACAAATTATCTCGGTTTTGGGTAGTCACAGCGCACTTGATATTTGCCGCGGGGCGAAAAACTTAGGATTTAAGACGCTTGTGGTAACACAAAAAGGCAGAGAAAAAACTTACACAGAGTATTATAAAACTTCTTTTTCTCGTCATACCCACGCGGGTGGGAGTCAAACCTTCGATACTATTGGATGTGTTGATGAGTGTCTAATTCTTGAACGTTTTTACGATATATTAAAGCCCGAAATACAGGATAAATTGAAGTCAACTATTTTTATACCCAACCGTTCATTTGAAGCATATCTTAAATTTGATTATGAATCGATTAAAAATAAATTTAACGTTCCGATATTCGGCAATAAGTATTTGCTAAGTCTGGAGGAACGGGATCAGACTCCTAATCAATATAATATCTTGCAGAATGCTGAAATTCGTTTTCCCAAACATTTTAGAGACCCACAAAGTATCGATCGCTTGTGTATAATAAAAGTCTCAGAAAAAGCTCGGGAGTATGAAAGGGCGTTTTTCTTAAGTAGTTCATACACAGAGTACAAGCAAAAAAGTAATCAAATGATTAGTTCCGGAAAAATTACTCAAGAGGCATTAGATAAGGCAATTATTGAAGAGTTTGTATTGGGCGCAAGTGTGAATTTCAACTTTTTTTATTCGCCAGTCTCTGATCGATTAGAACTTATTGGTACTGATACTCGCCGGCAGACAAACTTGGAAGGAATATTACGTTTACCTGCGATAAGCCAAAGTGAAATTTTAGCCGGACATTCAGTAACATATGAGGAAGCCGGGCACATTGCGGTTACGGTGCTTGAGTCGCTGCTCGAAAAAGCATTTGAATTGGGTAAGCGCTTCATTCAAGCGACCCAGGAATTATGTCCTCCGGGAATTATCGGGCCATTCGCACTGCAATCTATGATAACGGCCGGTCCACCGAAAAAAGATATCGTCGTTATTGATGTATCTGCACGTATGCCGGGATCACCGGGTATTAACGCGACCCCTTATTCTACATATTTATATGGAGAACCTATTTCAATGGGAATGCGCGTGGCTATGGAAATACAAGCTGCAATTGGGTTAAATAAATTGAACTTAATTTTAACGTAAGTGTATTAGACGTATGAATATTGATTTTTCAAATTACATGTCGCCCCTTTCCTGGCGTTATGGGTCAAAAGAAATGCGGTATATTTTTAGTGAAGAATATAAATATCGTTTGTGGCGGAGAATTTGGGTTACTCTGGCGAAAGTCCAGCACGAAGCAGGTATAGTAAGTGACGATGAACTTGTTGATTTAAGTACTCATGAAAAAGATATAGACATCGCTCGGATATTAGAAATAGAAAAAGAAACCCGACACGACGTAATGGCGGCAATCAAAGAATTTGCAGAAAAAGCTAAGATCGGCGGAGGCAAAATTCATTTGGGCGCCACAAGCATGGATGTAGTAGATAATGCTGATGCACTCAGAGTTCAAGAAGCTTTTGTCATTATAGAAAATAAATTGCTGCAACTATTGAAACTTTTTGCTGACAAAATTGAAAAATATGCGTGTGTGCCCTGCATAGGTTTTACACATATTCAGCCTGCAGAGCCAACAACAGTCGGGTATCGATTGTCAGTTTATGCCAATGATTTATTAACTGATTTTAATTTGTTGCAAAGCGTTAAAAGCTATATTAAAGCAAAAGGTATGAAAGGTGCTGTTGGAACAAGAGCCAGTTACAAAGCACTTCTTGAAGGTACGAAAATGTCCGCACAAGTGCTGGATGATAATGTAATGAAACTTTTAGGTATTGAAGGGACGCTTATCGCTACCCAGGTTTATCCACGTAAATATGACTATCTAGCATTAACCCTGCTTGCCAGTATTGCTTCCTCTGTGGGTAAATTTGCCTCAGATTTACGAATTTTACAGTCTCCGCCTGTGGGAGAGTGGAGTGAACCGTTTGGGAGTAAACAAGTAGGCTCATCAGCGATGCCGTTTAAGAAAAATCCCGTAAATAGTGAGAAAATTTGTTCGCTGGCTAGATATTTACAGCAGTTGCCTCCGGTCGTATTGGAAAATGCGACGCATTCTTATTTGGAACGCACCTTAGATGATAGTGCAAATAAACGCATCATAATTTCCGAGGCTTTTATAGTCCTTGATGAAATACTTGAAACTGCTGAAAAAATTATCACGGGGTTAGTTATCAACTTAGAACGAATTGCATACAATTTAGACCAATATGGTCCGTTTGCTGCAACTGAAACGATTTTGATGTCAGCTGTTAAAAATGGCGGCAATCGGCAAGAATTACATGAATTATTACGTGAATTATCTTTGCCGGCTTGGTCGGCAATTCAAAAAGGCCAGCCCAATCCTCTGCACAGTTTACTGTTGGAAAGCGACACATTGCACAAATATTTAACTCAAGAACAAATTAAAAGCCTACTTGATGTGTCACACTACATTGGCGACGCCCCAGAACGAGCACTAACGCTCGTCAAACAAATTAAAAAGATTGCCAAAAAAACAATTAATGGTTGATCTGCAGAGTCTACCAATTAATACAGCAATCCTTTATTTGCTGCGTAGACAGCTAGAGTTAAGAATCGGGCAGTTGTAACTAAGTTATTCAACGATGCTGCTGCAGGTTCTCCATCATCATGGTGGGCTGCTTTTACACCATAACCAATTGGATAAATTAAACGTCCGGCTATACCGCCTCGCCGTAAACCTTCATCATCACTTCTAGACGTTGTGCCTCCTACGGTATCTGTTTCTGCAGCCATTTGTTGACCTGTAATAGTTTCGATTGCTTCAACCAGTAATCTTACTCGATGCAACCTGTCGGGTTGAATGACCGGACCCTTACCGTTTGAAACCACGCGGGCAATTAATGCCTGTGGTGGAATAATGCTATCCCGATTAAAATCATGTCCATCGGTAACGATCATCGGCGACTGATCCGCATATTTCTCTCGTAGCGCCAATGCAACCTCTCGAGCTCCCCAGGCAAAAACTGGAGGATCTGCGACTCCCTCTTCACCATCAGTTGCAATAAAAGTTGCTGCCGTTTCCCTAAGGTGATTAATTTTCTGATCTGGATTGGCCAATACCTGAATCACTGCTAAAGCGATAGCCATTCCAGCTCGGTTATCTATAATTCCGGTCATTGTATCTCCATCTGTGGCAAGTGCTAAGCGTTGTTCGGGATTGAATACAACGCGATCTCCTGCTTTTATTTTTCCTTCAGAGCCATGTTGAGTGGTGAAAATCACTGTACTATCTGGTTTTGTTTGGACAAATCCTTCAGCTATTTGTTCAAGTATCTGCTCACCCTTTGTATCTTTGTAACGAAGAACAACACCGGGAAACTGCATGTTTGGTTGTTGCCGATGCGCACATAGAGGAGTCAAAGGTACTTCGCCAGAGCCCATAGTTTTGACATCATACGAAATTTCATCCGCGTGTGTGAAAAAAACGGGAGTATTTTTAGTAACACAGTTTACGTCAAATGCAGGACTGGGTGTGTCTAAATAATGAGGATATACAGTAATTCTATTATATCCGGGAAACTCCGCAGCAATTTGATTTAACACAGGGCCGATGGTAAATGCTACAGTTCCGGTAGGTGCATATACAGAAGCAAGCCGCTGTGTAAGAGTGTAAACCATTTCAGGAGTTATAAGCTGTTGGGTAAGAGCATATAAATCTTGTAAATTTGGTACGATTTCTGCGAATTTATCTGAATATGTTTGATCTGGTGTTGTCATGCAAAGCGATTATATGCTAATATATTTTTGTTTACAACAAAAAAAATAAACATCAGTATTATCTCTATAAGATGTAATTAATTAATGAAAAATAGAATTGGTATAGTTGGCGGAGGACAACTGGGACGGATGATGGCTTTTGAGGCTCACAAAATGGGTTTTCGGGTCACCATTCTTGATCCGACACCCGAGAGTCCGGCTGGTCAAGTTGCTGATGAACAGATTGTTGCCCAATACTCTGATAAACAGGCACTTACTAAGCTTGCTAAAAAATCAGATGTGATTACCTACGAAATCGAACTTGAGAACTCAGATATTTTTGACAACTTAATCGAAAACGGGGCTGTTATTCATCCATCGATCACGTCGTTTAAACTCATTAACGATAAATATCTGCAAAAAGAATTTTTCAAAAAAAATGGTATACCTGTCGCTGATTTTCTTGAGGTTGAAAATAAAGAGGACATATTGAAAGCTGTCAAAAAATTTGGCTATCCCATCTTTCTCAAAACCCGCCGTTTTGCCTATGATGGTCGCGGAAACGCCCTTATTCGAAAGGCCAGTGATATTGATAAAAGTCTCAATTCACTGCAGGGCTCGGGTCTCTATGTCGAAAAATTCGTGCCTTTTGTAAAAGAGTTGGCTATTATGGTAGCCCGAAATACCGAGGGGGAAATTGCGACGTATCCGGTAGTTGAAACAATTCACAAAAATAATATTTGCCATATAGTCAAAGCACCCGCACCAATTAAGAAAAATATTTCTAAAAAAACTCAGGTACTTGCCAAAAAAGTCATGCAGCAACTTCAAGGCGCGGGTGTGTTTGGAATTGAAATGTTTTTGACAAAGAGAGGCCAAGTACTTGTAAATGAAATCGCTCCGCGAGTTCATAACAGCGGACATTACACTATTGAAGCTTGTATCACCAATCAATTTGAACAGCACATCCGCGCGATTACTGGTTTGCCCTTGGGTCAGACTGATATGATTGTGCCCGCTGCTGTGATGATCAATATTTTAGGCGGGCGCACAGGTGTGGCCCAGGTAACTGGTATGGATGATGCGCTGCGCTTGCCACAAACATATGTGCATATTTATGGCAAAAAAGATACGAAGATGGAACGCAAAATGGGACACATTACTGCTATTGATAAAACTATTCAAAACGCGTATAAAAAAGCCAAACGGGCGAGGATGTTTATTACTATATAATTTCTTTAATTCCTTATGATGGGAGAAAATTAAGGATTATGCAAAAAATATAGTTTATGTATCACCTACCACTAATCTTTTAAAAGAGGGGGATTAAAAATGAAAAATTTGTTAGTAGGAATAGTAATGGGTTCGGATTCAGATTTGCCTGTTATGCAGGAATCAGCCAAAGTACTTGAGGAATTTGATATAGATTTTGAATTAACTATTGTATCTGCACATCGTACTCCAGAAAGAATGTTCGATTATGCTAAAAAAGCAGCAGAGAGAGGATTGAAAGTAATTATTGCCGGAGCGGGCGGATCTGCACATTTACCCGGGATGATTGCAGCATTAACAACACTACCGGTAGTAGGTGTACCTATTCAATCTAAATTTCTTTTTGGAATCGATTCGCTGTACTCAATTGTGCAAATGCCGTCTGGAGTTCCTGTTGCCACAGTCACGGTTAACGGTGCTAAAAATGCAGGAATTTTAGCAGCTGAAATTATTGGTACGAGTGATAAACGAGTTTCTGATAAAATACTTACGTTTAAAGAGAAAATTAAAAAAGAAGTTGAAAATAAAGCACATAAACTTGAAGACTTTGGGTTTCGACAATACCTTAAGTTAACAGGAAAATAATTTATGTTACAGAAAAAGACGATCTTGCATGCGCTTACCTCAGTATTAGAAACTATTGATGTTCCTGGACTGGGTAAAAAATATCAGGGAAAAGTACGGGATTTTTATAAAGTTGATGGTAAACGCATTCTTATCACCACAGACCGACAATCAGCTTTTGATGTGATTTTGGGTCACATTCCATTTAAAGGCGCAGTCCTCAATCTGCTTGCAGCATTTTGGTTTGAAAAAACTAAGCAGATTATTCCCAATCATTTGACTGAAGTCCCTCATCCAAATGTACTAATTGCCAATGATTGTGTACCGCTACCGGTCGAGATGGTCGTCCGCGGTTATATATCAGGCGTCACCAAAACGAGTATTTGGTATTCTTATGAAAAAGGTGAACGGCTTATTTATGGAATTAACTTTCCTGAGGGACTTAAGAAAAATCAAAAATTACCCAATCCGGTGATCACTCCCACCACTCATCCGGAAGCCGGAAGTACTGTGCATGACGAAAGACTGACAAGGGAGGAAATCATAAAACGTAAAATAATTCCGGAAAAATTATATAAGCAAATGGAAAAAGTGGCGCTCAATTTATTTGATTATGGAAGCCGGTTTTGTAAACGACGAGGGCTGATACTTATTGACACTAAGTATGAATTTGGTTTGTACAAAGGACAGCTGACACTGATTGATGAAATTCACACGCCTGATTCCTCCCGATTTTGGATCGCAAAAACCTACCTACAAAGATTTAAAAAAGGCTTGGAACCGGAAAATTTTGACAAAGAATTTTTGCGGCTTTGGTATGCTAAGAGGGGATACCGAGGTGAGGGAAAACCGCCGGAGATGCCTATAGAACTGGTGGTTGCGCTTGCAAAACGGTATATTGGAGTCTATGAAAAAATCACCGGAAAGATATTCAAAGTGCAAAAATATCCGATTGAAAAAGAAATTAGTACTTCTATCTTGAATCTTCACATTTAATTTATTTCACCATTTCTTTTCGTAAAATTCTTTTACGAAGTTAAAGATTGTGTAGTTATGAATAAGAATTCAATTACCTATGCCCAAGTTGGAGATAATTACGCCATTAAAGACCCGATTAAAATACTTGCGCAAACTGCGGCGCTAAAAACAGGTGAGAACTTAATAACGCATGGGTTTCGTGAATTATCAGATAGTCGGGGTGAATCAGCGTTCGTATGGTCCCTCGGTTCGTCTCGGGATAAACAGACGCCTTTAATGGCGTCTGTAATTGAAGGACTCGGAACAAAAAATTTGGTTGCAGATGGAATGCGGAAGATTACTGGGAAAACCTACTACGACGTTATCGCACATGATACTGTTGCAACTATTATTAATGATCTTGTTTCAGTTGGAGCCACACCCTTGGTTATTCATGCATATTGGGCGGTAGAAGATAATTCCTGGTTGCAGGATAAAAAACGGATGAGAGATTTTGTAGCTGGATGGAAAAACGCTTGCAATGAAGCTCAAGTGGTCTGGGGTGGAGGCGAAACACCAACATTAAAAGGCATAGTTGTTCCAGACACAATCGATCTTGGCGGGTCGGCAATTGGAATTATTAGGAGTAAAAAACACTTGATTACTGATAATAAGCTACAGGCTGGAGATAGAATTTTACTTATAAAGAGTAATGGAGTAAATGCCAATGGCATATCGTTGACTCGTGTCATCGCGAAGAAACTTCCGCAAGGTTACGCGACAAAATTACCAAATGGGAAAACTTATGGTGAAAGTTTACTTACCAAAACAAATATCTATGCTAGACTCATTCAGAGCTTGCAAAAAGCCAGTATCGATATTCATTACATTTCAAACATTACAGGGCATGGTTTAAGAAAACTTATGCGTGCGAGAGGCAAATTTACATACGTAATAGAACAGGTGATTGAGCCACAGCCAATTTTTGCTTTTATTCAGATTCACGCCAATATATCTGATGATGAAATGTATCAAACATACAATATGGGATCAGATTACGCATTGTATCTATCGAGTAAAGAAATTGAACGAACACAAAAAATTATCAAACAATCTGGTTTTGCATCGATTGATGCGGGTTTTATAGAACAAGGTAAACGACAAGTAATAATTAAACCTAAAAATCTTGTGTATGATGGATCGTCGCTCGAATTGCGCTAACAGGGTTAAATACTTGATTTTTGAAATTCAAGAATATAAAGTTACTTATCTTTCATGAGTGACTTAATCAAATCAGGAATATTGGGAATAATTCAAGGAATAACTGAATTTTTACCTGTGTCTTCGACAGGACATTTGATTATTATTGAGATTTTTTTGGGTATTTCCCAAAGTAAATTCGGTTTAGGATTTGATGCCGCTTTACATATGGGAACATTGGTGGCTTTACTGCTGTTTTTCAAAAAAGAATGGCAGCAATTATTCATATCAGGTATTGAAATTATCAAAAAAAGACAAATCAGATCAGATTCTGAGAAACTGGTTATCTTACTAATAATTGGAACAATACCGGGAATGATCTTTGGTTTATTGCTTGAGAAAAAAATTGAAACAGTATTCCGATCGCCCATCTTAGTTGCGTTGATGCTTATAGTGTTTTCATCAGTACTCATTTATGTAGAAATAACGGGTAAAAAAGCTCGATCGATTCATAGTATGAATAGGTGGGAGAGCGTTAAGGTTGGACTTGCACAATCTCTGGCTCTTATACCAGGTGTATCCAGATCAGGAATTACTATGGCTACAGGAATGTGGGAAGGATTGACCCGTGAAGAAGCGTCTCGATTCGCATTTTTATTGTCCGCACCTATTATTGCCGGGGCAGGAGGATTGAAACTAGTGAAAACTTTGCTATTGTTTTTGCATGGCAGTTTGACCATTTCTGATCTGCTTTTTTTTATAACTGGAATTGTAACGGCGGCAATATTCGGGTATTTAACTATTAAATATTTCCTGCGGTACATCTCCAAAAATTCACTTTATCCTTTCATTATTTATCGAATAGCGTTGGGATTGGTTTTGCTTATATTAGGTTTCCTGAAATTTTAAATACGCACCTTTCTTGTTTTATAGCTTCAAATCGACTACCATTACAACATGGATGAATTGAATCAGCGTGTTGCAGATGTGTTAACTAAAATAAATATCACTGATACCAAACGAAGAATCGAAGAACTTGGAAAAGAAGCTTCTAATCCGGTGTTTTGGCAAGACCATCAAACAGCTACCAGTAAAATGAAAGAGCTGGCAAGTTTACAAAAGGAAATTGATGAAGTAAAGGAGTTGGAATTACTTCTTGATGCAGGTGGTGAGGCTGAACTTAAAAAAGTCTTAGCCAAGATCGAGACTAAAGTATATTTATCAGGTAAATACGACCGCAATGATGCGATTGTGGCAATCCATGCTGGACAAGGCGGTACGGAAGCCATGGACTGGTCCTCAATTCTTTTTCGCATGTATACCCGCTATATTGAGAGTAAGGGTTGGACATGGGAAGAAGTAGAGCGAACCGCAGGAGATGAGGCTGGTATTAAGAGTGTAGTAATAACCATATCAGGAACATTTGCTTATGGAATGCTCAAAAGCGAAGCTGGTACGCACAGATTGGTGAGGCAGTCGCCTTTTAATGCTGATAAACTTCGTCAAACTTCATTTGCGCTGGTTGAAGTACTGCCTATGATAGATAATACCGTTGAAGTTGGCATTCCTGAAGGAGATCTAAGTTGGGAATTCTATCGGGCAGGTGGGAAAGGAGGTCAAAATGTGAACAAAGTTTCAACAGCAGTCAGGCTTACTCATAAACCCACTGGAATTGTTGTTACTTGTCAACAGGAACGATATCAGGGTCAAAACCGCGAGAACGCGCTGAAGATTTTGCGTGCTAAACTCTGGGAGATTGAAGAAGAAAGACGTGCCTCTGCTCAAAAAGATTTACGCGGAGTATATAAAAAACCAGGCTGGAGTAATCAAATTCGTAATTATGTGCTTCATCCGTATCATCTGGTAAAAGATGTACGTACTGGGCATGAATCTACCAACACAGATGCAGTTTTGGACGGTCAACTCGATCCTTTCATAGAAGCAAATTTAAAAAAAATCAGTTTACGTCAGCTTTAATCACAACTTGCAAAAATTTATAAAAATCAGTATTCTTGAATGAAGGGAGACATATGCAAAAAATACCACTTAAATCAACAGATCATTCGAACGAAATTCCTATCGTAAAAGATATTGAACCCTTACGGGAAACCCAAGTCACTGTAGATCTGCCCAAAATAGTTTTATTCATAGCTATAATTGGTTTTGGGGTATTTACCGGTTTTGTTTTAGCTAAAACGAATAGTAAACAGACTTCGAAAGGAGGAACCCAGTCTCAGACTCAAGCCAAAGGGGTTGACGCCAAAAAAATGGTAGGTAGAAAAGACGAAAAAAATTTTCCTGACACTGCAGAAGGAATATTACGTGAAGGTGGCATTAATAATGAAGGTACTCATCATATTGAAAGACCGGGTGGTCCTTCTCAATTTGTGTATTTAACTTCATCGGTGGTAGCGCTTGATGAGTACAATGACAAGAAGGTACGAGTTGGTGGCCAAACACTTAGATCAGAACGTGTAGGATGGTTAATGGACGTTGGTTGGTTAGAACTTCTTGAATAAAACAGTAAATAAAGTATGAGTGTTTTAACAACTATAAAACAGTGGGAAAAAACACTCGAAAGCGGTCCCCGAACTAATAAGTTAAAAATTTATTGCATCACCTTTAGTTTGGCGTTAATAGCAGGTGGATTTGTAGCTTATAGTATACGCATAAATCAGTTACAGCAAATCGAAAAGATATCCCAGGAAATTCAACAGGCAGAAAAAACCCGCATGCAAAAACGAGTTGATACAATTCGTGAAATAAAATACTTACGCGGATCCTCGAGTTAAAATTATGTTAGTTTCTTTTGAGCATGTTTCTAAGCTCTATGGCAAGGTATACGCATTAGATAATGTGCACTTTACGATTGATAAGGGCGACTTCGTTTTTTTAGTGGGTAATTCTGGTGCAGGTAAAACTACTATTCTTAAGTTACTTTTACGAGAAGTTTTACCCTCAAGCGGAAATATACTTATAGACAATTTGAATTTAACTAAACTAAAAAAAACACAAATCCCACACGTAAGACGGAATATAGGTATGATATTCCAGGATTTTAAGATTTTATTTGATAGAACCGTTGAGGAGAATGTTGCCATAGCTTTAGAAATTACCGGTAGACCGCGTGATGAAATTTATAAGAAAGTCCATGAAGTATTACATTTGGTGGGACTGGCTGAAAAAATCAATTTATTCCCAGTTCAGCTTTCTCAAGGTGAATTACAACGTACAGCTATAGCTCGAGCTATAGTTGCTGGACCGAAACTTGTATTGGCGGATGAACCAACAGGTAATCTTGATCCCACAAATTCATGTGAAATTCTGAAAATTCTTAAAGAAATAAATAAATTGGGAACTACGATCATTATGGCGACGCACAATGTTGATGTTGTAAATAGTATGAAAAAAAGAGTCATCGCTCTTGAAAAAGGAAAAATAGTTAAAGACCAAAAACAAGGAAACTATAAGTAAATTTATATGAACATTCTCAAATATACCAACAATTATATACGAAGGACTCCGTACCAGGCATTCGCAGCGATTTCTATCATGTTGCTGACCTTTTTAGTTGGCGGTTTATTTTTTTTAGTAAGCATAGGATCATCAATTCTTATAGAATATTATGAGCGGAAACCGGAAGTTGTGGTGTTTTTTAAGGATTCCAAAAAAGAAGCTGATATTAAGAAACTTCAGGAGAAACTCCAAAATATGGATCAGGTCGCCTCAGTTAAGTATGTCTCTAAAGAAGCAGCATTCGAAGAAAATAAAAAACAATACTTAAAAAATCCATTAGTTTTGGAGATGGTCCCTACTGATATACTACCTGCTTCGATAGCAGTTGCGACTAAAAAAATTGAAGATTTATCTGAAATCGCAAAAACATTAAATATAGAATCCGATATTGAAGGAATAATATTTCCTGAAGATGTTGTAAATACTTTAGGTTCTTGGATCGTTATAATTCGGACTGTTGGGATTACCTTTGTAAGTTTATTAGGTCTAACTTCTTTATTTACCGTATTGACAGTAATAAGTATGAAAATAGCTTTGCGAAAAAATGAAATAGAAATTTTACAGCTAGTTGGAGCTACCACATCATATATTCGAAACCCATTTATTGTTGAGGGAGCTTTTTATGGTGCCTGTGGGGCTTTGATAGGGTGGCTTATTAATGTTGGATTATTACTCTATCTTACTCCTTACTTAAGTTCAAAGTTTGCAGAATTGGCTATTTTTCCGATTTCTCCACTGTTTTACGTGCTGTATTTAGCTGTGATAGAAGTTTGCGGTATATTACTTGGGATGTTAGCTAGCATCATGGCTTTAAATCGGTACTTGCGGTAAACTCTACTATGCATGAAAAAAATTGTAAACGTGGTATTGATTTTTTGTCTTGTTTTTACTAGCCTCACTTCGAGTATTCATGCTCAAGATTCTACGGGTGATTTAGAAAAACAAATAGAAGAACTTAAAAAAAAGCTTGAAACTGCACAAACTCAGGAACGGACGCTTTCAGCAGAGATCTCATCGATGACCGATAAGATTAAGTTAACGACACTGGAAATTTCGGAAACTAAGGTCAAAATCGTTAATTTAACTGTAGAAATAGCAGATTTGGGTACAAAAATTTTTAATTTAGACACCACTCTTTCGAAACTTTCCCAGCTACTTATTCAGCGTGTGATAGCTACGTATAAACAACAGCGGATCCCAAAAATTATGTTGTTATTATCAGCACATGGTCTTACTGATGCAATATATCGGCTTAAATACCTGCAAAAAGCCCAGGAACATGACCGTCAGGTGCTCGTTGAGGTCCAGCTTGCAAAAGTAGATTTTAGTGAAAAAAAAGATTTACGGGAATTCAAGAAGCATCAGCTAGAAGAACTAAAAAAACAACTGGAGATTCAAATTACCAAGTTAGATCAACAGCGTAGATCCAAAGAAACTTTATTAAATGAGACCAAGAATAATGAAGCTACTTACCAAAGTTTGTTGCAACAAGCTCTTGCAGAAAAGCAAGCTATTGATGCCGCACTTATCAATGGTGATAGAGTCGGTCCAGTAAAAGCCGGTGACCCTATCGCACTTGTAGGCAATACGGGAGCCCCAGCGTGTTCTACTGGAGCACATCTTCATTTTGAAGTTCGCAGAAATAATCAGTGGATAAATCCAGCGGATTTCATTAAATCTAAATCAATTACTGATAATCAAAACAATGGTGTTATTGCGACTGTTGGGTCGGGTAATTGGGATTGGCCATTAACTGGAGACGTCACAATTACACAGTACTATGGCGTTACACCTTGGTCATATCGTTATCAATATAGTGGAGGAATTCATACTGGGATAGATATGTATTCTAACTCGTCAACGGTTATTCGTGCGCCAAAAGATGGGGTGCTTTATTCAGCTTCGCAAAATTGTGGCGGAACGAGTATTATTAAAATCAAATATATCGATCACGGAGATGGATTGGTAAGTTTATACTTGCACGTACAATAATTATTATTGTACCCTTCATTTTATATAAATACCTATAATAAGGTATACTCCGCAGTACATAAATACAAATATGTACAAACAATTTATTTCTTGCGCTTGTTTTTTATTTTTATTTGCTTTATTTGTTCGATCTGCTCAGGCTCAGGTGAAGATTAATGAATTTAGCGCGCATTCAACTCCTGAGTGGGTGGAATTCTACAATGCAAGTTCAAGCGCTGAATATTTAAAATCTTATTATATTGATGATGACGAAAACTTTTCAGAAGATTCAGGTAGTTCTGCCAAAAAAATTTTAACCAATCTTGTTACAGATAGTAATACCTTTCCTCATATTGATTTAAGCTCAGTTTTGAATAATGATGGAGATACAGTGGTCTTATTCGATAACGCTGGCACTATCGTAGATAAATATACTTATTCCAAAGACCCAGGAGAAAACGTTTCAATAGGAAGATATCCAGACAATACTGGAGATTTCTATACACTTACTTCTCAAACAAAAGATAACGCAAACACAGGTCCTATACCTACTCCAGTGCCTACAACTTCGCCAAAACCAACATCAACTCCGAACGCTTCACCTGTTTCAACATCTACGCCAACACCTTCAGTTTCACCAGTAGCGTCTCCTAAAAAACCCTCTCCATCGCCTTCAAGTAAAGTGCTGTCTAGTCCCGAGCCTTCTTCCGATATCTTAGGAGAGACGACAAATGAGGTTGTTTCGACAGATTCTGCAGAGTCTTTAACAGCTTCAACGAGTGCGGAAAATCAGGGAAGTTTTCCTTTTGGAATTATAATGGTTATAACCGGTATATTATTATCGGGTGGAGCGGGTTTCCTGGCGTTCCGTGTAAAAAAACCAAGAACTCCTGTATAATTTGTAAATGAGAATTATCAAATACTGGTGGCCGTCTTTTTGCATGATGGCACTTATTTTTTACTTTTCTTCACGTCCTCATGTGCAAGTTTCGGATAGCGCTACAATCCAATTTTTATTTTTTAAATCACTCCACATAATTGAATACGCTTTTCTCTACCTTATGTTTTATCGATCCTTTCGTAATACCCGAAATGATCCTGAATGGAAGGATCATTTTCATAGCGTATTATTGGCTATTATGTATGCTTTATTTGATGAGATCCACCAAGTGTTTGTACCTACGAGAGAGGGGAGAATGCGCGATGTATTGATTGACAGCTTCGCAATTAGCATAACTTGTTTATATATATGGAAATTATTACCTATGATGCCAGTCAGACTCAAAGTTTGGGCCGAAAAATTGCAGATTATTTAATAAAAGGGGGTAGGGGAAAGCAAGCTACAGTTATAACTTTGATCGGAGAATTGGGGAGTGGAAAAACCTCTTTTGTGCAAGGAGTTGCCAAAGAATTTGGTCTCCCCCAGCGAATTCTCTCCCCCACTTTTTTAATTGTAAAAAGATATAGTTTATCAATTCCTGTTTTCGACTATCTATATCACATTGATTTATATCGAATTAAAAAAAGTGTTGAACTTGCTGTTTTTGGATTTTCTGAAATTTTAGCAGATTCTGGCAATATACTTTTTATAGAATGGCCCGAAATTTTACGTGAAATAGCTATTGCACCTAAACTCTCACTAGAGTTTACGATTAAGGATGAAAACTTGCGTTTAATTAAAATTAACCAAAAGCTATGAAAACGATTGACGTTGAAAAAGCCGTAAGTATTTTCAGACAAGGAGGTATCGTAATTTATCCAACCGATACAACTTTTGGGGTAGGTTGTCGGATTGATGCTTCTGAAAGCATCTCGCGTTTATTTGAAATTCGTAAGCGTCCCCAAACTCAAGCTACTCCTGTTCTAGTTTCATCTATAGAAATGGCTAAAAAATACTTAACTCCTTTATCTAGTAGAGTTAAGAACTTGATGATAAAATATTGGCCGGGAGGATTGACTATAGTTTATCCATGTATGATCAAAGCTGTACCATTGCTTGCTCGTGGAGGTGGGTTAACTCTGGGTGTACGTATGCCGAATAATATACAAACTTTACACATGATTGAAGAAGTTGGCGTACCTATTTTAGGTCCATCCGCCAATTTTCACGAAGAGCCAACTCCCTTTTCCATATCAAACCTTGATCCGCAACTAGTACAACTGGTAGACGGTGTTGTTGATGGAACGTGTAAAACTAAAATGCCATCAACGGTTATCGATTGTTCGAAGGATGAATGGAAAATCCTTCGTCAAGGAAGTGTTCATGTCCAAATATTATATGAAAAATTGCCTCATAATTAATTCTTCAAACCCACAAGAAGTGATAATTTCTTTACGATCTGCGGATAATGAATATGTTGTTAAAGAAAAATCGAAACTCAAACATTCACATAATCTACTAATTCTTATCAGTAAAGTTATTAGAAAACGACAAATTTCAATTAACGAACTATCCTCTATTGAAATACAAACGAATGGAGGATCATTTACCGGTATTCGCATTGTTATAACAGTGGCTAATACATTAGCGTGGGCACTCAACATTCCGGTTAACAACGAAAAATTTATAGTACCCCGCTACTCATCTTCTAAATTTGACTAGTAGTTAACTCATAACCTCTGTTATGATGAATATATGTCAAATATTTATGATGTGATTATTATTGGAGCTGGACCTGCCGGACTAGCAGCTGGTATTTATGCTGTTGAGCGCAGATTAAACACACTCTTGCTCGAGGGTAATATTCCCGGAGGACAACTTATGACCTTATATCAGGATAAGGATATATATGACTACCCTTCTTATTCTGATATTAAAGCTAAAGAATTAGGTCAAAAATTGTTCACCCATGCGCAGGCTGCGGGGGTTGCTCTAAGAACAGGTATGGAAGTCTATGAATTTAAAGCAGAATCTGATCAATTTAGAGTTAGTACTAAAAATGCAGGTTTCAATTCACACTCAGTAATTTTAGCAACCGGAGCAGGTAGTTTTGCACCCCGAAAATTAGGAATTCCAGGTGAAAAAGAATTTCAAAATTTAGGAATATATTATCAAAATCTTCCTGAAAAAGTATTAGGAAAACGTATTATTATAATTGGCGGCGGCGATACAGCGCTAGAGACGGCTGTATCGGCTACAGAAAAAGGCGCATCCGTCATGATTGTTCATCGAAAAGGAAGTTTTCGCGCACTTGAAAAAACCGTCGAAAAAGCTCATTCCCTATCAATTCCAATGTATTTGTCAGCAGAAATAGTGGCTATTTCCGGAACTGATCATGTCGAAAATATCGAGATTATCAAAAATAGCGGTACACACACATTATTGTCAGTTGATTATGTATGTGTTTCAATTGGCATGGAATTGGACTCATCACTAATAACTAAACTGGAATTGGTAATTGAGAAACAAGCGGTAAAACTTGATGCAAATATGCAAACTAGCAGTAAGGGTGTTTTCGCCTGTGGTGATTTGGTTATTCAGACTGGTAAATATAAACGTATTTCTGTCGCAGTAGGTTCAGCTGCAGCTGCTGTCAATGGATGTTATCAGTATCTGAAAAATCCTTATTGGAAATCATAAGATCGTTTTATTTTCAGTTCGATATCACAAAGAATCTTCTTAACTTAACAGTTCCGTTTACGTATTAGATTAGAACTACTTGCTAAACATTTGAAGCTTAAGGTAATCTGTTAGTAGAACCGTTATGAGTTATTTTTTAAGACATTTATTATTGCCTCACCATACCAATAATTTTAGAGCTAAGGTGCTTCATACAGATTTTATTGCATTATACATCGTTGTTTTCTTCATATTTGTTTTGAGTATGAGAATACTGCATAGATTTAATCCAGATATATTGGGTTTCGCAACTGATATACGAATAGAAAAACTATTAGAGTTGACCAATAAAAAAAGAGAAGAGTCAGGTTTAAATATGTTGAAACTTAACTCGCAACTCTCTCAAGCTGCAACTCAAAAAGCCAATTATATGTTTTTACATAATTTTTGGGCCCATACTGCTCCGGATGGTACTACGCCCTGGGTGTTTATTAATGAATCAGGGTACGTTTATGCGCTCGCAGGTGAAAACTTAGCTAAAAACTTTTCTAACTCTGATGGAGTAACTGAGGCATGGATGAACTCTCCTTCACATCGAGAAAATATTTTACGCGAACAATATGAAGACATTGGTTTCGCTGTCGTTAACGGAAAGTTAAATGGTGAAGAAACTACATTAGTTGTACAAATGTTCGGGAAACGGTTGCAAGATTCGGTTTCAATCGTAAATCTCGAATCCTCAACTGTGAGCGCGGTTGTTAAAACCAAATCTAATCCGGAGATTAAAATTAATAATACAGTATTACCACAAATCGGTTCGCCTTTAAATAATAATGTTGTCCTGACAGAATCTGCTTCATCAGTTATTCGTAAACCAATCATCGATATATTTGATACCACTAAAAAGGCATTATTGGGAATAACCACAGGATTAATTCTTGCGTTAGTTGTTGACGGGATTTATATTTGGAGACGGAAAATAATACGTATAAGCGGAAGAAATTTAGCGCATCTGCTTTTCTTATTTGCAGTTACAGAATTGATATGGTTCCTTTCAATAGGTAAAATTATATAAATGAGTCTATGAATATTTCCCGTCATCAGCACAATCATTATCATATTCTGCAATATCTAGTTTTATTGCTATTGTTAGTAGTAAGTTTTTTCGCATTTGAAAAAAGTCAAGGGGTTCCCGAAAAACAGCTTCAAATCGGGAGTGTGACGGTATCTGCTTATATACTATGGGGTATGTTTCATCACATCTACAATCATGATCTAAGAATGAAAATTGTGATAGAATATACAGCTGTATCACTTCTAGGATTGGGTATTTTGTGGAGTATTCTATCTTTAACATGAAATTATTATGAAAGGTGTAATTCTAGCCGGCGGTAGGGCCACGAGACTTCGGCCTTTAACTTGGGTGACCAATAAGCATCTATTGCCAATATATAATAAACCCATGATTTATTATCCGCTTGAATCAATGCAGCGTGCCAATATTCAAGATGTTTTGATAACCAGCTCTGCAGAACATTTGCCTCACTTTATTAATCTGCTCAAAGCAGGAAAAGATTTTCAACTGAAACTTTCTTATGCAATTCAGGAAGATGCGGGTGGCGGTATCGCTCAAGCTATATCACTTGCAGAAGATTTTGCCGCTGGGCAAAAAATACTTGTCTGTTTAGGCGACAATATTTTTACCCATAATTTAACATCAGCGGTTAGGGATTTTGAAAAACAGCTAAAAGGGGCGAAAGTATTTACCAAACGAATGCCTACGGAAAATAAGCAATATGGAGTGGTAGAACTTAACAATCACGGAAAAGTACTTTCAATTGAAGAAAAACCAGAAAACCCCAAATCGGATTTGGCGCAAACGGGAATTTATATGTATGATATTCAAGTATATGATTTTATTAGGAAACTTAAGCCATCCGGTCGAAATGAGCTTGAAGTAACGGATCTTAACAATTGCTATGTGAAGCAAGGAACTATGACGTGTGAAATTATGGAGGGCTGGTGGGCGGATGCAGGAACTTCATTTGATGAGTTACTGCGTGCCAACAATTTAGTTGCCGAACTTATTAAAAGTGGAAAACATTAAATGGTACGAATATGATCTTGGACGTTAAGGAAGAAAAAGCTAAAATAGTCAAAACATACGATTTGTCCGGGAAAGAAAACGGTTTTTTAATGGAGTTATTTAAAGATGGAGATAAAACTGTTGCATATCTATCTGCAGCTATTCCAGGTGCATTTAAAGGCTACCATTTGCATCGCATTAGAGCTGCCCGGTATGTTTGTATTAAAGGAACTATGAAAATAATTCTCTACATAAACAAAGTGAAAAAAGAACATATATTAAAGGTCGGTGATCGAATATATATTCCAAAAAATATTCCTACTGGACTTGAAAACATAGGGACAGAAGAAGCTTGGCTCGTTAATTATCCAGATCCACAATATGATCCTATAGTTAAAGACGAACAGGTTGATTATAATGAGGGAGATCTTGATAAAATATAAATATAACGAAATTGTATCAGTCTGACTTTTTTATTAAAAAATAATATTTCTTTTGAGCACTTAGATCCTCAAATTATTTTCAGCTATGAAATTATTAGTTACCGGAGGCGCGGGTTTTATTGGTTCAAACTTTATCCATTATTGGCTAAATCATCATGCCCAAGATGAAATTGTCAATTTGGATTCCTTGACATACGCAGGTAATTTGGAAAATCTTCTATCAGTTGAACATAATCCTCATTATAAATTCAATCAAGGCGATATTACAGAAATTGAATTATTAGATAAAATCATGCCAGGCATTGATATTGTAGTACATTTTGCTGCCGAGTCACATGTTGATCGATCTATTCGTAAACCTGCAGATTTTATGAAAACGAATGTTTTAGGAACAGAAATTCTCCTAGAAGTTGCCTTAAAACATAAAGTGAAAAGATTTCATCATATTTCGACTGACGAAGTATACGGATCTCTGCAGTTACATTCTCAAACGAAATTTAATGAATATTCCGCCTATAATCCACGTAGTCCTTATGCTGCGAGTAAAGCTGCTTCAGACCATTTAGTGCGCGCTTATTTTTTTACCTATAAATTGCCTGTTACTATTACAAATTGTACCAATAACTTCGGACCTTACCAGCATCCAGAAAAACTAATACCACTTGCGATTACGAATGTTTTAGAAGGTAAAAAAGTACCTATCTATGGTGATGGTTTATATGTGCGGGACTGGTTATATGTGAAAGATCATTGTCGTGCTATAGAATTGGTATTGACAAAGGGCAGAATTGGAGAAACGTATTGTGTGGGAGGAATGACAGATGAAATCTCAAATCTTGAAGTAGTTAAACGAATTCTCAAAATTATGGGTAAAAGCGAATCTGTGATTGAGTACGTAAAAGATCGGCCGGGTCACGATCGACGCTACGCAGTAGATTGTAAAAAAATCGAAACAGAGTTTGATTGGAAACCACTTTATGATTTCGATACCTATTTAGTACAAACGATCTCCTGGTATGAAAAAAACCATGAATGGTGGACACATGTTAAAAATGGTGAATACACAAATTATTATAAAAAACAATACCAGGAATGAAACAAAAAATATTAGGGACTGGTCTTTCAGGTATGGTAGGGAGTCGAATTGTAGAATTATTAGCAAACGAATATGAATTTGAAGACCTGAGTTTAGCTACAGGAGTTGACATAACTCAACACGATTTAGTAATTGAGAGAGTTGTTCGATCAAGTGCGGATTGGATTTTACATTTGGCTGCAAAAGCCGATGTAGAAGCATGTGAGCAAGATAAAGCGTTCGGTATAAATGGATCTGCTTGGCAGATTAACGTAGAAGCTACACGTAATATTGTTTCTGCAGCTTCTCAAATAAAGAAAAAGATTATATATATTTCTACAGATTTTGTTTTCGATGGTACAAAAGATATATATACCGAAATTGATAACCCTCACCCTATTAATTGGTATGCCCAAACTAAATATGAAGGAGAAAAATTAGTAATGGAAGATAGTGGTCACGTGGTAATGAGAATTGCTTATACTTACCGGTCCAAGTTTAATCCTAAGAAAGATTTTTTCCGTTCAATTCTGCAAAAACTTTCTACGGGAAACAAAGTTATAGCGTTAGAAGATCACATTATTACACCAACATTTATCGATGATATTGCGCGAGCTGTCGGTGAAATTATTAAACTTAATTGTAACGGAATTTTCCATGTAGTTGGGAGTGAATTTCTTACTCCATTTCAAGCTGCCCATAAAATTGCCGAGGAGTTTGAATTGTCATCCGAATTAATAATGCCAGTTTTGATGAATGATTATTTCAAAAACCAAGCGCCGCGCCCGTTTAAATTGCGGCTTAAAAATGATAGAATAAAAGACTTAGGTATCTCTATGAACACATTTTCCCAAGGTATACACCAAGTCAAAGAACAGGGAGTAAAAATATGAACATATCTTTTATCGGGCATGGTTATGTAGGGCTTGTTACTGCTGCAGTATTTGCAGATTTAGGTAATACTGTATGGATTGTCGGTAGAACTAATGAAAAAATAGAAAATTTAAAGCAAGGTATTATGCCATTTTATGAGCCTGGGCTTGAGGAAACGGTGAGAAGAAATTTAAGCGCTAAAAGAATGAGGTTCACGGTTAATTATCAAGAAGCGGTATCTTCTTCAGAGGTGATTTTTATAGCAGTTGGTACACCACCCAAAAAAAATGGAGAAGCAGATCTGACGTCTGTTTTTATTGCAGCTAATGAAATCGGCAAAAATTTAGAAAAATATGCTGTTGTAGTTACTAAAAGTACAGTTCCACCAGGTACGAATAAAAGGGTTAATGAGTTAATCAATAAAGTTAAATCTGATCATGTCAAGTTTGATATAGCATCCTGTCCGGAATTTTTACGTGAAGGGACTGCATTGCAAGACACACTGCAGCCGGATCGAGTTGTAATAGGAACAGAAAGTGAGAAAGCTAAAAAAATACTTATCGATCTGCATAAACCTATCAACGGCAAATATGTTGTGTGTAATGTCGAAACTGCTGAAATGATTAAGTATGCCTCCAATTCTCTTCTTTCGACTAAAATTTCGTTTGCTAATGCGATCGCATTACTGTGCGAAAAAGTTGGAGCGGATGCTGAGGTAGTGTTGGAAGGAGTTGGACTAGATAAGCGTCTCGGTAGAGCATTTTTATACCCGGGTGTTGGATATGGTGGAAGTTGTTTCCCCAAAGATGTAAAAGCATTGATCGCTCTTGCTGATAAGTTAGGATACAATTTTACTTTGTTAAAGGCAGTAGATGAAATCAATGTGCAAGCCAGTAGGAATTTCGTTGGGAAGATAAAGCGTACGCTTAAACCACTTCAGGGAAAAACTGTGGCTATTTTAGGATTAGCGTTTAAACCTAATACTGATGATATGCGTGAGGCACCGGCGTTAATAATCATCCAGGCTTTACAAAAAGAAGGTGTAAATATTAAAGTTTACGATCCTATCGCTATGGCAAATGCTAATAAACTTCTCCAGGACGTGACATTTTGCAAAAACGCTTATGACGCTGCTAGTGGAAGTCACGGACTGGTAATTGTGACAGAATGGAATGAATTTCGGCAGTTGGACTTAAATAAAATTATGTCTTTATTAAAATCACCAAATATATTTGATGGCCGTAATATTTATGATCCTGTAATACTTAAGCAAATGGGTTTTAATTATTATGGTGTTGGCAGGAAAAATTAATATTTTGTAAAATGATTATATTAGAAAGGGGTATTCATGACTAAGAAAAAGAAAGCACTTATTACCGGAATCACCGGTTTTGCAGGCAGCCATCTTGCGGAATTATTGCTTAGAGAAAGTGTTGATGTTTATGGAATTCAAAGATGGCGATCGAAAACCGAGAATATGGAAGACATTAAAGATAAGGTAAAAATAGAGGAGGCCGACTTGCTGGATGCGCATTCTTTATATTCAGTCATTGATAAGATAAAACCCGATTATATATTCCATTTAGCTGCGCAATCTTTTGTTCAATCGTCATGGGCTTCACCGACTCAAACATTAGAAGTAAATATAATCGGAACTGCACATTTATTCGAAGCCGTACGTAAAACTGATTTACCGATAACGATTCAAATTGCTTGTTCTTCAGAAGAATATGGTAAAGTTCTACCCAATGAAGTACCTATAAAAGAAACGAATCCGTTGCGGCCATTATCTCCCTATGCAGTTTCAAAACTTGCTATGGATTATTTAGGATACCAGTATCATGAAAGCTATAATATGAATATTATTCGTACTCGGGGTTTTAATCACACTGGACCAAGGCGAGGTGAAGTTTTTGCTGAATCCAGTTTTGCTAAACAAATCGCAGAGATTGAAAAGGGTAAACGCGAACCAGTTGTGCATGTGGGAAATTTAGAAGCTCAAAGAGATTATACAGATGTAAGAGATATGGTTAGAGCTTATTATCTATCGGTGCAAAAATGTGAACCAGGGGAAGTTTATAATATTGCGACGGGTACAGCATGGCGAATTAATGACGTGCTCAAGTTGCTAATCAGCATGTCAAAAGTAAAAGTTGAAATAAAGTCAGATCCGGCGAGAATGCGGCCTTCAGATGTTGAAATTTTGATCGGCAACAATTCTAAATTCGTAAAACAAACCGGGTGGCAACCAGAAATTCGTTTTGAGAAAACCATGGAAGATTTACTTAACTATTGGCGAGAGAACGTCTAATGAAATGTTTAATAACTGGTGGGGCTGGATTTATTGGATCTTATTTATGTGAACATTTACTTGCCCAAGGGCATGAAGTGATTTGTGTCGACAATTTCATAACAGGTTTCAAAAAGAACCTTCGCCATTTACGGTTAAATTCTAAATTTCACTTCATGGAGTTTGATTGCAGTAAACCATTAGCTCTAAGAGAAAAAGTAGAGCTGATATTTCACTTCGCGAGTCCGGCAAGTCCACCAAAATATCAACAATTCCCATTAGAAACACTTTTGGTGAATTCTCTCGGTACATATAACTTAGTAGAACTGGCTAAGCAAAATAACGCCAGTTTTATTTTCGCTTCAACTTCTGAAATTTACGGAGACCCTCAAGAACATCCACAACGAGAAACCTATTGGGGAAACGTTAACCCTACAGGAGAAAGATCTTGTTATGATGAGAGTAAGCGATTAGGTGAGTCAATAGTAATGACTAATGTAAGAAAGTTTGGATTAGATGGAAGAATAATTCGTATATTCAATACATATGGGCCACGTATGGATATTAACGATGGAAGGGTTATTACTAACTTTATTCAAGAAATATTGAATAATAAACCCATAACTATTAATGGTGACGGAAATCAAACGCGGAGTTTTTGTTATATTACAGATTTAGTAAAAGGAATCTTGTTGATAGGATTAACCGAAGATTTAAAGGGTGAAGTGTTTAACTTAGGTAATGAAACAGAAATTACAATATTAAGTTTGGCACAAAAAGTGCAAAACTTAACAAATAACCATGGAAATATACAATACAATTCAATGCCACAGGATGACCCCGCCCGAAGAAGACCAGATATTACAAAAATTAAGAATAGACTTCATTGGGAGCCGGAAGTCTCACTGGATCAAGGACTAATAAATACTATTGAGTATTTTAAAACCAACAGTGTATGAAGCGAGTTGTACTTATTCTTCCGACATATAACGAAAAAGACAATATTGAAACACTTATCATTTCGATTCAAAAAGTATTTCAAAAGTTAGGTCAGTATCAATTGCAGATTTTGGTAGTAGATGATTTTTCTCCTGATGGCACTGCAAAAGTGGTTGAAAGATTAACAGCAAAATTTCAGAATATAGCCTTAATTTCCAAAAAAAAAGAAGGATTGGGAGCTGCCATTATTTATGGCGTCAATTATGCATTTAAATACTTTAGTCCGGAATTATTTATACAAATTGATGCTGACTGGCAACATAACCCGGAACTTTTGCCTGCTTTTTTTAATTGTTTAGAAAAAGGTGCTGACTTTGTAATCGGAAGCCGTTATATAAAGGGAGGATCGATTCCAATAAATTGGGGAATCAATCGTAAAATTTATAGTATAGCTGGAAATGCGATTGTTAGAATTGGCCTGGGTATGATGACGCCATTTGATTGGACATCAGGGTATCGATTATATAAAAGCGACGTATTTCGCAAAGTAGGATACGGCTTAGAAAAATATTCCGGTTATACTTTTCAGGTAGCATTCTTACGTAACGCTAAAACTGCCGGATACAAAATTGCTGAAGTACCTCTTCAATTTGTTGACCGAATACATGGACGCAGCAAAATTGCACCTTTAGACTATATTAAAAATTTATTAATTTATATTTTGAATAATTCGATATTTTTAAAGTATTTAATTATTGGTATTATTGGCTTCACTTTGCAGACGTTACTTACAAAACTACTTATTACTTTCAAAGTTTTTCCAGGAATTGCTGTTGCAGTAAGTTCGTTTTTTGCAATTTCAGCTAATTTTATTGGAAATAATTTATGGACATTTTCTCATAATAAGATTAGCGGAGCGTCAAAATTGTTAAAAAAGTTCACCCATTTTATTGCAACTTCAATTGGTGCAGTGGTTATTCAGTTTATCGTAGTAAGTGTTGGAGTATATTTCTGGGGAGATAATGCTTGGTTTTTATTAATGACTTTCGCAATTATTTTTTTGGTTATTCCATATAATTACTTTATTTACAATCGACTTATCTGGAAAAAGACTCTCGATTAGTCAACTTCATTACTCGAATCAATAAATTAATGAAAAATTTCCCCCACTTTAAACGTAATTTTCATATAATTTGCCTACTGTGCATTATTTTATTAGGTGCGGTATTAAGACTCTATCGTATTCGGGACTACTTGGGTTTCTTAGGAGATGAAGGACGCGACGCATTGGTAGTTAAACGCATGTTAGTTGATCATAAATTCACCTTATTAGGTCCAATAACGAGCGTTGGTCTTATGCATTTAGGGCCTATGTATTACTATTTCATGATGCCTTTTCTAGCACTTACACTATTGGATCCGGTAGGACCAGCCATCATGGTAGCGCTTTTTTCATTAGCAACAATTTTTTTAATCTGGAAAATTTGCACTGATTATTTTGATCCGAAATCGGGATTAATCGCATCACTATTGTACGCATGTTCACCCCTTGTAATTATTTTTTCGCACTCTTCGTGGAATCCGAACATTTTGCCATTTTGGAGTCTGCTTATTATCTATAGTCTTTTGAAGTTGAATGTAACTAAAGAAAATGTGGGTTGGTTATTTGTTACCGGTTTAGCGTTTGGAATTGCAATTCAACTTCATTATGTCGCATTAGTATTTTTACCGATAATCCTAGGAGTTATCTTGTTAAACCGAAAAAAAATCGGAATTAAACCACTCAACCTTTTATTGATAGGTTTTATGATATCGTTTTCTCCTTTTATTTTTTTCGAACTAAGGAACAAGTTTGTCAATACCTTATCAATAATTAAATTTGTATCTAGGACAGGAAATGCAAAAACGTTCGAATTTTTCAATATTATTGAACGATTTTGGGATTTAAGTGTCCGACTTTTTTGGAGGCTTGTCGTGATTGAAAACGCTGAAATAGCTATTATATTTATGTTTTTAGTTTTTGGGTTATGTAGTTATATTTACTGGAAATCGAATAAAACTGCGGAAAAACGCATCATCTTACACATATTTATAATATGGTTTGTATTAGGAATAGGGTTATTGAGTTTATATACAGGAAATATATTTGATTACTATCTAATGTTTATTTTTCCTTTACCTTTTTTGTTAACCGGAATTTCTCTTTCCTATTTATCTAAAAAATGGTTCGGAAAACTAGTAACTGTTTTTATACTCTCGTGTCTCATTTACTTTGAGCTTAAAAATACTCCTATTAGTAAACCTCCAAATAGATTAGCTACACAAACACAAGAAATTGCTAAATTCGTGTTAGTTCAGGCAAATAATCTTCCTTATAATTTTGCTCTTATGGCTAATATGAATTCAGATCATGCCTATCGATATTTTTTAGAAATTGAAGGGCATCCTCCGGTGATATTAAAAAACCCAATCGAAGATCCAGAGAGGGTCAGTGTAACTGAGCAGTTACTTGTAGTTTGTGAAGAAAAGGTTTGTCAGCCATTAGGTCATCCACTATGGGAGATCGCAGGTTTTGGAAGAGCTGAAATTGTTCAAGAGTCGACTGTCGGGTTATTTAAAGTATTCAAACTCGTTCATTATAAAGTAAAATGAAAATTAACAGACTAGACAATTTCAAAAAAATTTAATGAAAATAGAACTTTCAGTGGTAATACCATGTTATAACGAGGAACAAAATATCAGATTAGGAGCTCTCGATAAGGTCGTTAGATATCTTGAAAAGCAGTCATATAAGTGGGAAATGATCATTGTTGATGACGGCTCGAAAGACGAAAGCGTTTCTCTTATAAAAGAATTTATTATTCAGAACTCGAGTATTAAATTAATCGAAAGTTTTCATCAAGGGAAAGCTGGCACAGTAGTAAGAGGAATGTTAAGTGCACAGGGAGCTGTAATTTTATTTACTGATCTAGATCAGGCTACACCTGTTGATCAGTTGGAAAAGCTTTTTCCCTGGGTTCACAATGGGTTTGATGTGGTTATTGGATCAAGAAAAGGTATTAGAAAAGGAGCACCTTTATTTAGGCGAGTCATGGGTCCAGGATTTATGTTTGTAAGAAATCTAATATTAGGTTTGGGAGTTATACAGGATACGCAATGCGGTTTTAAACTTTTCACGCGAAAATCATCTAGAGATATTTTTTCCCGTTTACGAATTTTTAGTAATCAAAAAGAAATAAGCGGTCCGCGAGTAACAGCCGGATTTGATGTAGAAGTATTATTTATTGGAATTAAACTAGGGTATAAAATAAAAGAAGTCGCAGTTGATTGGCATTATGTAGATACACGTCGAGTCAGTCCTTTGATGGACTCTCTAGATGCACTTATTGACATCGTCAAAATTCGAATAAAGGATTTACGAAAAGAATACGAATCGAAAGTCCAAAATAATGAGTAGAAATTATGTTATTAATAATTTATTATTCAGTATACGTTATTACTTTTGCTATATATTCTTATACTCAGATTGATCTAAATCTAACTATTTCTGCAAATACCTTATATCAGCGTATTCAACAAGGATTAATTCAAGTTGGTTATTTTCAAAGACCTCTGTCATCGGCGTTTTTTTTAATAATCTTATTCCTTAGCTACACTGGATATTGTTTACTTTTGTGCGCTGCTTTTAAGCATAAAATTTCTGGGAAAAATCTTGCAATACTTGTAATAATTTCGAGTTTTTTAGTGTTTGCATATCCTGCTTTTTCACACGATTTATTTAATTATATATTTGACGGGCGTATTGTGATTCATTATGGATTATCGCCATCGTTTTTTAAAGCTTTGGATTTTCCCGATGATACTTGGGTACGATTTATGCATTGGACACATCGTTATTACCCCTATGGTCCTTTTTGGTTATGGTTAACTTTGATTCCTTCTTATATTGGCCTGAATAAATTTGTTTGGACTTTGACATTATTCAAACTTACCTTCTTAGCATTTCACCTTTGTAATATTTGGTTGATCTTAAAAATCGCCCGCATAATAAATTCACGACATCATTATGCCAACGTTATTTTTTATGCGTTTAATCCCTTGATACTCATTGAGTCTTTAATTAGTCCCCATAACGAGGTGGTAATGCTAACATTCACACTGCTCGGATTATATTTTCTATTGCGCAACCGAATAGTTCTATTTGTACTTGCGATAATTTTATCTGTCGGAATTAAATATATTAGCTTTATAATTCTTCCATGGAGCTGGATAGTTAATCGAAGCTCGAAATATTACCTAACCAGTTTATGGTGGTTGTGGATGTTATGTTTAATTCCACTATACCTAAGTAGAGAGCCTTATAGTTGGTATTTTATACCTATTATAGGTCTGTGTGCTATAAGCACTAGGTTCAAATGGCTTGCTCTCATAACTATTTCTTTAAGTCTAGGTTTATTGATTCGTTATTTTCCAATTCTACTATTTGGGGAATATAGTGCAGTAACTCGTTATTATCAAGAGATCAGTTTTCTTGGTGCGACCCTTGTTATAGGTCTAATATTATTTATAGGTAAGAAACAATATTTATCCTGGGAAAACTGATCGATATTCTCAATTAATTGAGACTGAAACTAGTGGATGTTAAAATAGTTAATTAAAGGAGATTTAGATTGAAATTGAGCAGAAGATTATTATATGTGACGTTACCTATTAGTTTGGTAGGAATTTTTCTTTTGACCAGATTTATTAATTTAACCAATATTCCAATTTTCACTGATGAAGCGATTTATCTGCGATGGGCGCAAATAGCTCTTGCTGATCCGAGATGGCGATTTATATCATTGATTGACGGCAAACAACCGTTATTTATTTGGATATTACTTCCTGTTTTAAAAATAATTACAGATCCGCTGATTGCTGGAAGAATAGTATCGATATTCGCGGGTTTAACTGCAGCACTGATATTAGCCATCTTAAGTTTATATAAAACGAAATCTTATTGGGGATTTATAACTGGGTTCATATTTTATCTCATATTGCCATTTTTTTTGGTTTATGACCGTTTAGCACTATATGAAGCATTATTCTTGATTTTTTCAATTTCAGCATTGTGTTTAAGTTTTATCTTAGGACGAACTTTAAGGTTCGACGTTGCCTTACTTTTAGGAACTGTTACGGGATTTGGTCTTCTAACAAAATCATATTCGAACTTTTTCCTTTTGTTATATCCTTTAACTTTGTTATTAGTAAATTGGAAAAAGGGTTATAAAGTCAAGATTTTTGGTAAATGGTTAGGATTAGGCTTAATTGTTTATATGCAATCCCAAATTTATGAGAATATCTTAAGGTTATCTGAGTTTCGATACATTATCGGTCAAAAAAATTTATCCTTTATTTACAGCTTAAAGGAGTTTTTTGTAAATCCCCTGCGAAGTGTTACGGGAAATTTACATGGCATGTTAGGGTGGTTAATCGGGTATCTCACTCTGCCACTTTTTATTTATTTATTAGTGAGTTTGATATGGTTTTTTACTAAGAATAGGAAAGAAGGTTTATTTTTTTTAGGTTGGTTTGGAATTCCATTTATTGCTCTGGCATTCTTTGGTAAGGTAATTTACCCAAGATTTTTGCTCTTTATGACTCCACCGTTATTAATCCCAGGTGTTGTGTATACGTTATTTCTATGCGCTAGATTTGCCGAAAGAAGAATTATTGTTCCAATATTTTTAATTATTTCGATCCCGCTGATATTTTTTGACTATAAATTATTGACCAGTCCCGTTACGGCGCCTTTGCCCTATGCTGATCGTCAACAACTTATTAATGACTGGCCTGCAGGATATGGAATTAAAGAAGTTGTAACGTACATTGATTCTGAATCCAGAAATGGGCCCGTTATACTGGCTACAGAAGGAACTTTTGGATTGTTTCCGATGGCAGTAGAACTTTACTTAGGAAAAAATGTAAATGTAACCGTAAAAGCATACTGGCCGTTATCTGATTTTCCCCAGGAATTATTACAGCTGGCACGAACAAAGAAAGTATTCTTAGTTTTTAAAGAAAAACAAAATATTCCAGTAAATTGGCCGATACAATTAATACAAGAGTATCGTCGTGGAGATGGACCGACTTATCTCAAATTTTATCGGGTTATAGCAAATACATGAAACAAAGAATATTAGTCAGTCTTACTCTAATTCTTCTTTGTCTACCGCTTTTATATCCATTTATACAGTCAGGTTTTTTCCCTACGCATGATGGTGAATGGGCAATAGTTAGATTAACAGAGATGGTGAGGGAGATAAAAGACTTACAGATTCCGCCGCGTATGTCTACTTTTTTAAATCATGGATTCGGGTATCCATTGTTTTTATTTACGTACCCTTTTCCTTATTACCTAGGATCATTTTTGCACCTACTTGGATTAGGCTATGTAAGTAGCATTAAAATTTTATTTATATTCTCTGTATTAGGATCGGCCGTATCGATGTATATATTTACTTCCAAATTATGGGGGAAATGGGGAGGATTACTTTCAGCGACACTTTATATTTATGCACCCTACAGGTTAGTCAATCTGTATATAAGAGGTTCACTCGGAGAATCCTTTACGTTTGTATTATTACCTTTAATTTTCTTAGGGTTTTATGAGCTTTACGCAAAACCTGCGTTTAAGTGGATGTGTCTAGGTGCTTTTGGATTAGCTTTATTGATAATAACACACAACGCTATGGCTTTACTATTTGCACCCTTTTTAGTTTTTTGGTTATTAATTTTGTATTTCGAATGTGCAGATAAAATTAAATTTTCAAAATTCATCCTTGTAACTTTGGGAGTTGGAATAGCTTTATCTGCCTATTTTTGGTTGCCAGTTATCATAGAAAAAAAATATATAAGTTTAAACAAAATTTCATTAACTAACATTAGTGATAATTTTGTAACCATTCAAGAACTGATAAATTCTAAATGGTCACTTGATTCTGTGCGTCCACCATTACAGTTGGGAGTACTTCACACATTTTTATTTATCGGTACAATTGTGCTAATTTTTATTAGAAAGAATAAACTGTTGTTACAACTTTTTTTTATTTTTTCTACAATAATTACCATTTTTTTAATATTGCCGTTTTCATATTCGTACTGGAAATTACCACTCTTCAAAGAAATAGACTTTCCTTGGAGGATGTTAGGTATATCGATGTTTATGTTATCGGTAAGCGTTGGAAGTATATCTAAATTGCTATTCAAACCAGTGATGTCGTGTTTAATTGTGATGAGTGTAATAGTGTATAACCTACAGTATATTCAAACACAACCTTTAGTGCGTAAATCTGATGAATATTATGAAACAAACGATGCGACGACTACATCGGCAGATGAGTTAATGCCTGTTTGGGTACATATAAAACCGAAAAATAGAGCACCCGATTTAGCTGTATTTATTAATCCTATGAATACGAATGTCTTTAATAAGAAAATTCTTAGCGATTATTTTTCATTTTCAGTACAATCAAAGTCGAGTAATACGTTGATTGTTAATCAAGTATATTTTCCAGGTTGGGATGCATATGTTGATAGTAAAAAAAGAATTCTCAAAATAACGGAAAATACTGGACTCATGAGTCTGAATATTGAAAATGGATATCATACAGTTGAATTGAAATTCAATAAAACTCCAGTGCGGATAATCTCCGATTTACTTAGCCTAAGTGCTCTATTAACTATAGTAGGAATATGCCTTTATTCAAAAAAATTATTCCAATCTTAATTACACTGATGATATCTTTGTATGCAGTAAATCCGCTTTTTAAAAGCGGATTTTTCCCGATGCATGATGATACTCAGCCCAGTAGAGTTTTTGTAATGGCAGATGCTTTAAAACAAGGACAATTTCCTGTTCGTTGGGTTGATCACTTAGGGTATGGATACGGATATCCACTCTTCAATTTTTATGCCCCATTGCCTTATTACGTAGGTGCTGTTGGTGTGTTATTAGGATTAAATGTCATTGTTGCGACGAAACTTATGTTTGTTATTGGAGCATTGCTATCTGCGGTAACCATGTATTTGCTTGGCTGTAAACTTTGGGGGAAAATAGGTGGGCTTATTACATCGTTGGCATATGTAATGCTACCTTATCACGCTGTACAGATTTACGTTCGTGGAGCAGTAGGTGAATATTGGGCATATGGCTTATTGCCATTGGTTTTTTATGGCTTGCTTGAGTTGAATGAGACACCGCAATTTGGAATCATCGTTGGAAGTCTTGCTTTTGCCGCGGTTATTTTATCTCATAATATTACCGGTCTTATATTGTTTGGTCTACTTGGTACCTGGTTAACTTTCTTATTGGTGTCGATTTTACTAAAACATGAAACTTTCTCAAAATTTAGTAATACTTTCAAAATGATTATTTGTGGGATCGCCATAGCGGCTTTTTTTTGGTTACCGGCATTAAAAGAAGCGAATTTTACGAAAGTGAATTTTCTTACTCAAGGTAGTAACAATTACAAATTGCACTTCGTTTATTTGGATCAACTTTGGGATTCGCCTTGGGGATTTGCGGGATCAGCGTCGGGACGTAATGATGGTATGTCGTTTAAACTCGGTAAATTACATGTAATAACTGCAGGAATAGCTATAAGCTTAATTCTGGTACGAAAAATAAAAAATAAATTTAATCTCTTTTTATATTGGAGTGGATTGGCATTATTAGTTTCAGTTTTTATGATGTTGACTTGGTCAGATTTTATATGGCAGCTCCATCCTTTATTCGCTTTTATACAATATCCGTGGCGTTTTCTAACTTTTTCCGGTATATTAATGACCCTTTTCATAGGCGGTCTGACGCAAATTATGCGAGATTTTAATAAGTCTATAAAAATAATATTCGCGGTTCTAATGATTATGGTTTTTTTGGGCTTTAATGGTAAATATTTCCAACCGGAGTTACATGATCTTAAAACAGATGCCGATTATACAAGCGAGTCAAATTTGCGATGGAAGATTTCGAAAATTTCTGATGAATATTTACCGCAAGATTTTCCAATACCTCAGACGAAAAAAGAAACTGCACAGGAGAAAATTCAAATTCCTGATGGTATAATACTTGAATCTGATGACATATCCCCACAAAGAGTAAGTTTAAAATTTAAGGCTAATCTTGCAGGTAAGATTCGTTTTTCAATTGCATATTTTCCGGGGTGGAATATTGTATTGGATGGCAATAAAGTATTACCAGAAATACAAGAAGGGTTGATTACTTTATCAGTGCCGCAGGGAAACCATCAGATGACGGTTTTATTTGAAAATACACCTGTGAGAACTATTAGTAATCTTATAACGATATTGGCTATTATATTTGAATTGGTGATGATTAGTAACCGTTTTATAAAATTCAAATCGGCGCTCTAGCTAATATGGGCAAAATTCAAAAAATATTGGTCACCGGATCTGCAGGACTAATCGGAAGTGAATCAGTTAAATTTTTTTGCGACCGTGAATATGAAGTTGTTGGAATAGATAATGATATGCGGCGGTACTTTTTTGGATCAGAGGCGAGTACAGATTGGAACCGTAAGCAGCTCGAAAATAAATACAAAAACTATATTCATTATACACTTGACGTTCGTGATGAAGCAGAGATGGAAAAATTGTTTAAAAAATTCAAATATAACCTTATTATTCATACCGCAGCACAACCCTCACATGATTGGTCTGTTAAAGAACCGTTAACTGATTTTTCAATCAACGCAACTGCCACGCTTTTGCTTCTTGAATGCACGCGTAAATATTCACCGGAAGCAGTCTTTATTTTTACTTCTACCAACAAAGTTTATGGCGATACCCCAAATTATTTACCTTTTATCGAAATGGATACTCGTTGGGAACTGCCTAAAAATCATAGTTTTTATAAAGGAATTAACGAATCGATGTCGATAGATAATAGTAAACATAGTATATTTGGCGCTTCAAAAGTTGCGGCTGATGTGATGGTGCAGGAATATGGAAAATATTTTGGACTTAAAACCCATATATTCCGCGGAGGCTGCTTAACCGGTCCGGCACATTCTGGCACTAAATTACATGGATTTTTAGCATATCTTATCCGGTGCATTGCACGTAGTGAGCCATATACTATTATTGGCTACCAAGGTAAACAAGTACGCGATAATATTCATTCCTTTGATCTGGTAAATGCTTTTTTTCACATATATCAAAATCCGCGATGCGGTGAAGTTTATAATATAGGAGGGTCACGTACTAGTAATACATCAATATTGGAAGCGATTGCAAAAACAGAAAAAATTTTGCGAAAAAAATCAGTAGTCAAATATGTAAACCAGCCAAGATCTGGTGATCATAAATGGTATATTTCCGACGTTTCCAAGTTTAAAGAACACTTCCCGAAATGGAACTTTACTTATAATAACGACCAAATAATAGAAGATATCTGTAGATACGGACATTTTACTTAGCTATGAATTACCAACGAATTCTTGTAACAGGTGGAGCAGGGTTTATCGGTTCTCATATTGTTGACCATTTAGTGAAACTAAAAAAAAAGGTAAGAATCTTAGACAATCTACATTCACAAATTCATCTAAATGGGAAACCTCCTTTATATTTAAATTCTCACGCTGAGTTTATTAAAGGCGACGTAACAAATCGTAACGACTGGCAAAAATCATTAAAAGATATCGAAGTAGTGATACATTTTGCGGCAGCAGTTGGTGTTGGTCAAAGTATGTATCAAATTGAAAGGTACGTGAGAGATAATAGCTTAGGGACGGCAATATTACTAGACATTCTAGCAAATGAGCGACACAAAGTTAAAAAAATGCTTATTGCTGCCAGTATGAGTTCTTTCGGTGAAGGAATGTACAAGTGTCCCGGTTGTCATCTTTTGCAGCAGCCACAGCTTCGGCTTTTGCGGGATTTACAAAAGTGTAAATGGGAACCTAGTTGTATAAATTGTGCTGCGATGCTGCAGCCGATGCCAACAAGTGAAGAAGCCAAACTACAAAGCCCGTCAGTTTACGCGATAACTAAAAAAAACCAGGAAGATCTTATGATGTCAGTAGGAAAAGCTTATCGTATTCCGGTTGTATCATTGAGGTTTTTTAACGCGTTTGGTACACGCCAAAGCTTGTCAAATCCGTATAACGGAGTCGCAGCGATTTTTTTGAGTCGTGTAAAAAATAATAAACAGCCTATAATTAATGAGGATGGCGCACAAACTCGAGACTTCATTCATATTAAGGATATCGTAAATGCTGTTGAATTGTGTATAAAAAATTCAAAGGCAGATTATGAAATATTTAATGTCGGATCGGGTATCCCTATAACAATAAACGATGTTGCTAAAACAGTGCTCAGTTTATGTGATAGTCGTATAACTCCTCAACTTACCGGTAAGTTTAGGCCCTTTGATATTCGGCATTGTTATGCCGACATCTCAAAATTAACTAAACTTTTAGGATGGAAACCTAGAATATCATTTAGAGACGGTATGTTTGAAGTTTACGAGTGGTCTAAACGAGAAACAGCCGTAGATTTAGTTGATGATGCACTTGGGGAACTATCTAAAAGACAACTGCAATGAATGTTTCATTTGTGATACCTTTTCATAACGAGGAAAAAAACGTTGGTCCGATGCTTGAGCAAGTGATGCAGTATTGTTTAAAGCAAAAATTGGATTTTGAAATTATTCCGGTAAATGACCGCAGTTCTGACGGGACGGCGAAAGTTCTTGATAAATATGCACATAAATATAAATATATAAATCCAATTTCTAGAGCGCAGGATTTGGAAAAGATGGGTAACTCGATGGGAAAAGCATTACTTGAAGGTTCAAAACTGGCCCAGGGCACGATTATTATCTGGACGATGGGTGATTTGTCAGATGAGCCAAAAACATATGGAGAAATTATCGCCAAAATTAATCAAGGCTATGATATGGTATTCGGGTCTCGATATATATCAGGTGGAACATGGGGATCATTGGATCCAACGAAGGCATTTTTATCATCGCGCGGAACTATTTTAGCTCGTATTTTATTTGGAGTGCCTGTCCATGATATAACGAACGCTTTTCGAGGTTTCAAAAAAGAATTATTACATAAAATTAAACTTGAATCATCGGGTTACGCGATTTCACCAGAATTTGCAGTTAAAGCTCATTTGTCAGGTTATAAGTTAGCTGAAGTTCCGACTATTTATAATAAACGTGTTGAAGGTGTTTCCAATTTTAAACTGTGGAGAATGTCACTGGCATACTTAAGAATCTATTTGCGGTTGTTCTTAAATAAAATACTGGGAAAATCTGTTTAATGAAAGAATTTGCGGCGGATTCAACAAAAAATTCTTGGCGCAAATCTAATTTTATAGTATTTGCAGTAATTACCGGACTGCTCATTTATCTCCTTTTTAAGGATTCTTTCTCAAGTTTCTTTTTTCAGGATGACTGGTTTTCTTTATCGATAAGTAAAGTCTCATTATTTAAAATTTTTAAGTTTTTTATTCCGCGAAAGGATGTTATCTACTACCGGCCTTTGGGTATGCAACTGCCATTTTATGCTTTTCAAATACTTTTTGGAGTGAATCCTCTTCCTTTTCGGATCGCCACTTTTTTTATTCACCTGCTTAACGGTTATTTAATATTAACTTTATTAGATTGCGTTTTAAAAAACCGTAAACTTTCATTACTTGGTGCAATTATTTATGTAACTTCAGCTACTCATATTATTATTTTTTATTGGGCAGCCACTTTTGCATTTGTTTTAGGCCCTATGTGGTATTTTGTCACGAGTCTTTTGTATATGAAAAACAAATTCAAATTAGCGATAGGTACTTTTGTAATTGGATTATTCACAAACGAAATGCTTGTGACCCTGCCTTTGTCGCTCTTCATTTACAATTACCTTTTTGGAAAAAGCATATTATACAAAAAGCTATCTTTGTTTTTTTTACTGTCCATTTTTTACATTTTTTTCCGGTTTTCATTTGCGCCTTTGCCACAAATCAAAGACTACCAAACATTAATTAGTCTGAAGCAATTTTTCATAAACCTCCGTGATTATTGTTTATGGGCTCTTAATTGGCCAGATGAAATTCACAACCAGTTTACTTCATTTATTCTTTTGAATGGCCAGTTTCTAAAAGATTTTGGATTTTATATAGTACTTCTTTCAATCAATTTGTTAGTATTCGTTTGCGGTTTCACGCTGATATTCATCAGAATTATATTTGAATCAGGATTTTTTCCACTAAAAAAAACTACAAAAATACTGATTTTCGGATTAGGTTGGTTTATAATAAGTTTATTACCGGTCTTATTTTATTCTCAACACGCTTTTAGTTATTATTTGCCGATACCATTGTTTGGGTTTATACTGTGCTTTATTTCTGCGATAGATACACTAAAAATATCTTCAAAGAGCAGAAAGGTTTATAAGTTAACACTTATAATTTTCGTATTATATTGGTTATATACGAGTTGGCAAACAATTCATTTTGACCTGTTAACTCATTGGGCTCCTCGCCGCAGTCTACTATCAAAAGAATTGTTAACGAATATTAAATCTAAATATAATACGCTGCCGCAAAATTCAATTTTTGAAATTTCCACTAATCGAAGCGAAGAAGAAGAAATAAAATGGGCATTAGGCGATCAAAACGCACTTCACGTGATTTACGCAGATACATCAATTCAAACATTGTATCGAAATAACGAAGAGATCTTAAAAAGCTTTGAACTTAATAATTCGAATCGATCTGTGTTTAGACTATGATTAACAAAGTTTCGTTAGTCTTCTTAATTCTTATATCTACTACTATTTTTTTATTGCCAATTATTAAGAATATGAATTTTTATACCCGTGTCTATAACCGTCAACTGGTCGCCCAAAAATACTCTAATTCTCAATATGTAAAAGGATCAGGAGGATCAGGCATCGGAGACGATGGGTTATATGCATTTGCAGGGGATTATTATTTTAACGTTGGAGACCCTTCGCAAGTTAATTTTGAAAATCCACCGTTAGGAAAATATTTAATAGGACTATCTATTTTTATTTTTCAAAATGAAAATACGATATATATATTATATGCGTTAATTATCGCGATTGCCACATATTTATTAGCACTATTTATATATAGAAATAAATTTATGGCCTCTTTTAGCGTATTTATACTATTAAATTCACAGATGTTTAAAATTCAATATATACCTACTTCATCAGACCAATTGAGCGTAACATTATTGGATTTGCCTTTAACTATGTTTTTGCTGTTAAGTCAGTTATTTTTCCTAAAATCTAAAAACAGTTTTCAGGATTATGTAATTTCGTCGGTGTTTTTAGGATGTGCCTGTGCTACCAAATTTTTTCCTGCAGTTGTAATTGTACTATTCGTACAACTTGTATATGTATATAAACAGTTTCGGGCTAATTTGAAATTGTGGATTGTTTCATTAGCAACAATCCCATTAGTTTACTTATTTTCTTATATCTCATTTTTTATATACCATCCCTCATTAATAAATTTTCTAAAATATCAAAAATATTTGATTGCCTGGCGTTTAGGCAATCCAATAGTTGCGGGAAATATTTTTCGCACAATCTTAATGGGAAAATATATTAACTGGTGGGATCAAAAGCAGGTTATTGATACACAGTGGACGGTAGCAATTCCTGCTCTTGTAATTTTAGCATTATTAGGCGGACTTTTTGCAATTAAACATAAACTCAACTGCCTATTATATTTAGGGAGTCTTTGTATCGTTTTTTTGGTTTATTTAGGCATTGGAACTGTTGGGGTAGCTCGCTATTTACTTCCGGTTTACCCTTTTTTAGTAATAATTTCAGTAAATTGTGTAAACATTATAAAATCAGTTATATTGCGATGGCTACGATTACGTAGGGTATAATATATAAATGGATAAAGAAATTCCTATAAAAACAGGCATAAATACTGAGGAAATTAAACGTAAATCGTTTATTGGAGTTGCCGTACTAACTTCGCGAAATATTGTTTTGCAAGTAATCACTCTTATAGCTCAATTCGTTTTGTCGGTGATTCTATCGACTGAAGCTTACGGAATATTTATCGTAGTTACTGCTTCTGTAAATTTTTTAAATTATTTTTCAGATATTGGGTTAGCTGGTGCATTGATTCAAAAAAAAGATGAGCCATCCCCAGATGATTTAGCAACTACATTTACAATTCAGCAATTTCTAGTAGGTATTGCTGTTTTTGTAGCCTTATTATTTTCTTTTCACATCGACAAATTGTATAAATTTGGAAATAATGGCGTTTTTTTATTCAGAGCCATGGTAATTTCTTTTATGCTATCTTCTCTAAAAACTATTCCCTCTATTATATTAGAAAGAAAATTAGATTTTCATAAACTCATTTTGCCGCAAATTGCGGAAACTGTTGTATTTTATATTATAGCCATATTATTAGCTCTTAAAGGATTAGGAGTTCAAAGCTACGCTTGGGCAGCACTTGCGCGCGGACTTACCGGAGTAATTGTTTTATATCTAATTGCACCCTGGAAACCAGAGTTCAAAATTAAAATGCAAAGTGCAAAAAATTTATTATCATTTGGAATACCATATCAGACGACGTCTTTTTTAGCACTCCTCAAAGACGATTTGTTAATCGCATACTTAGGTATCATTTTGCCATTTACACAAATTGGATATATTGGTTGGGCAAAAAAATGGTCAGAAATCGCATTGCGGTTATTTATGGATAATATTATTAAAGTAACATTTCCTATGTTTTCTCGGCTTCAGAATGAATCTGCGATTTTAGCAAAGGGAATAGAGAAATCACTTACATTTTTGGTTCTGGTGACATTTCCAATAGCTATAGGCATGATGTTCTTAATCAAGCCATTTACTATGATAATTCCTTCTTATAGTAAATGGCAACCAGCCTTAATTTCTTTCTATTTATTTACCATATCAGCCATTCTAGCTACAATTTCAAGTCCTTTGTTCAACGCGCTAAACGCTCTAGGTAAAGTGAAATATACATTTTACTTAATGATTATGTGGACAGTTCTCACGTGGTTACTTGTTCCCATAACAGTTCGTTTAGTTGGATTTAATGGATATGCTATAGTTGCAACTATTATAGGATTAACTTCATTCATACCGATAATATTTGTAAAGAAAATTGTGTGTTTTTCATTCTTAAAGCAATTGATACGACCAACGATTGCAGCAAGTTTTTTAACCCTTGTTTTAATTATGCTTTCTTTGTTGCATTTAAATCCCTTATTGCAAATTTTAACCAGTGTATTTATCGGGGCAATAATTTATATAAGTGTGATTTATCAGCTAATGAGCGTAGAACTTCTGCCTTATATTCAGTTGTTCTTTCGTAAATATTCTTAAAAAATGTAGATTTTCTCTAAGAGGCAAATTGATTGCTGGTTATTCAAAGTTGAAACGATTTTTATATAGTTTATGATTATAAATTGATTTTAAGGTAAACTTAACTTTTGAAACAGGATCTAACAATGCTACAATGAACGGGTGGAAATATCAGCAGTAATTAATACCCATAACGAAGAGAGGAATATCGCGCGCTGTCTAAGGAGTATACTGCCTTATGTTGATGAAGTGATTGTCGTGGACATGAATTCTGACGATAAAACTCGTGAAATTGCCCACAGTTTTACCCAAAAAATCTATCTTCATCCTAGGCTTGGATATGTTGAACCCGCGCGCAACTTTGCCATAGAGAAAGCCAAATATCCCTGGATATTCATTCTGGACGCTGATGAAACAATTTCTGAAAAACTTGGTTTGCAGTTAAGAAATCTAACGAACAGCAGTACGGTATCATTTTATCGGATTGCGCGTAAAAATATAATTTTCGGAAAGTGGATTCGACATTGCGGATGGTGGCCGGATTACCAGGTCAGATTTTTCAATAAAGGAACAGTAACATGGCAGGATGAAATTCATAGTGTGCCAATAACTACGGGTACGGGGTTAGATTTAGCTGCAGATGAGCATGAAGCGATTATACATTATAATTATCAGACTGTTAGTCAGTTTATCGAAAGACTAAATTGCTATACTACGTATGAGGCGAAGCTATTGCTAGAAAATGAGCATATTTTCAAATGGACAAATCTATTGTCTAAACCGGCCGGGGAATTTATTAGCCGTTTTTTTGCTCTTGAAGGTTATAAAGATGGTTTATACGGATTGTCACTATCATTACTTCAAGCTTTTTCTGTTTTTGTAGTACAGGTTAAATTATGGGAAGGATTGCAGTACAGCCAAAATAATACTAATAATCTTTTAGAAGATTTAATGGCAACCCTAGAAAATATATATAGAGATGTTCTTTATTGGTATTACCTTATGAAGCAAGAGCAAGTTACTTCAATAGTCACAAAAATGTATTATAAGATTCGTTCAAAACTTCGAATTTAATATACTTATGCGCATTTCTTATAAGTGGTCTTGGTTAACTCTTACGCTTCTTTTAGTGCTTATTATTATTAACCTTGTATATCTGAATTATCAGTGGTATTTATCCGGATTAAAAAATGAGATTCTGCCTCAGAATAAAAGCATCAATATTACACGCATTTCAGACAAATCTTTCCCCACAGAATTAGAAGAAAATAAATATCTTTCTATAGCAAGTAGCAGTGTGAATATGGAACCGGTATTTGATCAAATTCGTGAATCAACAGCGGCATTAACTCAAAAAGTTGATACTTTATCCAAAGCTGTTTATTCTGGTAAATCAGAAAACTTTACGAATACATTATCGCACAAAGTGCGTGAATATATCATACCTTTAGGTTCTGGATCATCGTCTGCGGGTGACTGGAACGACATAATTGGAATCGAGGCATATATTGACCCGAGTAATTATGGAGTCATCAGGCAGATGTATTTTGAAGCAAGTTTAAGCATACCCACAGGTAACGGTCGCATATATGCCCGGCTCAGAAATGTTACTGATAACATAGGGTTAGTGGAAAGTGAAATATTTCATGAAGGGAATGGAGGTTTAGTTTCATCTGGAAAAATTCCCGTTCCTGCAAAAACAAAGCTGTATCGTGTTCAACTTAAATCAACGCTAGAAGCTGCTGCACTTATTGAAAGTGCTAGAATAAAAATTTATGTTGAGTAATTATTATGAAAGTTGCAGTTATCGTACTCAATTTCAACGGCAAAGGTCGTACTGTTCAACTTATTAATTCAATAAAATCCCTAAATACAACGAATATCACCCTGCAGATAATAGTCGTTGATAATGCTTCTACGGATGGGAATATTGAGAATATTCAACTTGAATACCCTGAAGTAATTCTTTTGGTAAATCAGGACAATCTTGGTTTTGCCGAAGGTAACAATGTAGGTATTCGTTTTTCCCTCAAAGAAAAAAACGAATATGTATTGTTACTTAATAATGATACGTCTGTCGATAGAGATTTATTACAGTGTCTTATCGAAGCTGCAATAACACATCCGAAAGGGGGAATTTTTGGTCCGAAAATTTATTTTACAAGAGAACACGAAACACATAAAAGTAAATACACTAATAAACAGTTAGGAAATGTCTTATGGTACGGGGGAGGAATAATTGACTGGGACAATGTTTTAGGATCTCATCGAGGAGTCGATGAGGTAGATGTGGGTAAGTACAACCTAATTCAAAAAACTGATTTCATATCCGGATGCGCGATGTTTGTGCATAGGGAGGTATTTGAAAAAGCAGGTCTTCTTGATAAACGTTATTACTTATATTATGAAGATGTCGATTTATGCCAAAGGGCAGTAAAAAAAGGTTATGAGCTTTATTACGTACCTGAAGCTCATGTTTGGCATGATAACGCGAAGGCAGCTGGCGGAACTGGATCTGATTTGCAATCGTATTATATTACACGTAACAGAATATTATTCGGAATGCGTTATGCCCCTTGGAAAACCAAATTAGCATTATTTCGTGAATCTTTAAACTTGCTAAGGCATGGTACTGAAACTCAAAAACAGGCAATTGGAGATTATTTAAGAAGACGGTATGGGAAGCGTAAATGAATTAAGTGTACTTATAATAGCCAAAAACGAAGCGAGTATGATCGGAAATTGCATTTTATCCGCTCGTTTATTGTCGCCTTTAGAGATTATCGTTATTGATGATGAATCTACCGATAAAACCGTTGCTATTTCCAAAAACTTGGGTGTTCATGTATATAGTCATCTGAAAAAAAATTTCGCGGAAGCTCGAAATTTCGGTTTTCAGAAAGCTCAAGGTTTATGGATTTTATATATTGATGCTGATGAGCGTATTTCAAGTGAGCTTGCATTAGAAATTAAAAATGTCGTAAACCGTTTTCCTATTGATTATCAGACATATAGATTGAGGCGAGTTAACTATTATTTAGGAAAACGTTGGCCGAAAGATGAAAAGATTACACGACTTTTTTATAAACGCAATTTAGAAACATGGTATGGAACAATACACGAGTCACCAAAAGTAAAGGGCAAAATAAGTGATTTAAAAGGACAGTTGGTTCATTATACTCATCGAAGTCTAACTGATATGGTTCAAACTACACTAGTCTGGTCGGTGATGGAAGCAAAATTGCGTTTCGACTCCGGCCATCCATCTGTCTACTGGTGGAGGTTTCCGAGAGTTATGTTGCCCGTATTTATAGATTATTTTATAGTTCAGAATGGCTGGAAAGTAGGAACTGTTGGACTTATTGAAAGTATTTATCAATCGTTTAGCATCTTTATTACTTACGCTTTGTTATGGGAGATGCAGCAAAAAACATATTAATTAAATTACCAGAATGAACAAAATCGGAATTTATGATCCCTATTTTCATATTTTAGGAGGTGGTGAAAAATATGTTCTTGCTATAGCCAGTTGTTTAGAAAGCCAGGGAAATCAAATTACGATTTGTTTAGATAAGCCAGAATATCTTGTGAAAGCTGCTTTAAAATTTGGATTTAAAACAAATTTATTTAAAACTACAGTTTGGGGAAAAAATAGAAATGAACGAGATTCCTTACTTAAAAATTTTGATACAGTTTATTATGTTACTGATGGAAGTTTATTTTTCTCTTCGGCTAAAAAAAATATATTAATTATTCAGTCACCGGTTCATATTCCTAAAAAAACTTTAGTAAACTTATTGAAACTAAATAATTGGAGAGTAGTTTGTTACTCCCATTTTATTGCAGATATTATAAAAAATAGATTGAATATTAAGGCAGACACGTTATTTGTACCTATTGAAAAACCATCTCCAGCACAGAGTTATAAAAAAAACTTAATTATATCTGTAGGGCGTTTTTTTCCGCATCTGCATAATAAAAAACAGAAAGAAATGGTTTACATGTTTCAAAAACTTGTCGATGAAGGTTTAACCGATACACATCTACTCTTGGTAGGATCAGTAGATCCAGGAGGCGAAGAATATTACAATGGAGTTAAAAGTATTATTGGAAAATATCCGATTAAGATTATTACCAACGCGACATATGAAGAGCTGAATCGGCTTTATGGATACGCGAAGATTTATTGGCACTGTGCCGGGTACGGAGAAAATTTAATACTTTTTCCCGAAAGAGCTGAGCATTTTGGAGTATCTACGTTAGAAGCAATGTCACACTACGTTGTTCCAGTCGTATTTGCGGGAGGAGGGCAATTAGAAATTATTGATAATGGAGCAACCGGATTTCTTTGGAAAGCTGAAGCAGAGCTTGGTAAATATACCCGAGAACTATTGCGAAACGAATCCATGCGTGATCGTATAGCACAAAAGGCATTCAGGTCAGCCATGAACTATAATCTGGAAAATTTTTGCGACCAACTAAATGAAATTCTTGAAAAATAACAGGTGGATGTTGGTTTTTGTCGTGTTCACCTTGATCCTATTTTCACCATTTTTACTAAAGGGTAATCTGCCAATTCCTTCTGACACAATTGTTAATTTATACCACCCATTTAGAGATTCTTTGGCGAAAGAATTTCCACGAGGTTATCCATCCAAAAATCCCTTGATAACAGATCCTGTTCGACAGCAATATCCGTATAGGGTATTAGCTATCGAGCAATTAAAACGAGGAGTAATGCCGTTATGGAACCCATACTCGTTTTCTGGTACACCACTACTTGCAAATATTCAAACTGCTGTGTTTTATCCACTGAATTTATTGTACTGGATATTTGATTCACCAATAGCTTGGTCACTACAAATTTTATTACAACCGTTACTAGCAGGATTATTTTGCTATTGGTACTTACGTTATCATAGTCTTGAGCAAAAAGCCTGTTTCGTCGGAGCACTTTGTTTTGCTTTCAGTGGATTTATGACTGTTTGGATGACGTGGAACACATTAGGTCAAGTCGCATTGTGGTTACCCCTAGTTTTACTTTCAAAGGACAAATTGCTGAATCGATTCAGCCTTAAATGGGCGGCAGTTTTAATTTTTTCCGAAACTTCGACGATTTTAGCCGGACATTTGCAAACAGCACTTTATGTAACAGGATTTACATCAACATATTTAATTATTAGAGGATATCAGAGCAGTAATAGTAGTTTAAAGATAACGTTCAAAAAGTTAATTCCATTTTTGATTACGG
>JAHFKJ010000008.1 GCA_023245415.1 Candidatus Gottesmanbacteria bacterium | reverse complement strand
AAATGCGATCCGGTATAAGGGATTGATTGTTAGCGATATCACTTCCGGATCGGACTGCAGCGCTGTGAAATCTTGGGATTGCAGTGGATGAGCGATGCTGATTTTATATATAGAACGTAAGTCGTCAGCTGCTGTGGGCTGTTTCAACTTTCTTCCCGGCTTAAGTTTCGCAAAACGTCGTTGAGACTGGCTAAATTCGGTTAAAGGATCAATTGCCTCTGGAAAAACCGTTTCAATCGTGTCTATCGCCGACATTTTTTCGAGTTTTTTCAATATCGGAGGAATAAGATTCTGATTTAACTGAGCAAAATTTTGGCGAAGTTTGTTTTTCGGGATAGTTGGATCAGAATTTTCCAGCACAAGAGGAGTCCGCAAATGGATTAAGAGTTCGTTAGTTACGAATAATGGTGGAGGAGATTTTCCTAGATTAATTGATTGAGAAATATATGCCAGTGCTGGTCTGAGAGGACGAGGATGGAATAAATATAGTCCAGCTGCGGCTACTATTAGTAGAAACAGAACTGGGACATATTTATTTCTAAAACTCATATTACCTTTAGTATATGGTATGCAGTATAATTATCATAATAATTGACAGCAGAAAATTTATTAACTCATGTTACGTACACTTGTCATCCTGAGGCATCAGCCGAAGGATCCAGGCGTCAGCCGCACCCGGACAACGCTTCGCTGGAATCTTCTCCACCCGAGGCGGATCAGAACGACGTTGTTGCGTAAAGTGAATTATTAAGTTAATATAAGCACAATTAATATTTATAAAAAACCAATGTTATGACAGAAGAAGCTAATACGATTATAATTCAAAAAGAAGATCCTACCGTAAAATTACTTGGCCAGTATTTACAAAATCACCCCGGACAGGGTGGAATAATTCCTGCGAGAGAGGATTTTATTGGTGGTTACATATCTTCTGTAGTATTAGTTCATCAAACTTTAAATAAGAATGATCCTGGTTTACTTCCATATCTTATTTTTAATAATGTTGAAGCTGACAATATAGCGGTGGCTGATGATGTTCCTGAGGATAAAATTGCTGCTGCGATTGAATTTTTTAAAAGACTTTACGAACTCATGAGTCAAGAAAAACAATCGTCAGTTAAAACATTGCCTGATTTTGTAGCGGAGGCAAACAGTATTCAGAATGAATTTACATTATCTAATATGGAACAACAGGTTTCATTGGCAGGTGCCTGTGCTAATATCATGTTTCACAGCAGAGATGGGACGGTTATTACTAATGCTTTCAAACGAGTTGATCTAACTCCCCAACAATATGAGGAACAATTAAGGGAAATAGTTGGTGCTAATGAAGCAGTTCCGGTAGATTCATCGCCATTGTACGATATTACCCGAAGAGTCCTAAATCTCTAATTCAATTTTTCTTACTTTTTTCTAAAATCAAAACTCCTAAAACAAGTACATCCGTTATTCCCGCCAGCATCACCGTCATCCCCCCACCCCAATCCAAATAATGTAAATTGATGCTCCACGGATTGTCAAACGAATAATGAGTCGTCTGTACCAACCATTCAGTAACCATAGCTTCCAGATGTGATATTCCCTTCCACCAGCCCCAAAATTCAGCTCCGGCCATCAATACGACTAGTCCGATTATCAACCAGGTCATTTTGAGCATAGATCTGATTATAGGCTCAATTTATTCTTTCTGCTACAAGCCAGATTCGTGCCACTGCCGCAAAACAATAAAAACTTCTTCATCGCTTTTCGAGTATAATCACACAAAACATGTATAAAAAACACCTCTTTAGGATGCTTTTAGTAGCGTTTGTTCTACTTGTAATAATTGTTTGGTTATTTAACAGGTCACAATCTCACTTTCGAAAATTTGAACCCGGTCGCTACCTAAGTGGCACAAAATATACTATACCCACAAACTTTTATCAGGTAAATAACCGTCTAAAATGTGATTTGGTTTTATACCATACCCAGTCAGAATCACGGTCGCGACTTTTAACCGAACGAGAAAATGATCCCAATCGGGGATGTGATTTGTTTTTTAAAGTATTCAAATTTCAAAATAATCAATTTCTGATTCTAAAATATCCAAATACTGGATCTGGGTCTTCAATGAATTACTCGGTTTGGAATATTACGACCGACCTACCATTTTCATTATTTTCATTCAACAAATCCGACGGAATTTGCGACGATCCGGAAATCATTAATAATCAGCTGGTATTCACAACCGGCTTTCAAGATTGTGAATTTTTAGGTATAGGAAATACTAGCGATCTCAAAAAATATACCATTGATTTAAATTCATCACGAGACTAGCAATAATACCAATTTGTGAATAATATGATCAGTAAAATTAAATCTGGCCCTTCAAGCATTTTCGGTAGAGTAGCCCTCATCAACCAAAAAAGCCGTGATTTCGTTACCAGCGCCAAAAAACCAAGATACCTTTTTCCCTTATTATATTTATCTCTATTATTGGGCTTATTTGTTGTTGGTCAGATAGCACATAATAATAATATTAACATTGGTTCATGCACGGGGACCATTCAGTGTGACGATGATGGCACAGTGATTTTAGCAATTTTGTCTTTCCTTCCAGCAGGTATTTTATTGGGTTATATTTTGGATAGGTTTTTCAATTCTAATACTGCTCCTTTATTTTTCATAATACTACTCGTGTTGAATGTTTGTTTTTATTCCTTATTAGGGAAAATCGTTGAAAGATTTTTTGGACAGCAGAAAAAAGGTATAAAGTATCCCGAATGAACGGTTATTAATAATAGTATTAACAATGAAGGTATTTTGTTTGCCATATTTTAATAAGTGTGGCCTTTTTATGGTTTAAGTTTGAAGAGACAGGATAAAAAGGTAAAATTTAAATTCGTGATCTACTTCCTAAATAATTTTTTTTGTGAAACTATTACGGGGACCGATATAAAAACAAATAATACATTCACAACATACAAAACATTGTCATTGTTCAGCCAGGTTGAAAATAAATAACCACGGAAAAATATCAATTGAAGTATCGACAGCAACGAAGAAACAATAAAAAGATAATAAGCCAACTTTTTACGCATAAGCAACCCTACCCCTAAAAAGACATAGAAAACTCCTGTACCTAATAACTCGAAAAGATACAAATTATTTTTTGAATAGTATCGGGACAAAATTGTTTTAGTAATATTCACGATTGAATTAGGTTTAAATACAAAATCAGAAACCGTGACACCTAAAGGGCCTTCACCATTAGCAAATTGTGTTCTTGGTGTAACTTGTAATATCAAGTGTTCTCCATTACGTTCTACCAAAATGTCAACATTTTTACCGGCACTCTCTTTCATAAGAGTAGAGAAATTACTAGTTGTGGTAACTTGAGTATTATTAACCTTTATTAAAGAGTCTCCTTTCAAAATTCCCGCCAAATCAGCTGGAGAATGCGAAACGACACTGGTTATCTCGATTCTGTCACTCTTTTCATAAACTCCACCAATCTTGAATGCCTTTAACACACTCAAAAAGGGAAACAGTCTTAATAAACCGTTAAGTATCACGACTAAGCTAATTATCAATATTAGAATACTCTGAAATTTTCTAGTAACTATCTCTTTTTCAGTTAATTTCATACTTCTTTATCTAAAGAGTTTACTAACCCCAAAAATTTTCGATAAATCTTGCGAAGTCACATAACCCTCTTTGACAGCACCATCCAAATCATGTTGTTGTACGGCAGTGAATATATTTTTCCCCATATAGTAAATTATTGACCATAGCAGAAAAATTTTTTATATAGACTCAATTATACTCTTCCTGAAACATCGTGGTAAAATAAACCAGTGAACTGGAAAAACCTTTGGGCGCCAACTGTTAGACTTCTGGGCGTAATTTGGGCTTTTTACATCCTGTTTGTGTACATATTTACTGACAGGACATTCTTAGACTGGAGTTTCTTTTCATGGATTTGGACTCAGATTCGTCTTGTTTTTCTCCTATTACTTCCTGGGCGCCTGGTACCGGTCAAGTGGAAACCTGCCTTCTTCTTGCTTTTTGTCCTGGGAACGCTCGACTCATTTTTGTTGGGTGTTTATGTAATTGTGAGTCTTTTAATCACCTTCTCTTTACATCCGCTTGTTCTTAACCAGTTGGTTGTTCGAGATGGATTACTCTTTCTGTTTTTATTTCCATATTCACCAATATTACTTCTGATTCTATTCAGCCACTATGTTCTTTATTGGCGTCACCTTCAATCGTCACCACACCACCTTCACAAGCTTTGGTTTTCCACGCATAAACTTCTCACTCTCTTCGCGGTTTTTTTCTTCGGCTTTATTGTTTGGAGTTTTACAAAAAATTTCTTTATTGGTCGGGTGAAATCCCTCCGCTCCTCCCAGCCAGGTATTATGTTTATAGCCCGTCTCCACAATCCATCTTTGGTAAAACAATTTGGTGACCTTGCCATCGTTTTTTCCGACCAAGCAGACCAGCTTTCATATCCCCAAGTGGTTGCTTATTTTGACCCGCTTCAAAAAAGTTGGCAATCCACACCTTGTTTAAATATCTATGGTGTCCTTCAATGGGTGCATCTCGATCAGGTCACCTATTCTCCATCAGTCCTCGACGTCATGAAAACGTGTCTAATTTCTCCAAACGATATAACTGATTTTCCACCCAAAGAAGATATTGATCCCCAAGCCTTAACACAAGTCAATACCGTCTATTTTTCTCAAAACTCATTTTTTACTATCCTAGACAAAGACCAAAGAAAGCTTGTGGTATTTGTTGATGCGCAAAACAAATTTGCCATTGTGGCAGAAGAAAAAGGAGGCTGGAATAGTTGGGGAAACCGAATAGGCTTCATCTATCAAATTGTTGACAGCAAGCCTCAACTTATCGAGTCAGGCAAATGGTCCACCGGCTATGGTTTTGATTAGAAATCAAATATTAGCGTATCCAAACTTGTAAGCTATATCCAAAAAGGCCACAATTGATACCTCAGGGGTAATCCAAATCCTGCCCAACCAGACCTGTAATAATACAAGCCCTTGGATCGTTCACCCAAAATTAACTCAAAAGTTTTTTCTGTCTCTTCCAAACTCAGCTCATGCCAATTTAGAGGATATATAAATGTCTTCCCCGTGACGAGTCTCGCCTCAAAAAAAGGCATTGACCCGCCGCCACGACGCATCGGTACTTTCACCAACCGCCAGCTTTGTACACATCTTTTCTCTAAAACAACTTCGGAAAAAGATTTCCTAAATTTTAAAAGCCTGTTTTTTTCGTCCACCACTATCCGGCAAATCAAGATTGACTGGGCTATTTTAGCGGGTAATATGAGCACTGCCCCCATAAATAGAGCGCTTCCCATAGGTCCCTGATAAGTCAATAAACCAACAACTCCCACTATCAAAACGACTATCCCAGCCATGATTACCCTGGTAGGTGTAGATGATTCAATAACATTTTTTATCATGCTGTCTTCTCAATACAATGTTTGAAAAGATTTCGCTTCATCTCTTCATTTTACTCCATTTAGATTAATTAGAATAATTAGGTTAATTTTTCTAAATATTTTTTGTTTCCCCTTGCTTCTGATACCTAACCTTGTTAGCCTAGGAAAGTATGAATCTTCCGCTGACTTCATTGGTTCCGGCTGTGGTTGAACTCATTTCGTTTTGGCAGAAAAATTGGCCGAATATAAACTGGTATCCGAACTGGTATCTGGGTGTGCCGTATAGGTTTTTAATCGGGCCGATAATTCCATTGCTCGTATTAGCCGTTAGTCGTTTTTTGCCGGTATCTCTGGAAATGATTTATATATTATTAATCTGTCTCGTTTGGATTTGGGGTGGGGTGGGATTAAAACTCTTCTGCAAAGAACTAGGAGCCGGAAAAGTTTTACAAAAGTATATTGCGCTGATATTTTTATTCTGGCCTTTTTCTATATTTCTGTTGGGCACCGGATCAGGTCTGGGACATATTGCTATAAGTTTTGTTCCGTGGGTGTGGTGGTTGTGGAGTTTAAATCTTAAATCATGGAAATTCAACCGCGCCTTGTTAATTATCTCCTTTATTACACTTATATTGTTAGTTAATACTGGTACGCTGCTACCGTTATGTATCGGTTTATTGACTCTGCTTATTGAAGAGCGACGCCTGATAAGATTTGAAATCTATGCAATCAGATTAATACTGATAATATTTGTCTCAATAGCGCTTTCGACGATTTGGTATTCACCTATGTATTGGTGGGTGCTTATTAACAATCCGTCTTTTGCCGGCAAACCGTTATATCAGGTACTGGTGTGGTTAGTGCAGTTGATTCAAGCTTTGATCCCGCTTGTTTTAGGCTGGTGGATAGTCCAAAAAAGAAAAAGTACTCCCGATAAACTTGCCCTCTTCGCCGTGATTTTTGGCAGCAGTTTTATATTTTTAATGGGTGTTAGGTTTTTGTCAGATATAGATTTTTGGATCGACTGGACCGGTTATTTTTTAGAGTTGCAGATTGCGATCGCAATACTAATAAGTATTCTTATACACCGATACGCTAAATTGCCTTTTGTGATACTTTTCATGAGTTTAATACTGACAATTGGAAACGTAATTTTAGTCCAAAAATTATATTTTAATTCCCAGGCGACTTTGTATAAACAGGAAATCATCCAGTTGATTAAATCTGTAGGGTCTGCGTTTGGGCCCGGACCGTCAACAAAAGAGCGGTTCTTTCTGTCCGGCAGTCCGGTGTTCTGGTTGGGATCGCTTCAATTGCACGAACCGGGACTCGTTCAAGTTCGCGGAAACCGGGACGAAGCAGCTACTCATGATACCTGGGCGATGGGTGCGTATCAAATCCGGGAAGGGCAGGATCCAGCGCTACTTAAAAGTTGGTTGGCTATTTTTGGAGTCAATTTCCTGCTTTTGCACAGGCGTGATTCTCAAGAGTTTTTTCATGACTATAAGAATACAGAACGCTTTGCGCAATTTGAGCCAGTTGCGAAAGTTTCCGGAAATGAGTTGTATTCATTTCAGACAAGTTTAGGTAGAATTGTGAATGTGCGGATATTAGATGCCAAAAAGCCGCGGGATGGACAGGACTTACCAGCATTAAAAAATTACGTTGAGGCCTACAAGGAGAACATTTACGTTGATTTTCAAAACCCTCAAGAAATAAATATCAAGCTCTCTCGTGTGCTTGCCGCAGACGAACTGATCTCGTTGTCCATCACACATAACCAAAATTGGCAGCTCAAAAACGATCAGGGTCAGATTTTTAAAGACGCGTTCGGAAATATGCTTATCAAACCCGGTTCGCAAGAGTTAACCATTCAGCTTATTTATAAAGAAAGCTGGCGGGGAAGCTTAGCGGTGCTTGTTGTCGGCTTGAGTGGATTTGTCCTTTTATACCGGTCTGACAAATTAGACAAATGGCTGCATCTTAAGCTGCCATCACTTGTTGTAGGAAAAAAAGATGAAGAGACGGAATATTGATCTAGACTTTAAATAAGTAATTCTTCATCAGTTGTTTAATAGCTTTAAGAGCCAGGACCATAACTGGACGTCAATACTTGCACCGTAAACCTGAGGTGAACTCATCGGGGATGATAGCGGATATTGACTGGTAGAATTTGTGGTTTGTGTCGAAGGGGAGGGATATAAAAATGGCGATTGATAGATGGGGGAGGACGTTGGGTAAAGAACGGGAGATGGCGATTTGTAATAAATTGTTGTGTAGGGGGAAGGTGAAGGCGATTTATAAAAAGTAATCGCAGGTGATGGTGAAGGATTGTACGTCGCCTGGGATGAATAGGCTGTTGCGAGCGGGTAATTGTAACTCGTGGGTAGCGGTGTAGAGTAAATATCTGATCCAAGGGGGTATATAGGCACATATGTGGGAATTGGAGAGTTGGGAATTGTTGGCGGCCGCGAGGGAACAGGGAGCGTACTTTGAACTTGGGCAAATCCGGCGATAATTGATTGGATTTCTGCCTGGGAAAGAGGATGATCTGCTGCGGTTATACTAAGCGCAGTATATAAAACGGGCGATTTACTTATTTGACTGGGAGTATCTTTGAGGATTTTTACATCATGATTTAGGCTATTTTTTACCAGTTTATACATTTTATTTGTAGCCTGCTGGTTGGGATTTCGTGTTCTTGTGCCGGAGCTTAAAGCCAGATTGGAGAGTTGCGTAAACTCATCCTGAACCGTTTGGGTTAGGGCAGCGGTTTGTTCGGCTGAAAGATTTTTGCTTGAAATGACTGTTTCAACTGCTAGCTCTTTAGTTTCCAAAAGACTTTTGAGTGCATTTGCATGAGCTTCAATCTGTTGGGGCGTATCAGTAGACAACGCTGCTTGTGAGCGATTGATTGATTCAGTTAAAAGATTCGTATTTACTTTTAAAGCAGTTTGGGGATCTTTTGCGGAAAATGAAATAAGTGTACTGGCAAAGTTGCTTTGGGTGATGGGTAAAAAAAGCTGCTGAGTATAAATTTGCCTTGGATTATTTTCAGATGTAATCTGGCTGATTAAATTCTGTTGATTAGTCGTTTCCTGGCGGGCCAGATCATCTAGATATTCGAATTCAGGCAAAGTGGAATTTGATTTGGTTAGAGATAATTCATGGATGAGATTTTGCGTCGAATCTGTTTGAGTAAAAGAGAGTTTGGTCACAAGATAAGCGTTAAATTCGCCACTGCTGGCAGTATCTGTCAGCGACTTAAGAGATAAAGCTGTGACCGTTTCTAATTTTTGACCGTGATAAAAAACAGCTGGAGCAGATTTGGGATCTTGAGTCGTTTCACAGTGTGAATCAGCAAAAACAGCGAACGGACAGTTTTGAGTATCTGCGTCAACTTTAATTTTCAATTCCTGATATAATGCCTGTTTTATAGATAGTCCGGTTTCGGCTCCTGCCACTGAACTTATCGTAAAAGTTTGCTTTAAAGCTGTATTTTCGACATTAGCGAAACTTTCTAAAACTTGAGAATCGCCGGAAATTGCTGCCGCCGATTTTATCAGTAAAATCGATTCGGTCGCGCGGAGTTTTAACGTAGCGATTCTTTGGTAAAATAGGCTTAATAAGCTCGGATTGGTAATAGTGGAAATTTGTGTCTGAAGCAGATTTAGCGTCGTGTTCAAGTCAGTGTAAATCCGCCCCAGATCAGATTTTTCCGTTTCATTTATATCAATCTTAAAAAGTGTGGGTGGAATAAGTGATTCATCCGTGTGAGTTGCAGATTGGTTGCCTGTGGGTATGGGATTTATATTTTTCTGATCGCTGCAATGTTTAGCTCTATCAGTAAGATCCAAAACCCGTTCACCGCTTGCAACTATCAGGACATATAGCTGTTGGCCTGTCTCGTTAGATGATGTTGACTTAAGCCCGTCAAGACTCGAATTTCCAGCTTCGGCAAGCGCTTTAATTTGTGCCAGGTTTTCATTGATACAAAGTAGAGGGATAATATCTTTGGCGATTACTGCCGTCTGTTGAAGCGTCGTCACCTCATTTTGGAACTTAAGCATATTTGAGACAACTAATGCAGATTGAGTGAAACGTCCTGAGGCGGTAAGATTCGGGTTAACGGTGAAATCCCCCTGAACTTGTTTGAGTGTGTTGCGGCCAAGAATTGATCCGAAGCGGGTGTCAACTTCTACCAGACGATGTTGGGCTTGGGTAAGCGTTTGTTCGACTGCCCGTTCCTGAGAGTTTTTTTCAGGGCTTGGCTCTGGTGAATTTATTTTCGGACTAAGACGATCAACACTAATTATATTGTTGAGAGATTTGGCGGTTTTGATCGTAAAATAAACTGCCGGGACGATAGTCGCCAAAAGTAGAGCGACAATTAAAAAAATTACCATGTAGGTAAAACCACGCTGACTTTCCTTCGAGTCCATACTATAACTTAAGCTTATTTTGGCTTTATCTGTCAAGTTTAAGATTTACGAGTTTATCCCCCTTCGCGAAAAACCGCGAGCCTCAAGCTCGAGGATGAAAGCGAAGAACTTTCGCTTCGGAGGGATTTCGCTCCCGACTAGCGATGAGGAGAAGATACCCCGGGCCTTAATGCCCGTGGGAGCTTCATTTCAGCTTAAAATCGGTCTGTTGCATTTAAATCCAATATTTTCTATGCTTTTAATACAAATTATTTTATTTTTTAAAACGCATGAATATCGAAGTCTTAGTTCTTGCAGCAAGCAGTATTAACATTGTGCTTCTGCTTTTTGCGTTAGGGATTATTGTCTGGTCAGTGCGTGAGTTTCTGCAATCATCAATCGGGGCGACACTGATGTATTTTTTAGGCGGAGTCATCACTTTGGGGGCGATTCGGGTGTTTTTATTTCTTGCTGATAATCAAATTTTACACTTGCATGAGATAGGTATCGCCATCGTGTGGCATCTGCTGTTTTATGTGGCAGCCGGAGTATTTTTAATTGGCGGGTTAGTGCTTGTTAGACTGGTGAGTTTACGAAATCAGAATGTATCATTTACCAAGGCGATTATTATAAATTGTCTCGTGGGACTGATTATCGCCATCATTTTTCTGTTCGGAGGCAGGATCGATCAGACTGCATTGGTATATTATCAAGGGTCATACTGGAACCATTTCGGTCTGCATCATTTTATCGCTTTCATTATGGGTGGACTGATTGCGGTGACACTTTTGATGGTGCACCGGCGGTATGCCGGAATTATCCGCGTCATTGCAATGCCGATGATCGCAGCTGTGGGAATTTTATCAACTATCCATCTGTGGGAACTTCTGACAGAGAGTTGGCAAGTGTTACAGTTGCCGGATATGACTATCGAACTGATTGAACAGTTTCTCTGGATGCCGGCGGTTTTAGTAATAATTTACGCTTTTATCAAATTTCACCAGTCATCCAAATAATATTTAATTAGCTTCTACCCTGTAGTGTTTACGTTTTCAGGTTTTAAGGAGATTATAATATTGACTCAGTTTTTCATAGATGTACCGGATTTCGCCTACTTGTGTTGTTTCGAAATATACTTAAAATAAGACCAAACGTGTGGTATCAGGGGCATTTGTAAGAGAGACTTCTGCCCCATAAAAACAGGATACCCGAAAAGGGACAGAATGCTGTATTTTTCATGTGTTTTGGCAGGTTTTACACTTGGCGTATTTACATGTCTAAAAGTCTTTTCCCCGGACAAAGGTGAGGACATTTGGGATCCACAGAATTTTCCAGTCAATTCACGTGAAATATCTGAAAATGCTTTAAGTTATAAGGCTAATCAAAATGAAGTTAACGGTAAACTTGTAATCTCCGATATATCCGGTTTTCACCTCGATAAATCAGATATTAGGTAAATATATATAAATTGTCCTATAAGCCTAATAATATATTTTTGAACACTTTAACTTCCTATTATTTTCACGTGAAAATTAGTACTTCTTAAAATTACTATAAGTGTGTTTCGTAGCATTTGAGTGTAATTGAGGGTCCTCACATTTCACGGAGTACAATTTTGGTATTTTACACACTACAGGATTGTATCATTTTTTAATTATTGAGTAAGTGAAAATGACGGTAAAATAATGATTTTTGGCAGTTTTTGAACTAGCTTCCTTTCTACCTGTCACTTATCAGGCACGAGTGCCAATTGAGCACATTAAATTTACGATCATTGAAGAAGTTTTTTTGCGAGAAAAATATCATATTTAGGGAGAGTCAGGTTTTATAAGATATCAGATCGGAATATATTTTTCAGGGTTTTCTGATAGCTGCTACCTATCTTCATTTTATAATTAATAATAATCCTAGAGTATTGAAGGTTCTTGATACTCATCGTCAAAGTTAGATGTGCCTCCGATCGGTCTATGAGGACAAAAGGCTTCGCTTGTATGTTGGAGATTAATACTCTAATCTTAGGTTTAGTCGCCGTGATGAAACCGCAACTTTTGATCTCGAAAAATATCGATAATTGGCGTGAGTTTGATCACGCTCGTATTGCTGGTTCTTATTTTATTTAAGATAGTAGCAACTACGCCGATAGCTCCGACCGTGCCATACGCAAAACCTCGTGCAGCCGAAGTCAGTCCGGTACCTGTGTGCAGTCTGAAAACTGACATTATGCTGGTGATTGACCGGTCATCGACTATGACGGAGACGGATTATGGCAAAATAAAGATGGAATGGGCAAAAGAAGCGGCCACGGCATTTGTGAGCGCAATTGAAGCAATGCAAAATATTGATTCTTTGCGTATTGGTGTGGATTCATTTGGTGCCCAGGGAAATGATGGTACTGGTACCAGACCCGCTGATCGTAACTCAACGCTGGATAGTCCCTTGACCAGTGATTTTACCGCGCTTAAAACAGCCATCAGCCAAGTTCACTATATCCAGTCGGGTACGTGTATTGAATGCGGACTGCGCATCGCCAACGATCAATTTATTACATCCACAGCTGACAAAAAAGTCATCATTCTTATTTCCGACGGCATGGCAAATACCGTTTGGAATGGGACGAACAATGGTGCTTTGCAGGCGGCGATAGATGCAGCGAATTCAGGTAGGACTACATATGGAATACGTATTTCAGTATTGGTATCGGAGATAAGGCAACCAATCAAATAGACGAAGGGGAACTGATTGCGATAGCCAATCCCGGCAATTACTTCTATCGCCCCAATACCGCAGATTGGGCGCAGACTTATCTGGATATTATACCGTTGATTTGTCCACCTGTGGTCAGTCCGACACCAACACCCGCGATTAGTCCGGACCCTACGATAAGCGCCACCCCGGATCCGTCGTCCAGTCTAATTCCTTCGCCGACTCCGGAAATTTCGCCAAGCGCAGCAATCGTTGACATAAGTCCCAATCCATCCGCGACTATTTATCCTACCAGTTCACCTGATATTACTCCTTCAACTTCAATTTATCCTTCACCTTTGAGAAGCGTCAACCCGGCAAATATCGGAGGTATGGTTTGCGGTGCGACTTGTCAAAATATTCCTGACTGTCCATCCGGCCTGACCTGTTATATTGAGGCTGGGCAAATATCCGGCAATTGCCGCAACCCGTCATGTCAAATGGTTGCAGATTGCCTGTGTAGCTTAATTCAAGCAAATTCCCAGTCAGTTCCGACTCCAGATCCGGGAATTATTCCGGATATTCCGGCTGCGGGAAATCCCTGGCCGACACTTATAATTCTGCTGATTGGAATTGGAGCATTGGTAGCCGGTTTTGCGGTTTTATGAACAAACTTCACCACAACTCATATACCACAGCTACGCGCTTGATGATATTGATATTGGTTCCGGTTTGGATAGAGCTTTCCGGGGGAGCCTGGTCATCTTGAACTGAGACGAGCCGGCCGAGGCGTTTACCGGCAGAGGTGACGATATTTTGGGCTTTCATTTGGGCATCTTTTAAGGCATTGATTCTGGCTTCCTGTTCAGTTTTATCTGGATCAAGGGTAGTAAATGATACGTTTGATACATTGGTCGCTCCATTTGAAAAGAGAGTCTTGATGAGTGCCTCAGTATTCTGAACTTTTTTAGTTTTGACCGAAAAAGCATTGGCAACGATATATGAGTTAGATACGCTTTGGGTGACATTGTAAAAAGCTTTGGAAACTTGACTCTCTGGATCATTCATAGTAGTTTGCGCCAGATTCATGAGCGTCTTGATGTCATTATCGCCTTCAGTGATGACAGCTACCGCAAAAGGTCCAGTGCTTACTTTGCTCACTATAAATGAAACCTGTTCCGGGGCTACGGTTAGACGACCGGTACCAATAACCGTGATAGTTGATGGCCGACTTGTAAGCGTGACTACCAGCCAGCCAAACAAAACAACAGCTGCAGCCGTAAGTCCTATATACATTTTCTGCAAACTCATATGTCTTCATCATAAAATTATTTTAAGTGGAAATGCAAGGAGGGAAATTGAAGTATTTGTATTACATTTAATAAATGTCATACACTTGACATAACGTATTACAAATGATATACTGTAATCTATGACTTCTGGTTATTCCACTATTACTCAAAAAGGCCAAATCACTTTGCCGGCTGATATCCGTAAACATTTAGGGCTCAATCCGGGAAAGCGGGTTGTGTTGACTCGTGAAGGAGAAACTGTCCGAGTTCACTCAGCAGGAGATTTTTATGCCATGGCAGGTTCTTTGGCTTCAAAAAAACCATTTTCCGTGCGTAATATGCGCAGAAGCGCCAAAAAACTCCTTGTTCGTCGTCATGAAAAAACTGCTTGATGCCAACGTTATTATCCGCTACCTTACTCAAGATGATCCACACAAAGCTTCGCGGTTCATTCGTTTGCTCCAAAATAATAAGGATGAATATGTGCTTCTAGATGTCGTTGTTGCGGAAATTGTTTGGGTACTTGAGTCACATTATGAAATTTCTAAAATCGAAATTGTACAAAAATTACAGGCGCTTATAGCTACTGCGACTATTAGTTCTCGATCGCACCTGATCTTGTTGGCGCTGGGATATTTCAAAAATCACTCAGTAGATTATATTGATGCATATTTAGCAGCTGTAGCACATGAAGAAAAGATTGCTGAAATCATTTCTTATGATGAGGATTTGGATAAAATTAAATCTGTAGAGCGCATTGAGCCATAGTTGTTTGCTTGTATTCCTGAGGTGTCTAGCTACCACACCCCGGGGGTGGGAACTTCAGATACTTCCATTTACGGTGTGTAAACACATAAGTAATTTACAGCTAGATTACGTCAGCTGTTGAAAGCACAGTTAATTCCTTTATGTCCGTAAAATCTGCTTTATTATGAGTAATTATAGTCTTAACACCATTTGATAGAAACGTCGCTGCTAAAAATAAATCATGGACTTGCTGGCATTTTATTGCTGGTTTATGTTTAATTAATGTTTCCGTTTGAGCAAAAGTAGTATTATTTGGGAAGACAACTTTAACACCCAGTTGCAGTAGTCCGGATAACTGTTGCCATGCTTCTTTAAAGGATAAAGGTTGTGCAATATTTTTATTATTTGTTACGACTGCACAGTATTCAGTTAAATTTTGCCAGGCAACTGCGGCATGAATTTTATTTTCCGTAATCAATTTGATGAGGCGTGCGGCCAAGGTATGCTGGGGAAATTTCTTAAATGAGGCATAGACTAGCACATTGGTATCTAATCCGTACAGATTATTCATAAGCCATATTCCGGGTAATCTGTTTTATCTTCACCGCTGTATCAAATACTCTCCAGGAGTATTCGTTTGGCTTTTGAGGTAGAAGTAATCTTTCTGTTACCGCTTCATGGATGAGCTTGCGGACTGTCTTTCCTTCCGCAAACGCGGTTTGTTTGAGGCGGGCCATCAAATCCCGGTCAAAATCAATTGTAGTGCGGAACTGTTGCATAAATATATATTTACATAAATATGTGTACTTGTCAAGTAGATCTATCTAAAACTAGCCTAATCACAATCTAGTTATTCTATTTGTCTTTTTAATCCCGATGTGTAGGTTCACTTCCATCTCTTGAGTGGATGAATTCACACGGAGATGCCGTATTTTTTAATTTCAGTTACCGGTGGGGTAGCGTCTTGGATAAAATCGGCAGTTGACATGGGAACAGGTTCTATCCTGACGTCAATACTGTGTGTTTCATGAAGCAGTTTTTTCAGTTCCAGCAGTTCGTCTTTCCCAAATTGCGATGACACGATGCAAATATCAATATCGCTATCTTTTTGAGGCGTCCCTTTTGCCCATGATCCAAATACGATTACTTTGTCCACTACGTACCCTTTTAACCGTAACCGATCACCGTATCGGCGTGCAGTCTCATATACGTCATGCATCAGATGTGTGTTTCCAGCCATATATAGAGCTCCTTTGCCTTATTAAGATAAGTTAGCGTATAGTCAAAAATTGCCCTCTTATACAATTCAAACAGGCTTTCGGCAGTCACGACATCTTCAGCCGCACTTTTTAGCCAATAATCGATGATCTGAGTCTCTGACATGTGACAACTATAACAAATTCCGGTAATGATAGCGAAAATTTTATTTTATGTAACATTTCAGAACTCTGATGTTCACTGGTATCTTGGGCATGTCTTGGGTGGAGAGAAGTCTCATGAAGAATTCATAAAAATCCTGAGGTGTCTAGCTACCACACCCCGGGGGTGGGTATTTTACCGGGGGTGGGTATTTTATGGATTATGGAGTTGCTATTACCCATCTATTCAAAAGAAGTTGACGTGTAATTTCTGTTACTGCTTGATTCATATTATTGTACGCAACCATCTGTGCTGCTTTGATTCCATATAGTGTTGAAATGAATTCAGTTGATGGTTGTCCAGTCACACTTTCTGAAGCAGAGTAAGGATAAGTAAAGTATGGGGTACCATACGTTTCTGCTTGATGCCCAGTCTCGTGAAGTAAGGTTACAAATTTTTCTACAGGAGTGAGATTTTGGTCTATATTTATGGTTAAAGGTGTAGGAGCAAAGTCAGGTCTAGAAGTAGGAAATTGTAATATAAAACCGGTACTTACTTCTTGGTTTCCTATATCTATACTATCCCAAGAACGGATCGGAAGAAACCCACCTGAAGCATATCCTCTCGTTCCTTCTTTTATATCAGAATAATTCAATGGGACAATCTTGATACCAGCTTCTTCTAAAGCAATTTCTAACTCTGAATTGAGAGTTTCTATAGATGCACCTGATTGTTGTAAATTCTCTATTTTAGAAAGTATGCTATATGGATCGGGAATATGATTAAGATTATCCCTTATTGGTGGTTGGTTGGGGTAGATGAGACGAGCCGATCCTTGTACATAACCTATATTTCTCCAATTCTCGGCTTTATTATTATAATAAGTCTTGTAGTTGGATAATTCCTGTTCTGCCCGCCATAAAGCTTCTTCAGCAGGAGTTAATCCTGGAGGTACTTGTAAATACACTGGAGTATATCCCTCAGTATAATTAAAGTTTAATCCCTGCAATCCTGAGTAGTTTGATATTTTGGTACCTAGATTATTTACCATTCCTTTAACAACATTCTTCCCTCCATTAAACAACTCCCCTCCCGCCTGTTGTACAGCCTCCATACAGCCGGTGATATTTGCACACGCGGTCATGGCTCCACAGGCATTTTGATCTCCCTGACTGCAGGCATAACCTTGTTGGACCATGGTTCCCACAGTCAAGACTTGACCGCCGACAACCAGAGTTTGGGCCAGCAGGGGATGGGCTTCTAAAAATGCAGGACCATACACATACGCCGCAGAGGGTAAATATGAGGCTGCTCCCATACCTGTGCCGACTGCAATTCCAGCGCCAGTGCCATAGAGCAGATATTGAGTTTCATAATCAGGTATGCACTCACCCGGCTTCGCCTTTGGCGGACAACCCAAAGATCCGGCATACTGTCCTGACCCTTGAGCATAGGGAGTATTGGGATCATAGCCATACGTTACCGTACCGCCATAGACTTGCGTCTGCTGTATACCGGGGTATGTATCATCTTGAGGATTTAAGGATAATACCGGTTTTTGCGGTTGTGGAGTAATGACGCAGGTGCCTTTTTCTGCCCGGTCATCAGCAATATGGCAGGTTCCTCCCGGACACCGTTTATCAGTGGTACACGTATCGCCGTTGTTAGCCGGAGGAATCACCGTGACAGGCGTAATCGGAAGTTTGTTTTGTTCCTGGCATTCCTGTAAAGAACTGTATTGGCCATTGGCATAGGGACCGATACAACCGCCGTTAAGATAGGAATATTTAGAAATAACCGGTGGCGGGGTTGTAGGAAGAGGACCTTTGCAGGCTCCACTCTGGCAGCCATAGGTGCATGATGATTTGACGTAGGCAGTCTGATCTGCGTTGCAGGTTTCGACTGCGGTTAAGTCTAGTGAACATTTTGTCTGACCGCGGATGCAGCTGATTTCATTACATTGTTTAGTGTTTGAATTACATCCGCCGTCACAGCTTTGAATATTTGTCCACTGGCCCCGCTGACATTGTTGTACGTAACTCCCAGAGCATTGAGTCAAACTTTCAGTGCATGTAGGTTTTATACAATAATAGCCTCCTTGAACTGGAGAACAGATTAAACCAGCGTCACAGGCAAGAGCTCCTCCGCACTGGGATCCTTGAGGTAAAGTTGGCGGGAGTTTACACGTCACACTAGATGAATCACACGTTTGACCGGTTGGACAACTGGAAGTAGTTACCCAATCAGTACCTGCAGTATTACAGGTTTGAATATTATTTCCGGAACATCGGCTATGATTTGGAGTACAAACTTGCGTGGCAGCAAAGCTGCAGCAGGTTTGACCTGTCTGGCAGGCACCTGATACCGGGTTGCCTCCATTTGCACTGTTGCAGATACCACTGCTTACACAGCGGTTGGGAGACTGACAGGATGCGGGAGGAGGAGTAACTGTAGTAACAACTGGTTTACACGTCACACTAGCCGAGTCACAGGTTTGACCGGTAGGACAGCTAGAAGTAGTTACCCAGTCTGTACCGCTTGAGTTACAGGTTTGAATACTTGACCCGGAACATCTCGTATGACCTGGAGTACAAACTTGTTGAGAAGCAAAGCTGCAGCAGGTTTGACCTCCTGAACAAGATCCGGTTATAGGAGTTCCGTTATTGGCACTATTGCAAATCCCAGCTGAAACACATTGACCGGAACAGGAATAGACCTGGGCCCGACTGCGTGATTCTTCCCTAGTTGAAGGCAGGAGATAAACTACCAGGGCAGTTGAAATCACGATGAGCAGCAGAATCAGCAGGGGAACGATCTGCACTGAAACCGGTTTCCAGTAGCGATGAGTCATAAATAGAACCTCTAGACTTATTGTAGATTAGTAAAGTGTTTAAGATCAATAAGGATTGTTTGCTTTAGGAGAAGTGGAGTTTGTATACTGTATATATGGAAGCAGACATAAGCATACCACCTTTATCGGGAATCGAAAAATTGTTCAAGAAGCTGCATCCGATTTTAGAAATTTTCATGCCTCTTCTAATTACAGCCTTAAGTTTTTGGAGCATTAAGGATTTTTTTGGCAGCAGATGGGATATCGGCAGGTTTACAATGCCGGCAATTCCTTTCCTAAGCAATACATTAGCTGAAATTATGCAGGTACAACCGAACGTTTTGCTATCGGCAATTATATTATTTGTCTGTGCTTTAGGGCCGCTCATGTTTTATTTTTTTGTCTACAATTTAACGAAACGTCAATTACCCGCCTTGTTGACAGGACTATTTACCATACTGCCGCTGAATCCGTTTTCAACGCTGCCTCCGACCCGAATCATCAATATTCTTTCCGGTCAGGATGGGGCGCACATGATGAGCTTGACATTTATACCTGTGGCGATCTTAATTTTTCTTTTCTATGTCAAAACGGGGCAACTAAAGTGGCTGATAACTGTTGAAGTCTTTATATCTTTCCTGAGTCTGATTTCACTGTTTAGTTTATTTGTGATCTTTGTATTTATGATCCTAATTACCATTTCAGAAACCCTTTTAGGTCTAGGCAAACAAAAGCTGTTCCGTTTCCTGACAGTTTCAGGAGTATCCGTGGTGATTGTGGGAGCGATATACAACACTTTTTTACTGAGCGTTTTATCTTCAGCTGAAGGTAAGTCGACAATTCTGGTGGTAAGTAATTTTTTGCCGCTGCTGTTTTTTCTTGTACCGGTTCTGGGAACGATCGCGTTTTTGATATTTGACCGTAGACCTCAGCTGCAATCAGTATTTATTGCAGTGTCGCTATCGCTCGTATTTGGATTGTTACATTTTGTGCGAATTTCATTTGCAAATGTGGCTCTTCTTGAACAAAATCGCTATGGGGCAGAAGTATCTCTGACGTCTGCATTTATATGGGGACTTATCGGGATGTCGGTATTTGATTATCTGCGAAATGGACAATTACTTGCGAAATTTCCGGTGCTTTATAAGCAGAGGTTGTTTACAGCGTTTATTTTTATTACACTCGTTATTGGAACTTTAATGAGTTCTATTCTTTTTATATCCCGAAATATATAACCATAAATGAAGACATACTACAATCTTTGCAATGAACATCTTATTGACCTGTATCATGCGATTGCCCAGGGCGATGTAGAGCGGACGTATGAGATCGAGCATGAATTGTCAACAGAAGAAGAATGCGTGGCCTGTGCATATGCGCTTAAAGCTCACGGAAATGTACGCAAAACACTGACCCATTTCCTACAGGAAGAAGGATTTTTGATTTCTGATCCGCAGTCTCAAACAATTGGGGATGAACTCAAGTTCTGGTTCATCCGCTGCATGATACTTACGTTTCTATTTCTAGCGTATATAAATTTAGGGATGTTTGCCAAAACCTACCTTATAGCCAGTAAAACAATAGTAACTTTGGGTATGTTCGGGATCATCGGCGCATTTATTATGACGCTGTCCTCATTTTTAATGATCGAACAGTGGATACTGGAATAAAAGAAGAGATTAGTACTTAGAGATTAGAGATTAGTACTTAGAACTTAGATCTTAGAACTTAGAACTTAGCGCTTAGAATTTAGTTTCTAAAACTTAGAGTTAATATCTAAAATCTGAAAGCTAAACTCTAAGCTCAAAAAGCTAAAATCTAAGAGGCTGTTTGGAAACTTGGTAATTAAAGGTAAAACAGCCTCATAAGAGCCTGTATTTTAAAAGTTTTAGTGAAGCTAATACTGAACTTTTCAAACAGGCTCTAAGTGCTAAGATTTCAACACTTAAAATTAGAGTATGCAAAAAATCATGCGTATAATTATGTTAATTATCAGCTTCATTGTTTTTCCGGCAGTGCTATTGTGGGTAGGCTTGAGCCATGTGGCCCCGCTTTTTACCGGTGAGTTTACTAAGCATTTGGGATCAATCGAAGTCTCGTATATCACGATGGCCAAATTTATCGAGACTAGCTGGCCTGCATTTAGATGGCAGCCACTGTGGTATTTCGGTTATCCGATACAGCTTTTGTACACCCCCTTAGTGCCCTTTTTTGAGTTTTTCACCCGCAATTTAATTGGCTGGTCGTATTCGCATGCGTACCGGGTACTTACGGCTTGTGCCTATGTCGTGACTTTAGTCAGTGTATATTTTTTCGTGAAAGAACTGACAAAAAACAGCCTCTGTGGATTTATCTCAAGTCTGTGTTACGGGATATTACCGAGTCTTCTGGCGCTGCTATATCCGTCAGTTGCCCAGGACCGTTTTGCGGTTGATATTGTCGAGCCGCGCCGTTTTACAGTGTTGGTGCGGTGGGGGGAGGGACCGCATATAGTTTCGATCATGTTTTTGGCAATTGCCGGGATTTTTTGGGTGCGGTTTATGCGCCGGGGGGGGAAATGGTCATTGCTGTGGGCAAGTATTTTTACAGCCTTAACAGTGCTTACCAATTCAGTCGGCGCGTGGGGACTGGTATTGCTAGTTTTTTGCCTGTTTATCGGTGAAACTATTGAGACGCAGGAAAAATGGCTGATGACTCTAAAACGGTCATTATTCTTGGGAATAGTTTCCATAGGCTGTGCTGCGTTTTGGTTTTCACCGTTTTTTATAAGTAATTTTTTTCGCGAAGGTGGGAGCGCGATGGGATTTTGGCGGAATCAGTTTCCCTGGGGGTGGCTGCTCATTTTAGGAAGCTTGCTGATATATATGTTTATCGCGAAAAAATTATTTAATAAAATATCTGGAATCAGTGCCGCTATTTTGTATTTCTTTATCATGTTTGGCTTAGTTAATACGTATTATTCGTCGGGAATTGAAAAATTGGAGCTCGTACCCCAGGTTTTACGCTTGACGACAGAGGTAGACTTGGCATTGGGAATTCTTATCGGAGCAATTATTAGCGTGTTACTCTTCTTCTTAAGTAAATGGCGGATTGCGACAGCACTGGCAACAACCGGAATTATCGGGGCAACAGTTGTGATTTTTGGACCCATGCAGCTTCGATTGGCTCAGGAATTACCCGGATTTACCATGCCGCTTGAGAGTACCGGTAAAAATTTGCAGCAAACTGCCGAATATGAAGTCGTCCAGAATTTAAAAAAGCTTATAAAAGGAGATGAGCGTGCCTTTGTGCCGGGAAACTATGGCTTTTATTTAAATTATTTTAGCGACCTGCCCCAGGTCAGAGGCGCTTTGTTTCAGTCTTCGATCCATTTCTGGCCGGAACATATTTATTATCAGATCGTTACCGGAGATAGTCCGCGTGTAACTTTGTCATGGCTCAAAATCAGCAATGTCGGCTGGTTTGTGATGAGCGGTCCGCGGGATATTTACCGAGATTTTCAGGCAAAAGCGAGTAAGTTCGATGAAGCGCTGGAACTGGTTGAAGAAAATGTCAGCGACCGGTATTACCGGGTGCCGTTGAAAAATAATAGTCTGGCCAAAGTGGTCTCGCCGGAAATCGTAAATCTAAAAGTTCCGGTAAATGCGATCGATGAAACGGCGATTTATGCGTATGTAGACGAGCTTGAAAAAAGCAGCCAAAAATTGGATTTCCGGGGTGTGAAAAATGGCGAATATGCAATCAGCGGGGATCCGGGGGATGAGTGGATACTGGTGCAAATGTCTTACGCATCCGGCTGGCAGGCGAAAGACTTGAAGGGAAGAAGTCTTGATGTGAAAAAAGATCCGCTGGGATTTATTCTGATTAAGCCAAAGGAAGCCGGCATGCAGACTATTACGTTGACCTATAGGGCAAATTTTAGCATGTGGATAGGTTGGGTGATCACGGGAGCGACACTTATTGGAATTATTATATTACTCATTTTTGCCAAATCCGAACTTTTCCCGCCGAAACCGGCTGTGAAAAAAGAAGCGGAAGTGGAAGACGAGTAAGTTTAATGACGATAAGAAAACGAAGAAAACAATTTTTGTTAAAGAAGGGTAAATATGGATAAAAAGACTTTGTGTAATATCATTATTTTCTCAGCGATTATTTTTGGAATAACACGAATATTTTCGTTGGTTAGATTGATACAACATAAACCAATACTAAAACCAATCGCGGTTGCAGCATCTTGTAATGACAATATTAGTGTTTCCTCATGTGATGCCAGTCCAGGGTGTGCCTGGTATTCTTGTTCCAATTCATGTTGGAATCAAGGAACTCCTATCTCAACTGCATGTCCAGATTGCAACTCAGCCACGACTATAACTGAGTGCGATGCCCGGAGCCCAACTTGTGCGTGGTATTATTGCTCAAACTCCTGCTGGAATAACGGTACGCCGTTATCAACTGCCTGTCCTGACTGTAGTTCGCTCAGTTCAATTGAGTCATGCAATACTAATGCACCCGTGTGTGCCTGGTATGATTGTTCCAATTCCTGTTGGCCTACAGGTACAGAAAATGCAACAGCTTGTCCGGCACCAGCTGTATGCAATGAATATAAAACCGTCACAACTTGTGATGCGCACAGCGGCTCATGTGCCTGGTATGATTGTTCCAATTCCTGTTGGCCGCGGGGTACTGCGATTGACTATGCATGTCCCAATTGCCGAAGTTATACTAACATCACAGCATGTGATTATCGTTCACCAACGTGTGCCTGGTATGATTGTTCCAATTCCTGTTGGCCTACAGGTACAGCACTTGATACCGCCTGTACACCAAGTAACGGTGCAATTACATCTCAACGACCAGTAATCTGGACGAAAAAAACCTATACTGCTACCGGAATCTTATCAGCTACAAATACTGTTGTTTCAAATTCCAGTGAGATACAACAGCTTGCAAAACCATTCGATTGGGCAGGACAAAAACAGTTGACTGCAGCCATTAACGCAAATTATTTTAAAGGAAATTTTGAACCAGTGGGTTGGGCAGGTTATGGGTTGGGTGATGTAAAAGATTATGGTGCAGGTATATTACCACCTCAACTCGTATTTCAGATCGACAAGACTTATAAATCAGAAATAATTTCTTATATTTCCGGAACAACTAATCCTAATTTACGGCTGGCAATATCAGGAACCAAACTTACGTATAACAGTTTATACACTGACCCGTATAGGATAGTTACTAGAGATATGGTTTTAATTATTGGTAATCAAGTAATGTTGACAGTTATGCCTAATGCTACGATTAAAGATTTGCAGGATTTTTCAGATTTTGTGGGTGCAAATAATGCGATGCAGCTTGACGGGGGGTTTTCGACGGCATTTTGTGAGGGTTCTGCACCGCGTTTTGGCAATCTCACGGTTTTACCTGTAAGTATAGGACTTAAATCTGCAGCTGTAGAAATTTTCGGAAACCAGTAACTTCACTCCCACCCCCTCATTCCCACCCCCGGGGTGGGGTACTTGCCTATGATTCACATCTACTTGACAAAACCGCTATATTTGGTATGATTTTGGCTAATTAAACAGCCGAAATAGGTACTATGTACGTCAAAAGGAATATTGAAGCCAATATTGAGCGATATTTGTTTAAGGGTAAAGCTTTGATCATTTACGGTGCTCGGCAAGTGGGAAAGACTACTCTGGTAAAAAAAATCATTGCCAGCAGTCCGCAGATTACTTCCCGGTATATAAATTGCGATGAACCAGACGAACTTAAGCAGTTGATAGAGGCGCAGTCATCGACACAGCTTAAAGATGTCATTGGAGATACTCAACTCGTAGTGATTGACGAAGCACAAAGGGTGACAAATATTGGTCTAAAACTTAAATTATTGGTTGACACCTTTCCCCGGCAACAAATTATCGCTACCGGCTCATCGTCATTTGAACTGGCGAACAAAATTTCTGAACCGATGACCGGAAGAACCTGGGAATTTTGGCTGTACCCCTTCTCGGTTAATGAGTTGGGTGATACCTGGACACAATTGGAAATAAACCGGAGACTGGAACCCTTGCTACTTTACGGTTCATATCCACAGGTAATCGAGACTGCTCTTGTAGACGAAAAAAAGGCAGTTCTGCAATCAATCTCTAATAATTATTTATATAAAGATATACTCGAATTCGGCAAAGTAAAAAACTCTGAGGTAGTACGAAAACTTTTGGAAGCGTTGGCTTTGCAAGTTGGACAAGAAGTTTCATATACAGAACTGGCAAGGCTGGTCGACTTAAACAAGGAAACTGTTGCGGCTTATATTCGACTGCTTGAACAAAGCTTTATTATATTCCGGCTCAGGCCGCTAAGCCGTAATTTACGGAAAGAAATATCAAAACTGCGTAAGATTTATTTCTATGACTGCGGGATACGCAATGCGCTCATCAACAATCTGAACCCGCTGTCTTTGCGTAATGATATTGGGGCATTGTGGGAAAATTTTATAATTTCTGAAAAGAAAAAACAGGAAAATTTCATAGGTAACACAAAATCATATTACTTCTGGCGGACTTGGGACCAACAAGAGATAGATTTAGTAGAAGATGTGGGAGGAATACTAAAAGGTTTTGAAATTAAGTGGCAGCGGGCACGTAAATCTGCTCCGAAAGCATGGCATGAAACATATCCGAATTCAACCTGGGAAGTGGTCACCCGTGATAATCTGCAACAGTTTCTTAAGCAGTTTTAAAAGTTACACTCCCACGCCCACCCCCGGGGTCCCACGCCCACCCCCGGGGTGTGGTAGCTAGACACCTCGGGAGTAACATCATCTGCTGAAAATTTTCTTGAAACTTTTATTTGATCAATTTGTTATACTAACGGCAAATCATCTCTTCCTGCCCGCCTAGGTTTTTTATGTCGCTGCTTATTAAAATATTCCATATCTATCGGCGTATCGTCATCACGGTTTTTTTAACCCTGATGTATGGGACTTTGGGAATTTCTTATATTTTCTCACGCATTTTTGGGAAACAATTCTTTCTAAAAAAACCTTTAAATTCCACATGGATCACCTATAAAGATAGTGGAGAACCGGAGTCGATGTATTAATTTGTAGAACTTTTCCCAAAGATATGATTGTCTTAGGAATTTCCTGTTATTACCATGACTCAGCTGCCTGTATAGTTCAAGATGGAGTTGTTTTGGCAGCTGCATTACAGGAACGGTTTACGCGAATTAAACACGATAATTCATTTCCCATCCACGCAATTGAATTTTGTTTAAACTGGCTGCATTTAAAGTCAACTGATATTGATCTGGTTGTTTTTTACGAAAAGCCGATCATCAAGTTTGAACGGGTGATATCGCATTTTATTGATGGTTTTCCTCACACATACGCTCCTTTTGCCCAAAACATCGGCTTCTGGTTTTGGGAAAAATTGCGTCTTAAACACATTCTAAAAAAACGTCTCGGATATACCGGACTTCTAGAATTTATACCCCACCATTTATCTCACGCTGCCTCAAGTTTCTATTTGTCGGAATTTAATGAGACAGTGGTCGTGACGTTTGACGGCGTCGGTGAATGGGCGACGACGACAGTCGGGTTGGGGAAAAGTTCACAGATTAGGATTGATAAAGAAATCCGTTTTCCGCATTCACTCGGGCTTTTTTATTCAGCTCTCACCGCTTATTTAGGATTTGCGGTGAATAATGATGAATATAAAGTGATGGGACTGGCGGCATATGGCGATCCCAAACCTTTTGCTGGGCAATTTGCTAAATTAATATCAATTTATTCTGACGGCAGTTTTTCCCTCAACCTGGAATATTTTACGTTTTTGCACGAAGAGAAAATGTATGGATATAAGTTTGAACAGTTGCTCGGGATGAAAACCCGCAGACCGGAATCCAGAATGACTCACAATTATGAAAATATCGCTGCTGCGGGTCAAAAAAAACTCGAGGAAGTCGTATTTCATTTATTAAACTCAGTTTACAAAGAATATAAAATTAAAAATTTATGCTTATCCGGGGGTGTTGCCTTAAATTCCGTAATGAATGGGAAAATCTTGAGCCTTACAAAATTTAAAAATATCTATATTCCGCCTGACCCGGGGGATGGGGGTGGAGCGATGGGTGCGGCTCTCTGGGCATGGCAAAGTCACAACTTAAATAAATCAGTTTCAAAATCATTTACCCCATTCATCGGTCCGGGTTTTTCTCAAGAACAGATTGAAGATGCACTTAAACTATTTAATTTAACGTATAAAAAATATGCACGCGAAGATTTACTGGATATTGTTTCAGATCTGATTATAAAAGAGCGGATCATCGGTTGGTTTCAGGGGCGGATGGAATGGGGACCCAGAGCTTTAGGCAATCGCAGTATTTTAGCCTCCGCCAGAAGCGAAAAAATGAAGGATATAATAAACTCAAAAGTCAAACACCGCGAGCTGTTCCGGCCGTTTGCCCCGGTAGTACTGGTTGAACATGTCTCAGATTATTTTGAGACAGATCAGCCGATACCCGCGTCAGCTAAATATATGCTCATGGTCTATCCGTTTAAAGAAAAAGGCAAAGTGGATGTACCGGCGACGGTTCACGTCGATGGTACAGGCAGACTGCAGGTAGTCGAACGCAAAGACAACCCCTTGTATTATGACTTAATAAGCGAGTATTATAAAAAGACCGGTGTGCCGATTATCATCAACACTTCTTTTAACGTCCGGGGCGAACCGATAGTCTGTGCCCCGCAAGATGCAATTAAATGCTTCTTAGGTACTGAGATTGATTATCTGGTTATCGGAAATTGTATTGTAAAGAAATAGCATGCTCAAAGATTTAGTTAAATATTTATGGAAAAATAAGCTGTGGTGGCTCCTGCCGCCGATCATAGTATTTCTAGTGTTTGGGATTTTATTTATCATGACCGCTGTTGCAAATCCCGTCAGCCCTTTCGTCTACACGCTGTTTTAAATTGCATTCCGCGTTGTTCCAGTATACTGTATAATAAGATTATGGAAATTTCACCTCAACAACAGCAAGGGTTGGATTCTCTGTTATACCGGTTCAAATTGACGCTGGTAATTGCCTATGGTTCGCAGGTATCCACAACTCAACACAAGGATTCAGACCTGGATATTGCGGTCATGGTCCAAAGCAAACCTGACTATGAATTGTTCAAAAATCTGTACAGCGAGCTTTCGACAATTTTCAAAGGTACCGAGGTTGATATGCATTTTTTAAATGAAGCCGATCCACTCTATATGATGCAGGTCGTAAAAGATGGACAGCTTTTGGCAGGCACGCAGGATGATTTTGATGATTTGAAAATGCTGACCAACCGCCGGTATGTCGATGACGGAATTAAATACTTTCCGGCACGCGAAGAGTTGTTAAAAGTACAACAGCAGCGGTTAAGGAGTCTTGATGATTGATATAGACATGGTGAAACAAAAAATTCTGGCAATATAGCCGGTATTGCAGTTATATTTTGGCCTATCTGGAAGGTCAAAACATAAAACGTTAAACCCCTTTCGTCTACACGCTGTATTAATTTGTTATTGATTTTTCCAATTATTTTATCCATACTGAATTTATGCACCCTGTTGATCCGGATTATCAGCAAAAGATCGCCAAACAAATTTTAAATTCCATGAGTCAAGCTCTTCGGGAAGGAAATTTGACAGCTTCGGATGCGCGCAAAGCCGCCCGGTATGTCGTGGACCGGATTAAGACATTAAAATCGCACAAAGAGCTGGTTGATTTGCTCCTGCAGGTGGTCGACCGCTGGCCGCAATTTGTAAATATTTTAAAAATTGAACAAGGTCATGAGTATGAAGATATCACCAACATCAAAATCGCCGAAATTGAAAAACTCATCCGTGCGCATGAGCTAGATCACGCGATCTATGTCGCATCAGCCACGGCAAAATTAGGAGGAAAAAATGCCCGGAAAACCCCCTGAACTTCAGATTCAAGTAGCTCCTAAATCGGCAATTACAGCAAAACCTTCTGGAGTAGCGGGTGCACTAGCTAGATTCAAAGCGGGAGAAAGAAATGTTAACCGTATAATGGTTGGTGAAGCACCGGCTCCTGCTACTGAAAGTGTAAAATTAGCTGACGCTATAGAGACACGACCTCAAGGTGAATCACCACTAGAAACATTAGAGGCAGTTGCAGGTGTACCCGAACCAACAGTAGCAGGTGCATCGCAAAATCCATTAGACCGAAAAGTTCAAGGAGTAAAGGTAATACAAGAATATGCCAATACAGATGCCGAAAAGATTGATAGTAATTTGGTAGGAATACATGAGCAATGCTTGAAAGACGGTGATGTTAGAGCAGCTTACGTTGAAGCATTAAAACTCGCTTTTGGAAGTGATGTATCTGATCCGCAGCTGCGAACTGATGCCAGGAAACTCATAAGAGATTTGTTTACGTATGATGCGCTAACATGGGTTGATGTTTTTAATGAAGAGGGCAAGTCAATTAAAATGTCAGGGGGTGTTCTTACTACAAACAATTCACTTACTACGTTAATTGCGCCCGAACTTTCCACTCAAGACTTAAGATTATTCGCAGAAGCTACCATTAAGGATTTGGGGGATCCTAAATTTCAATTTGCAACTGCAACGATCGATGGTACAATTTCAGATCCAGATTCTGGTGTATTGACTGAAGAAACGATTGCGAAACTGCAAACTGGAGATACCAAAGCCATGTTTGCGAAATCACTTTCGAATAAGCTTGATTCGATAGATGCAAGTTTTGCTGATGATGAAAATTCGCAAATTGCACTTAAAAAGGTCGAAACTGGACTTACAAATTCTTTTACACTTAAAGACGAAACAAGTGTTAAAGATTTTAGAGAGACACTCGAGTTTTTGGTTAATGGAAAAAAATTGACCCCAGTATTAAAGACAGAAATAATAATGGCTCAGGATATGCAGATTACGGCAGGTAAGAAACGAGAACACCTCAAAACTGAAGCGGAACTTAAACCATTATTTGATAAAGTTCAGAATGAGTTAGCTAGCAGCTTTGAGATCCCTCCAGAATCTAAATGGGTAATGCTGGAAGATATTTTACGCCTCGAGGGGTTCAAACCCTGGAAAAATAATATTCAAGTTGACAGTCTTATAACCCAAGGCGGATTATAATTCCCACTCCCACCCCCGGGGTGTGGTAGCTTGACACCTCCAATTTATAATATACTTAAGGTATGACTGATGGATCTGGTTTGGAAAAGGGAAGTGGACTGCCCCGAGAATATTCCCGGCGTGAGTTTTTAAATTTAATGCGTAATACTGCCGTGGCTGCAGGAGCTTCATTAATCTTACCATCTCTTCTTGCAAGTGATACGGGTCCACGACATGCTCCTCCTCAGGAGCGGGAAACTTATGGAGATGAACCTATATTAAATTTAACTCGAGAAACTATAATTGCTGATGGGTCTGCAGTTGGTATGTTTGAGCAACTACATGCCCATAATCTGCAAATAGTTTTAGTTGATGATTTAGACGATTCACCATCCGGCCCGTTACCGGAGGATCTGCCCCAGGAAGTTCGGAGTTTTATAGCACGTAAAGATAAACAGTCCGGAATTTTTTCCCATGCAGCCGTTAACGATGAACAAATCGAATTGCCGTTTGCATTTGTTGCGGGAAAAGAAAGTGGTAGTTTAAAAAACTACCTTTATATTGATATGAAAAGAATGGAGAAATTTGCTTACCTGATAGAAGATTTGGCGATGGTAAACGTGAATAAATTTGCTTTAGGAAAAGTTAACGGTCAACCGTCGACGGTCCCAGGGGATGGAATTTTTTTCGATAATCCTGCTTATACAGTGGGATTAAAACCTGGGGGTTATGATGAAATAGTCTGTGTAGATATCGTATATGGAGTAGTTTCCCAGATGCTAACGACCAGTGTTGAAAATTGGCAAAAGGCAGCAGAAAAACTTAGTAATGATCCTGACGCGAAGCAGGTGGAAGCGGTTGGTCTGGATATACTTGATAAATTGTTCAAGCAAGCTGAAGATCGATTAATCAAAACCTGGTTGAGGTCAAATAATGACACTGACTTTATGTTCCCAGAAATCGATTATACTCCGGCTGCGTTTAAGGGTTACGGGGCACTCACGCTTGGGGATGCACTTCATTTTGTGCCTGTCACAACCAGACCGGAACGGACTTATTTTCGCGGATTACCGGTGGGTAGTATGGTGAATGCGTATGCATTTCTGTCTCCTGAATTTTCATTAAATAATTATGAAAGTGATCCGGTGATAAACTCATTAACAATTATGACTGCCCAGGTACTGGATAAATTCGGAGATTTACCCGATTATGATAAGCAAACACCTCAATACGATCTTTTTTCTAATCTGAAAAATACCAATACGACGCTTTATAATATGCTTAAGGGATATATCCGGGGTGTTATAGGTTACTGGCGAAAGAAAGTAAATGATGTGACGGGAGTTTATGATTCAAATCATTTTGAAAATGAACTGCCTGAATCTAAATGGGTTAAATTAAGCGGCAAATTTCCCGTTGCGCGGTTTAAAAAGACACGTTATGACCCATACAGTACATTTCCCCAAAAAGGTGAATTTTCAGAAAGTAAGGATTTTGATTTAGCGACATTTCCTCCGTTTAAGATGACAGATTCACTCGCACTGATGCAATTTTTTGATGCTTCAGGAAAGCCTCTGCAGGGATTTCGGATAGTATCAGATATTCTTAGCGGATTCAAAGACTATCTTAACGATATTTATGATAAATTGGAAAGCGAGGTAGGTAAAAAACATGAAGATAATTTAAAACTATATGTTTCAAACTTAAGCTCAAATTTAACATCTCCCAATACAATAAAAATCGAAGTAGCTAATATTGTCAGTGAGAATTTTGATCAATTTAAAGACATAAATTCATTAGGCGTTGAAAAAGATAAGCTTCGCTCAGCAGTTGATCTGGCAATTGAGCGAATGAAACAAGCCTATTGGAACCGGCCGTTTTCGCCTGACACAATATCGCAAAAAACCCGCTCGAGGAACGCTACCTGAAAACCCACCCCCGGGGTGTCGTAACTAGACACCTAAGGAAATATTAAGGTTACACATTTTACGACAGTTAATATTTATATATTATCAGTCTCTTATTGCTGTGCCGGCGATTTAAAATGGTCCGGTGAATTCTGCATGGGGAACATCATGCGCTTCGTTATCAAGGTCTTGAAACATTTGCGCGGCAATTGCGATGTTTTCTCCCAACATTTCCAAAATCGCACGGGTGATTGTGCGTGTATTGGGGTAAAAGTCTTTGGTGAGAGCTGAAGATGAGGGAACTGGTATATCCGGCAGGCCAATCCGCCGGGGAGCGCATTTAAGCTGCTTAAACAATTTTTCGACAATTCGCGTGATAATTTCGCCGGTAATTCCATAAGACAGCCATCCGGTATCAACCAGAAGCAGACGCTTGGTTTTGGCGACTGAATTTAGGATCGTACTTTCATCAAAAGGCTTGAGACTGCGGATATCGATAACTTCAATATTTATTCCCTTGGATTTGAGAGCTTGGGCTACAGCAAGCGCTTCAATCACTTCATAGGACGTGGCTGCGACAGTCAGGTCAGTACCCCTTTGCAATACTTTTGCTTTGCCAAGCGGTTCATAGTAAAGTTTTTCAGGAACTTGGCCCTTGATTTGGTGTACCCAGCGATGTTCCAAAGAAATGACCGGATTATTATCCCGGATTGCGCTGGCTGTGAGTCCTTTGGCGTCTCGGGGAGTTGCCGGCATGATGACCCTAAGACCTGGAATATGGGCAAATAAAGCTTGTAGACTTTGGGCATGCGCCGGACCCTGGCCCCACCCGCGTCCGATGATGACCCGAACCAAAAGCGGCACACTCTGTTGGCTGCCAAACATAAAATACCATTTGGCGCCGTTATTTATAAGCTGATCAAATGATAACAGCGAAAAGTCGACCCGCTGATGGACAAGAATCGGTCTTATGCCCCGAAGACTTGCCCCGATGCATACCCCCGTCATCCCGTTTTCAGACACCGGCATATCAAAAACTCTTTTGGGTCCATATTTTTTCATAAGACCCGAAGTTGTGCCAAAAATACCTTTCGGGTCGGGGACGCCCTCGCCAATGACGATAACAGCCGGATCAGCGTCCATCGACTGATCGATCGCTTCGTTGATTGCTGCGGCGTATGTAAGTAGTCTAGGTTTTTGCATAAACGTTGTTTTCAGTTAACAATTCACCTGTTTTGGGACTTGATTTTGCCTTTTGAAAAAGTAATTCTATATTTATATTCAGACTTTTAGCCATTAAAATTAATTCTGGTTCTGATATAAGTTTTTGGTCGAGCAAATATTTCCGGAGTTTTTTTAGCGGATCTGTTTTTTTCCATTTTTGAAATTCAGCTTCAGTTCGATAACCAATGTTGTTGTCAAAATTTGGCCCGCAATGTTCGCGCCAGCGGTAGGTTGCAAGTTCTATAAATACCGGACCTTCACCTTTTTCGATTTTTTCTACAGCTTGTTTTGCAGTTTCATAAACATTTATTACGTCATTGCCGTCACCTGTAAAGACGGTTACGCTATAACCTTTGACCAGGTTCGAAATGGATCTTGGCGGTTGGCGAAATTTGAGGTGCGTATATACAGAATAGAGATTGTTTTCGCAGACATAAATAATCGGGAGTTTATTTAAAGCCGCGAAATTGAGCGCTTCATGAGTCACACCTTCTTCTAGAGCCGCTTCACCGAAAAATACCGCTGTGATCTGCCCCGTGTGTTTCAATTTTTCCGCCCAGGCTACTCCGGTCGCAACTGGAATACTGCTGGCAACAATTGGTACCGATCCTAAAAAGTTTACTTGAAGATCAACCAGATACATTGATCCGCCTCTGCCCCTCGAACAGCCGTCGATCCGGCCGTAAATTTCGGCCAGCATTTGATAAAGGTCACCGCCCTTTGCCAGATAATGCGCATGAGAGCGATGATTGCCTAGAACGCAATCGGAAACTTTGAGTGTGTTGCAGACCCCGACTGCGATAGCTTCCTGGCCGATAGACAGGTGTACCGGACAGCGCATTTCTCCTTCGGGGTATTTGTCCGCAATTTTTTCTTCAACTGTCCGGATTCTTAGCATTTCCTGATACATTTTTATTAAAATTATGGAGTTAGACATAAAATTAAATTGATCAGTTTTTGACAGCAGATTGTTTCAGAGTTCGGATATTGTAATAAATCGGATTGATTAACGCATCCGGAATTAATCCTGACGCAAATGCTTTTTTCAAATCATTTACTGCATCAGCGATCGAGTGTTGGGGAATAAATCCGAGCTCCTGTTTTATTTTTTGTGATGAAATCCGGTAGGAACGCTGATCAGTCGATGAAGTGATTGAGATCTGAATTGCGGAATCGTTCAGGACTTTTTTGATCAAGGCAGCAATTTCCAGAAGCGTTTGATTTTCATAACCCGCGTTATAAATTTTTCTGGCAAATTTAGCAATAGGGATTTCGAGCGACTTCACATACAAGTCAGTTATATCAGAAATATGAATATTGGGCCTTTGCTGGTGGCCCCCAAACACCGTAATTTTTTTATTCACGAGCGCCTGCAGTGTGAGCATATTTACTGTAAGATCGAGTCTTAAGCGGGGTGAATAACCGCAAACTGTAGCTGGCCTGATTATAAGGACTGCAAAGCGTTTATTATTTTGTTGTAAAATATATTTTTCAGACAGAGCTTTGTATTTGGAGTAATCAGTCAGGGGCGCAAGGCTTAAATCCTCAGTAACTTCCATTTCTTTTTTGACTCCATACACGCTTGATGAGGAAGCATAAATAAAGCGTTTCACACCACGTGATTTGGCGATATTTACAAGCTGAATAGTTGCGTCGTAATTGACTGATTTGCCAAGAGCTGGATCCAGGTCAAAACTGGGGTCATTGGATATGCAAGCCAGGTGGATAACCGCATCGACATTATTTATAACTTTTTTGACTAATTTAGAGTTGCGCAAATCGCCTTTGATTTCAATCAGGTGCGGATGATTTTTACTCTTTGCAAATACCTGATCGCCAAATATGTACGAGTCAAGAACCGTGACCTGATAGTTATTCTGCAAAAGTTTCGGCACAAGTACTGCGCCCACATAGCCGGCACCGCCGGTAACAAGAACTTTTTTGAACTTCATTTTAAAAGTCTGGTAATAAATTTGGTCATTTCTTTGAAATCAATCGGAGTTTTGTTGGCTACCGTTTGGAGCTTGAGCGCCCCGGCGACATTCCCGAGAAATGAAACCAGTTGCGGATCCATGTCACCTGCAGCGGCAGCTGAGGCAATTGCAAAAAAAGCATCGCCGGCTCCTACTCGATCGACAATCCTCGTTGAAAGCGCAGGACAGTGATAAACACCAATTTTTTTGCTGATTGACAGCGCCCCGTATGGACCCCGGGTCACAATAAGTTCTGAGCACTTGAGTTTGCGGGCGATGGTTTTCGCCAGCTTTTCAATATCGCTGAATTTGTCATGTGTGGCAAGCTGTAATTCCTGTACATCCGTACACACGATATCTGCCCGGGGATATTTAGTCAGCACATTAAATCCAAAATTGGCGCTATTGGCTTGGACGTTAAGGGCTAAAAACCTGGCCTGCCGGCAGATAAGCCGAATAATTTTTGGCGTGAGCAGCCCATGGCCAAAGTCATTAACTACGACTGCATCATGGCGGGGCAATTCATTTTTCAGGTAAGTTAAAATTTTAGTCTCAACTGCTGTAGAAATTATTTCATCGCTCATATATCTGACCTGAAACAGTTTTTGCTGTGTATATTGATCCAGGTAACGCCTGTCGACAATCGTCGGAGTTTGGCCATTTTCATAAAAAAACTTGGGCGTGATTTGGGGACGCAGCCGCGATCGGATAAATGATTCAAACGAGCGTTTAGACCCCAGTATGGTTAAGAGTGAAACTGCATTTGATAACGCTGCTATATTATTTGCAGTAGCCAAAGACCCGCCGGCAAACATTTCTCCTTCCTTAAATATATGTACAAGTACCGGTTCTTTACTGGATTTTCCCAAGGGGCGAGTATACTGGTATTCATCTATAATCGTGTCTCCAATGACGAGAATTTTTTTATCCTTTAGCATAAGCAGTTGATCGATAATTTGATCGCTAGTGTAAGTCTTGCGCAGCGACTGCAGATACTTTTTTGTCGATTCCGGGTAGGCATCGAAATGTTCATTTAGAAGATGAGAGGAACTGAAAATAATTTCATCATCGGAAAATATAAGTTTCCCGCCGTATTTTTCAACAGCTGATTGTTCACTGCCTAATTTGCGCGGTAAGTTGGGGTTTATTTTCCGGTTTTTATAATCAGGGCCTTTGACATAATAATTTGGTTTAATTTTATCGATTGCCGAAATTGCGGAGTCTGAATTGACTATCGCGACATAATCAACGATCTCCAAAGCCGCGAGCACTTCAGCCCGTAAATCTTCATTAAAAGCCGGTCTTCCCGGACCTTTTTTGACAAATTTATCTGCGGTGATGGTTATCACTAAAATCTCACCGTATTTTTTAGCCGAGCGGAAATGGTAAATGTGACCCGGATGCAACAGGTCAAATACGCCGTGACAATGTACTATTTTCTTGCCAGTCTGTTTTAACTTCCCGGTAATTTTAGCAAGCTGTTTAAGTGTTTTTATTTTTTGCAGATTATTTTCCATGAGTTAAATAATAGCACGTTGATTCTAAGCTGCAAGTTTTGTAGGATAGTCAACAATGAAGTGGAAAATTCGCTACGTTTATCTGGAAGAACAATTTAAAAAGCAGCGCCCCTATTTAGCCAATATTTCTCAAGTTGTAAAAAGAGGCGACTTTACGTTGGGTAAGAAATTGCAAGAATTTGAAGAAAAATGCGCTGCATTACTTCGAGTCAAACATACGATTGGTGTAGCAACAGGCACTGATGCACTCTATCTGACGCTAAAAGCATTAGATATTAAAGCGGGAGATGAGGTGATCACTGCTCCAAATACGTTTGTCGCAACCGCTGCAGCTATAGCTTTAACCGGAGCCCGGCCGGTGTTTGTCGACGTGCGTGATGATTATACTATTGATCCCAATCTTATTGAACGCGCTATAGGCAGTCGCACAAAAGGAATTATTCCGGTCCACCTGACTGGCAATAGTGCCGATTTATACCCGATCCAGGAAATCGCCAAAAGACACAAATTGTTTGTACTCGAAGACTCAGCCCAGGCGTTTTTGACGTTGTACGATAATAAACCAGTGGGCTCATTTGGGATAGCTGGTGCGTTTAGTTTTCATCCTTTGAAACTTTTGCATGTGTGGGGAGACGGAGGCATGATAGCGACCAACGATAGCGCATTGGCTAAGCAATTAAGGTTGTGGCGGAATCACGGGTTGAAAACGCGAAACGAAGTGGATTTTTTTGCGCACAACAGCCGGCTCCACACCATTCAGGCGGCTGTGGCCCTCGTTTTATTGCCTGGAATTGCAAATATTATTGAAAAACGCAGACAGAACGCGCGTCTTTATAAAAAATATTTACGCCAGCTTGAACCACAAGTGCATATTCCTGAAAATATTTGTGCAGCGCCATCTCGTTCGATATATGCCAATTTTGTGATTCAAGTCCAACACAGAGCAGAATTAATCGCTTATTTAATTTCACGAGGGATTGAAGTCGTGGTTCAATATCCGATTCCCTTGCATATGCAAAAAGCTGCACATTATTTAGGTTATAAAAAGGGAGATTTCCCCGTGTGCGAAAAACAAGCGGATACGATATTGACACTGCCTAATCATCAACACTTAAAGACTAATGATATCCGATATGTGGCAGAATCAATCATTGAATTTTATACCAGGTTTAACAAATAACCGGATCTAAGCTAACAGCTTTCATCTCGATCCGCCCAAGGCGGAGAGAGATCTCATTATAAATACTTAAACCATTCTTTGGTAGCTTTTTCTATTTTTTTTGAAGTCCAAAGGGGAGCTGATTTCCAGTAATCGATATTCTTCAACATAATTTGTACCCCGTTTGCAAAACTTATCTGTGGTTTCCAGTTGAGAAGTTTTTTTATTTTAGAAATGTCCGCTTGTGTTTTGTCCGGCTCGCCAGGTCTTTTCGGAATATACGTTACGTCTCCACCTAACAATTTGACTAGCGAGTTAATGCTTTGAGGCGTGCCGGTACCCACATTTAAAATTTTATCAGTTAAAGTAGATTTAACAGCAAGTAGAAATGCGTCAACCACGTCAGTTACAAATGTAAAATCACGGGATTGGGTACCGTCGCCAACTACGGTAAATGGCTGGCCGGCTAATTTTTGGGCCAGAAATACGCCAAAAACCGCGCCATATGTGCCGGTTGTGCGCGAGCGCGGGCCATAGACGTTAAATAAGCGCAAACTTACAATCGGTAATTTATAGACTTTACCCCAGTGAAGCACATATTGTTCACCGATGTTTTTTGTCAACGCATAAGGATATTGAGGGTCTATAAAAGCAGTTTCCGATGTAGGATAGGTTTTGGGTATTCCATAACAGGAAGAAGAGGCTGCGTAAATAAAACGTTTAACGTGTGCATTTCTACTTGCTTCGAGGATATTCACAGTACCGTCTATGTTTGATTTATGATATACGATTGGATCTTCAATTGAGGGGATAATGTCAGCTAAAGCAGCTAAGTGAAATACCCAGTCAATTTTTTGAAAAAACTTAATGAGCTTAACACGATAGTTTGAGATGTTAACTTGATGAATTGTTAAATTAGGATTTATCCTGCTTACTCCACCATCCGGGGAGTCATGGCGCGTCCGCCAGCTAGCGGACTTGCCTGCCACCCCAGAGGTGTATTTCACTCTAGTTAAGTTTTCGAGGCGTCCGGTAGAAAAATTATCCAGTACTACGACTGTATGTCCATCACCAAGTAACCGTTCTACTAGGTGACTGCCGATAAATCCGGCTCCGCCGGTAACTAAGCATCTCATTTGTTTAATCTCTCAATCTGACGCGGACCGGTTTACTATTGTAAATATTTCTACTGGTAATAAATACTTCCGAAACTAACGCAAGATAAGTAGTGAAAACTTCCCACATGTTTTTAAGTTTTAGCGGAGTGAAATTGTCGAGATCTGTCTCCATATATCCGGGAGTTTCCGCAAATGATGCGCCGGATCGCAGAAGTTTTATGTTTATCTCGGCAGAAATGGTGAAGCGTTTGGATTTGAGTTTAAGACTGCGGAGCTTCTGAGTTGAAAATATCGCCACACAGTTAAGCTGCAGCAGGTATATATTAAACGTGATCATGTATACGAATTGATAAAAATAGGAAAATATATTACGCAGTCTGCTGCGGCCTTCTTTGTTTATATAATAGCCCAAAATCATATCAGCTTCATTTCTGTATTTGAAAAGCTTGATGATAAGATCAAGGGAAGCATCGTTGTCTCCGGGGATGATGATAAATTTAGTATATTTAGCCAGTCGGATGGCATCTTTCCAGCCGGCTCCAAAACCCTGATTATATTCATGTCGAACTGATCGAATAAAAGCATGACGCTTCTTAAGTTTTTCAATTATTTGCGGTGTCGAGTCTATTGAAGCATCATCCACGATGATGATATCCAAGAGAAGATTTTTTATAGTTTTTTTGGCGCGAAGAATTGTCTGAACGGTATTTTCCAAATAGCGTTCTTCATTGTAAGCTGGAATAAAAATCGTAATCATAGAAAGCATTATATACCCTTCACATTTGTAAATGTTCCCTGCCTGCCGGCAGGCAGGCGAGTATAACTCCTTCTAGACTGAGTTAGCAACATTTTTCTAACGAAAAAGTTGCAAACTACAGTAAGAAGGGTTTACATATTATATTCGTGAACACAATTTGCAATCCCTTGCTTATATGGACCCATGTATATATGATTGTAAATCGCTTAGACAAATAATTTTATGGTCACTTTAAAAACAAAAACTCAATCTAAAAAATATCCCCGAATTTCTGATACAAGTTGGAAGACGATTAAGTATAGTGACATTACAGTATTTTACCTTCATGAACTTGACGGCGGTGCTTTAGATTTTGGGGAAGAGGCATTTGTGAATACCGTCAGAGAGCTGTATGGATCTGTTGATAATTTATGTGAATTCTGCTGCGGTCCCGGATTTATCGGCTTCTCACTTCTTGCCCGCGGACTTTGCAAGAAACTTAGTCTCGTGGATATAAATCCTGATGCGATTGCCTGTTGTAAAAAAACCATTACCGAAAATAGTTTAAAAGACAGAGTAACGATCCATCTGTCTGACGGGTTATCCGCTGTTGGGAATCTAGAGGTTTGGGATCTGGTTATCAGTAATCCGCCCCATTTTGACGGTACGCGAAAGATGTATGAAAATGACATTATAGCGATCGATCCGGACTGGATAATTCATGACAAGTTTTATAGAGACGTACCGCGTCATTTATCAAAAAAGGGGCAAGTGTTATTTTTGGAAAATGTCACCGGTGCGCCCGAAGACATGTGGAAGAGAATGATCGAAAAAAACGGCCTTAAATTCATCAAAACTTTTTGGGAAAAACAGCCTACGCAAAAGTATGTCAAAAGAACATTCAATATTATTTCGCTACTGAGTTGGGGAAGCATCAAACGGTTTATCGCAACTTGCATAAAACAAAAAAATACTAATTTTCTGTTCCGGCGCGTCTATCCTTATTATTTTGTCCAGGCGAAAAAATAAGCAATGAATATATTTCTCAGTAATTCTCAGTAATCTGTGCAGACTTTTGTGCAAGATTTCGTAGCTCTTTTTTTTCATATATTGATATATGAAAAAAATATTCGATTAGAGGTAGTGGACTAGGCTTGCATACCTGCCGAAAATGTCTTTGGTTATTTTTCTCAGCGATAATAATTGAAATCCTGATGTTTTAACGATTTTCCGTACGCTGGAGTTATAGTCGGGAAACTGTAAATCGTCCAGTACCACAAAACCGCTGAAGCGGATTAAAGACAAAATTTTTGGCAAAGTCTGGATCCGGGTGTCCATATTTCCCAGGTCATGGAATATCAGGTCAAAATCGACTCTGGACCTGCGATAAAATTCATTCCATGAAATAAGTCGCGCAGATTCGATATGTTGATTATTCAACCAATCCCGGGTTTTTTTGAGCCATTTAGCATCATCATCCACTGACAGAATTTCGACGTGATGGCCTGATTCTTCTTTGTAAGCATTAAATACGTAAGAACTGAAGCCGGACCCTAAATCAGCTATTTTTTTAGGCTGTAAAATCTGGCATAGCGATAGAAGATATACTGCCGTCTCAAGGGAAATTGCCATATAGTCTAATGAAATATTTGCAGTGTAATCTAAATATTGACGTTTAAGCCGTTGGTAGTTTTTACGGTTTAATTTTTCAAGCTGCCTAAATTTTGGAAATAGCTTAATTAATTTGTAATAATCGCGCCATGTCTCATATGCGCAATAAATTCTGCTGCATGAAAATTGGAAGTACTTAATCAGGTAAGTGATGTCAGTAAGGATTGCGATTCGAGTAAAGATAAATATTATTGCTCCCCAGGTTCTGCCTAAATGTTTATGGTAATACCTTACCATGTCCTGATATGCTGTATGTTCGATGTAATGGCGCGAAAAATTGGTTAAGGTTGTAGAAACTTCATGAGTTACGGTGACCTGGCCATTGTGAAAAATGCAATAACCGTTTTTCCTAATTCTTTCGCACAGGTCTGCATCGGAGTAAAAAAGCAGCATGCTTTCATCCAAGTAACCGATTTTTTTAAGGATCTTTGTTTGTCCAAACATAAATGAGCCGGGGATGGCATCAACCTGCCTAGTGTCGTGCCTATCCCAATCAGCGTAAAGGAAACGCTTAATAAATGGCGTATGTTTGAAAAGTCTATAGAATGTAGGCAACAGTAGAATTTGGGTTAATGGCTGATGAGAGCGGTGACTTGTAATTAGAATTTTACCGTTTTTATCGGTCTGGAGACATCCGCTCAATCCGCACTCCGGGTGTTTTTCCATAAAATCGAACATTTGTTGAAGTGAATTTTTTACAAGTGAAACGTCAGAATTAAGTATCAGGAAGTATTTAGACTTGATTTTCTTGAGTGCCTGGTTATTGGCTTGCGTATAAAAGAGGTTGTGGTGGTTCGCAATGAGCTTGACTTGGGGAAATTTCCGTTTAATAATTTCCGGACTGTTATCTGTTGAACCGTTATCCACGACCCAAACTTCAACATCAAACCTTAGACTTGAATTATATATTGAGGAAATGCAGGCAGAAGTTGCGTTGATAGTTTCAAAGTTGACGATAATTATCGATAAGCCGTGCATGAGGTGTATTATACTAGCAAGGTTATTTTATGAAAAAAATAAAAGTGGCTATTGTACGAGGACCTTCACTCAATCCATGGGAAATGCAAAATTACGAACCTCTCCGCGAACAATTTAATTTACTGGCCATCGGGTCAACCCGAAACTTATATGCTTTGTCGAAGATAAATTTTGCAGTTACGAAATTACCTTGTATAGGTCAGTCTGTTGGTCTTGTGCCTTTCGGTATTAAATTCCTCTATAAATACTTTGGAGATCCACAATATCTCCAAGGATTTGAAAAAATTATTTCTGGATTCGACATCGTACACGCGGCAGAGCTCACAAGTGCATATAGTTTGCAGGCAGTTCGAGCTAAACGCAAAGGTTTAGTTTCAAAAGTGACACTTAATGTTTACGAAAATATTCCGCTGCTGCCCCCATTTTATGCCGCCCGCGATAGGTTAAAAGCTGAGGTAATCAAATATACGGATCATTTTATAGTTTCTACCCAGTCATCATACAATTCGTTAGTAGCAGAAGGAGTTGACTTTAAAAAAATAAGCGTGGTTGGAGCGGCAATCGATACTCAATTTTTTGTCCAGGCTACGTCGGATCTTAGTCAACGTCGCTTCAAGCGCAGTAAAATTGGTTTTAGAGAAAACGATTTTATTATTTTAAGTGCGGGACGATTAGTTTGGGAAAAAGGCTGGTATGATTTGCTCAGAGCAGCCCACTGGATTAACAAATATACCAGGAATGCGACTTTACCAAAAACAATCCGCTTCCTTTGGATTGGAGAGGGTCCAGAAAAGGAACAACTTGGCAAATTGATATGCGATCTGCACTTGGATCAAATAATTATCCTTTACGGATCTCGTGATTTCTACGAAATGCCTGAAATTTTTCGGATAGCAGATTTATTTATTCTGCCTAGTATTCCGACTCCTTTCTGGAACGATCAATATGGCACTGTTTTAATTCAAGCTATGTCGACAGGTTTACCCATCATTGCGAGCCAGAACGCGGCGATTAAGGAAGTTTTGGGATCAAGTGGAAGATATGTAATTCCCCAAAACTTTCATGAACTTGTCGAACAAATTCTGCAATTTTTATTGCAACCTAAGCTCAGATCTCATATCGGTAAAATGAATCGAAGACGCGTAGAAACAAAATTTGACACGCGGTTAATTGCCCAAAAAATAGCTAGAATTTGGAATACGATCACAAACTAAAATTACTGCTTTTTATGAATGCAATACGTAAATTCCTGATACAGGCGGAAGATAAATTTTGGAAAAATAGACGTAATGGTCTTAAACCCAGTATTTTTCAACATGATTATTTACACCATTTCGGAATGGTTAAGAATCTAAAAGAAAAGATTCCTTATATGTATAGTCAAATGAAGAAGTCAAGACTTAATGTTGTCGATATAGGTTGTGGCGAGAAACCATATTTAAAATTATTTGCGCCATATACTAACAAATACATCGGCGTAGATATGGATGCACAAGGAGCAGATATTACGGCTAAAGCAGAAAAACTGCCGTTTAGAAAGTCTACATTTGATATAGCTGTTTGCTTTCAAGTGCTTGAGCACATTTATGAACCCGAAAAAGCCATCTCGGAAATGAAAAGAATCGTTAAAAGGGGAGGATTTGTGATTCTGACAACACATGGATCCTGGATGTATCATCCCTCCCCTCATGATTATTATCGCTGGACCAATGAAGGTTTAACTCTGCTTTTTAAAGATTTTTCAAGAGTTTCAGTCAAGCCAATACTTAAAGCACCTGTGAGCCTATTGCAACTTACAATTATTGAATTATACAGTATATCCTGCCGCAGATTTTTTTGGAAATTACCTAGTTATGGTGTAATAATGTTTCTTAATCTCTTAGGTAGATTAATCTGGAATCAGGGACAAGAGCACTTCACGACAAACTATTTTGTTCTGGCGAGAAAATAAATTCATCACGCATGGGGAAAACTATTTCAGTTATCATTGCCGCATATAATGAAGAAAAACATATCAGGAAATGTCTGGCCACACTTGTTCAACAAACCGTAAATCTTGATGAGTTGATTGTGGTAGACGATGGATCAACGGATAAAACGTGGGAAAAACTTACAGCATTTAAAAAAACTCATCCGCAAATACACATTTATCGGATTAAACATTTCGAACAGGCAACAGCCAGGAATCTTGGATTTACGAAATCTACAGGAAATATCTTAGTTTTCCCTGATGCTGATTATTATTTCGACAGAAAATTTATTGAACGTTTGGTTAAGCCAATTATGACTGGAAAAGTGATTGCGACATATACCAATGATGAATACGTTGCCAATCCGGAAAACGTCTGGTCACAGTGTTGGAATATCAATGCATATTTACCAAAAAACCGACGTATTCCGATCAATGATCCTATTCGTGGGAATAACTTCCGTGCTATTATGAGAAATGCATTTATCAAAGCCGGCGGATTTTCGGAAACCGGATATTCCAACGATATCACTGTACTAAATAAGTTAGGCGTGAATAACGCAGGTCTAGTGGTACCGGGAGCGATTTGTTATCACTATAATCCGGATACTTTGGTCAAAGTTTTCGACGGAGCATATCGCAAGGGAAGAAAAGGTGGAGTGCCGGTGACGCTTAAGAATTATATCATTTTTTCGCCGTTTAATTCTCTGCGAAAAGGTCTAATTGATGCGATTCGGGAACGAAAACCTTGGTATCTCGTGTTTAAACTTATATTTGATTTCGCATTATTTAGCGGGATGACGGTAAGGTTATGGTTAACTTTGTTTAATGCAAATCCCAATATAAAGAATTTAGGATCTAAAACATAAGATGACGGAACTTAAGGATGAACATTTCTTAACGAGTACGATGCTCAAAAAACGAATGGCTGCAGGGGTTTTTGTCATAGGAACGCGTCGCGTAATTTTGCAGATCCTTCTGACACTGACCAATGTCATATTAGCCCGGATATTGCTTCCCGAAGTTTTTGGTATTTTTGGCATAATTTCATTTTTGATACTGACATTCGGACTCGTGGCCAATTTTGGCATGGGTCCGGCTATCGTCCAAAAAAAAACCCAAATTACCAAATATGAACTGAGGGCGATCTTTACTTTGCTTATTGGTGCATCATGTTTATTTATCGCATTTATATACGTACTAGCTCCATATATTAACGTCTGGTACAAGGGTCAGTTGGGTGTATCGGGTATCTGGTGGCTACGGATTTTTTCTTTTTCAGTGCTCCTTGATCATATAGCGACGATACCTATGCATCTTCTTCAAAGGCGACTCGAGTTTCGCAAATTCACTATTGGTGAAATCCTGACATCAATTTTGACCCAAACTTTAACGATAGCTTTTGTAATTCAGGGATGGGGATTGGGGGGAATCGTTATGGGATTATTACTGGGTAAAGCATTCGCGATTCTTATATACTATTGGTTTTACCCATGGCCGATAGGTTTTAATTTTTCTTACACCAACATCAAACCATTTTTACCGTTTGGTCTCAATTTTCAGACAAACAATTTGGTAAGTTCATTAAATAGCGCGGTTGTTCCCATCGTCGTTGGTTCTTGGACAGGACCAAAAGCTGTGGGGTTTATCAATTGGGCCGGCGGAGTAAGAAGTGCCGGATTAGCCCCTTTTGATGTCGTGGAAAAATTGATATTTCCAGCTGCAGCCAGAAGTCAGGAAGATAAAAAATTCCTAAAAGTTTTGATTGAAAAAATGCTTAAATTATCCTGTCTATTTTCTTTTCCGCTTTTGGCATTAATTTTTGCATTGGCGCCATCACTTACAACCATCCTCTATACCGAGAAATGGCTGCCGGGACTGACGACACTGTATTTATCGCTGATTCAAGGAGTATTTCTGCTTCACTGTGTTTTATTTACCGATGTCCTTTTTGCTTTAGGCAAATCAGCCGCCGTACGAAATATATCTCTTTTTTGGGCCCTATTACAATGGATACTAACTGTTCCCCTTGTTGCCCATTTTGGGTTTAATGGTGTCCCGATTGCCGGAATATTCGTCTCAGCCACATTTTTCATTCCGCTTATTGCGGTCAAAAAGAAAGTGGAAATTGATTTTTGGCGAAACGTAATTCCATATTTTATGTATTCGATAGTGTGCGCAATAGTAGTAAAATATATAACGTTAATAATAAACATTCGTTCCATCTGGCAGCTCATCATCATCGGCAGTAGCGGTATCGCGGTTTATTTTGTACTTCTTTTAATATTTGAATATAAAACTCTAATGGAAGATTTATTGAAACTAAAAAAGCTCATAGCTCCCTCATTATGAAGCCTAAGATTGGGATCTTAATTCCGCAGCTTGGGATAACTGACAGGGGTGCAGAAATTACAATTTATGAACTGGCCAAATGTTTACACCCTGAATTTGACATTACGATCTGGGTGCGATTTGTTTTAAAACCTTCGCAGTTGATAAAAGATTTGGCACTAAGGGGGATACATATCAGACAAATCAAATGTATAACTGGGGATAATTGGTTCATACAAAGAATTTATAAATTTAATTTTTTTAAAAATGTACTTGATAAATTTCATCTGACTCCTTTTGAGATTGAAATGCTGGGGTTTAGTTTGATATGTCTACCGCAACTTTTAAGTGATAAAATTGACATCTTATTTCCGGCGAATGGTTTTTGGGGCGCATTAATTTGTAAATTTGTTCGTTTTACACGATCAATTCCATTTATTTATGCATCTTTAGGAGGTATTGAGCCTTTAATTGCAAAACTCAAACCCGATGCTTATATCACAACCAATCCCGTCATCAAGCGGTTTCTGAAGACACATTTTTCCGACCTCAAAGTAACTTACATTTCGACGGGAGTCGATCTAAATAAATTTAATCCGAATGGGAAAGTAGCACAAATAAATCTTGTACATCCGATAATTCTCACTATATCAGCCCTATACCCCTGGAAAAAAGTAGATTTGACTATTAAAGCTGTGGGCAAATTGAGAAAGGGGAGTCTACTCATAATCGGTAACGGCCCGTTAAAATCCAATTTAATTCAAGCAGCGCAAAAATATCTGGGAAACGGCCGATTTCTTTTTCAAAGTTCAGCCTACTCTAGATTAGATCAGTTCTATCGTGCTGCCGACGTATTTACTCACAGTGCGCCCTGGGAAGTAGGATGGGGTATGGTACATTTGGAGGCACTGGCTACTAACTTGCCGGTAGTTGCAAATAAGGAAGAGAATTTGGTTAAACTCTTAAAAGGAATTGGAATTACCTGTGATGTATCTAATATTAAGAAGTATGCAAAAGCGTTAGAACGGGCACTTTCAAGTAAAAGAGATTTTCATCGCAGACTAAGGATGGAAAAATTCTCCTGGTCCACTATTTCTAAACAATACAAAAAATGTTTTTACGATTTGGTGTAATATTCAAACAAATAAATGTATGGCAAAAATATTAGGTATAAATGAGTTGAAAAATTGGGTTAAAAAAAATGACGCGAAACTTCGGTCAGGAAGTGTAATTTATCAAGGCTCAGCTTTTGGCAGAAGATTGATAACTGGACATAATGCCGTCATCAGAGAAAATAATATCATTGGCGATGATGTGATCATAGGTACTAATTCTTACCTGGGACCGGGAAATAAAATCGGGAACAATGTCAAAATACATACAGACTGTTTTCTTGAAGGAGTTACCTTGGCTGACATGGTGATAATTAGTCCGCATGTGGTTTTTACGAACGACCCTTATCCTCCGTGTCGGATCTGTACTGAAAAAGTAGGAGGAGCGACTGTGGGAAAAAATACGGTGATTGGATCAAACGCTACTATATTGCCGGGTATCAAAATCGGTGCAAATGTTTTGATAGGTGCTGGAAGTGTCGTGACTCGTAATGTGGCAGATGGCCTAGTAGTTATTGGTAATCCGGCAAATGTTTTAAAAAAACGGTCTGAACTTGTCCATAAACATAAAGCTAAATGAGAGTCCAATTTTTGAATGTTGGTGCTACTTATGAAGAGTTAAAACCTGAAATTGACCGGGCGATAAAAAATGTTTTAAATAATGGCAAATTCATCAACGGGGAGCAAGTCCGAAAATTTGAACAGGAGTTTGCCAATTATTGCGGAACTAAATATTGTATTGGAGTCGGTAATGGTTTGAACGCGCTCGAATTACTATTAAGGGCTTTTCGAATAGGTGAGGGCGACGAAGTTATAGTGCCTGCGAATACGTTTATCGCGACAATTTTAGCGATTAGCAATATTGGTGCGATACCGGTATTGGTTGACCCCGATGTATTGACATACAATATTGACCCGCAAAAAATCGAACCGGCATTTACCAAAAAAACCAAATCTGTTATACCAGTCCATCTTTATGGTCAAACCGCAAATATTAGGGACATAAAATCTATTTGCAATAAATATAAATCAATCCTGGTCGAAGATGCAGCGCAAGCACATGGGGCAAAGCATTATGGGAAAAAATCCGGGTCGCTCGGGGACGGTGCGGGATTTAGTTTTTATCCGGGGAAAAATCTCGGCGCATATGGAGACGGGGGGGCGATTACTACCAGCGATAAAAAAATTGCAGATTACGTGTCCACATTAAGGGATTATGGTTCGAGGAAAAAATACGTTCACCTTTACAAAGGTACTAACAGCAGGTTAGATGAGATCCAGGCAGCGATCTTAAGAGTTAAACTTAAGCATTTAGATGAGTGGAATCAGCGACGTCGGATCATTGCTGATTTATATCTGAAGCATCTGAATCCGCAAAAAAATGGAATGTTCCAAAATCCTGTTGAAGATCAGGGAAATAAACATGTCTGGCATCTGTTTGTGATACGGACGAAAAAAAGAACCAATTTTGTCGATTATTTAAATCAACTAGGCATAGGAACATTAGTACATTATCCAATTCCACCTTATGCACAAAAAGCATACAGTGAATTGAATTCATTACGCTCAAATTATCCGGTCACAAATTTGCTTGCGGCCCAAGTAGTTAGCCTGCCGATCGGTCCTCATCTGACGCAGATTGAGGTTGAGTACGTAATTGAAAAAGTGAATAAATTTATTAGTAAGCATTTATGAACAAAATCTCTTATAAATCTCTTTATATATCAATCGTTATACCGGTATTTAATGAGGAGACAAATATTCCGGTCCTTTATCACAGATTAAATAGTGTGTTGGAAAGTTATCGGCACGAAATCATTTTTGTCAATGACGGAGCGACTGATAGCTCGGCCACTATCATCGAAAATCTTTACCGAAAAGATAAAAGCGTCAAATTAATCAGCCTTTCCCGGAATTTCGGTCACCAGATGGCAATTACCTGTGGTCTGGATAATACAAACGGTGATGTAGCTATAATTATGGATGCGGATTTACAGGACCCGCCTGAACTGATTCCCGAGATGCTTAAAAAATGGCGTGATGGATTTGACGTTGTATACACAGTTAGACGCGTGAGGATTGGTGAAAATAGATTCAAGCTAATTAGCGCTAATCTGTTTTATCAAATTATAAATATTTTATCTTCCACTAAGATTCCGAAAAACGTCGGAGATTTTCGGCTCATCTCAAAAAGAGTGATCGAAACATTGAGAACGACCCGCGAATATCAACGATTTTTGCGAGGCATGGTAAGCTGGATTGGATTTAAACAAATTGGAATAGAATATAAGCGCGAGAAAAGGTATGCTGGACAATCTAAATACAGTACAACGGAAATGTCAAAGCTGGGATTAAATGCGCTATTTTCTTTTTCTTTGCTACCCCTGAGAATGGTTACAGTCTTAGGGATTCTGTCTGCAACTTGCGGTGTAGCCTATCTCATATATGCACTTATTGTCACGCTTCGGGGAGATACGGTTAGAGGGTGGTCGTCACTGGTAGTTCTAATTTTATTTCTGGGAAGCGTCCAGCTCATTTCATTAGGAATTATTGGTGAGTATTTAGGAAGGATTTACGAAGAGGGTAAACATAGACCGCTCTATATTGTCGATTCAAAGTTAGGATTTACGAAATATAAGTTTACTTGACTGATTGATCACTCAAAAGCGGTTCTATTTGATTTGCTATTCGCTGGGCCAATTGTTGCGCCATGCGGGGACTATAATGTATAGAGTCAACATAGTTAGCGCATTGTGACTGGGTGGTTTCGTCGGCAAGCCATAAGAAATTTAATCCGAATTTGCCATCGAGGTATGCTTGATATGTCATTTCGTACCCGAGTTTTGTATATTTGAAGTCTCCCATAAGACTTTGGATGATTTCGGAATATTTTGGGTACCAGGGAACAGGTTGCCACACAAAGAGTGTTTTTGTGTTTGAAATACTGGCTACGCCCTCTATTATCTGTTTGTTTTTTTGATAGCGTTTGAGAATCTTTTGTGCAGTTTTCGATTCATCGACTGTTGCTAATAATTTCGCTGGATGCGAAAAGTATGAAAATAATTGAACCAGAGGAATATTAGAAATCAGTAATTTTGCACTATATTTTAACCGACCGTCAAGTACTTGCTTTAATTCGGTGCTAGCAGGTGATTGGTCTTGGGGATTTCCAAAGTCATTCAATCCGTCAATAAATATGGCCATGTGTATTGGTACATCAAGTTTGGATATGAGTCTTTCAAAAAGAATCAATTCTTGTGAAGAATAAAAATGTCCGCCTCCAAAATTGTAAACGTTAACTTCTTTTTTTAAGCGGTCCCGGAGTATATTTTGGAGAAACGATGGTATAGTGTGACCGTCGCTGACCCCGTATCCAAAAGTAGTCGATCCGCCAAAAATAAATATATTTATTACATTATTTACAGGAGGCCATGGACCCTGATTTTCGATATAACGAAAACCCTGTTGGGATACATTGACATTTGTCCCATGAAATAGTCTCTCCATATGGTCTACGTAAGGTTCAAAACGGTAAGGACGACCCCATGTTTCAGATAACAATAATGAGAGATTCTTAGAATCTTGAGCCGAAAAACATTTACCCCATTTATCTTTTACTTGTTGGATAAGCGGAGGTGGATCAAGTATTTTCAGAAGCATAAATAACGGTAGGTTTACAATTAAGAATATTATTATTGAAGTTCCAATAGCAGATGCAATAATTGTGTATACTCTTATGAAGTTCGTTCGCGGTTTTCTAATTATCATACATAAAGATAAGAGAAAAAATATGAATTTAAGTCCTTCAGTATAGCATATTTAAACTATGGGTTATATATAAGTATGCGAATAAAAAACACGCGTTTCACCCGAAGTTTAATTTTCGTAGGGTCTATGCTCTGGATTTTCTATTTATATCTGCCATCATTTCATGCATACTTTGTTTCCGACGATTATTACCTCTGGAAAGTCGTAAAAAATTTGGAATTCAAAGACAGTTTCCGATTACTTCTTCCTCAAGCGTTGGGTGGAATCAGCGCCGTGCAACATACTGGACATCACGCACCACTTAGCGCTTGGCTTATTTGGTTAAATACGGTTCCACTTAATATGCAGGTATTTCAGACACATCTCATAAGTTTTTCCTTACATTTACTTGCGGTATGCTTGCTGGCAATTTTTACATATCAGCTCACCCAAAATGAAAAAATTGCCTTCTTATCTGGGTTGTGTTTTGGGATTTTTCCCTTTATTTCAGAAGCAGTATATTTTATGTCTGCAATCTTGTTTCTTACCGGAACAGTAATTTATCTGGCGTCGCTTGTGACTCTTCTTCAGTTTATAAAGATGCGAAAACGATTTTGGTTGGTGATACATGTATTCACTTTTTGTTTGGCGATCTTTAGCGCAGAAATAACTTTCACATTACCGCTTGCAGTGTGTCTGCTGTTATATCATCTTGAAGAAACACACTTTTATCTTGTTTTATTAAAATATCTTAAATTATTTTTGACTTATTTTATACTCATCGCTATTTCAATTTTGCATTGGATTTTATCTTTGAATAGCGTAGATATTTTTAAGTTAAGTGGTCGGTTTGAAGCTAATTCAGTCTCTCGACTATTTCTTATCTACATTGCTTGCATATTATTATTGTTAGGAATTAGTTGGTATCTACGTAACCAGATCTCAACAAAACTCAAAAAAAAGAAGGGGTTGTTTTGGACTTTAATTTTACTCATCGGTATAACGTGGTTACCGACTGCAAAATTATTTACTGAACAACGGTATCTATATTTACCGGTTAGTATGGCAACGATAACAGGAGTGTATTTATTTTTTAGCCTTTATAAAACTATTAAAGAAGAATGGATTAGAAAGTTTTTTACGTTTGGTATATTCGGACTGCTTATTTTTCAAAGTGTGGTCCTTTATCAAAAAAGTTTAAATTGGTTAAAAGCTGGAGAAACTGCGCATACAATTCTGATTCAACTGGCAGATGAATTACAAAAAAATCCGTCTGCACAACTGATTTATCTAATTAATATTCCTGACTCTCTCAACGGTGTATATGTACATAGATCATATTTTACAGAAGCCTATGAATTGTTGACTGGAAAACCATCCCCAACTTTTGTTTTTACTCCAATGACCGTTGGAATTCAATCACAAGCAATAATCGGCTCCCCCACGCTATTATATTTGGTGAGTCAGCAAGGTTTTGTTTTATTTAAACCCGCCCAAGATGCAATGGGAAGACGAATTATTGAACAGCCGAATATCTATAGAGCTACTGAAATAGACGGCCGTACTTTAGAAGTAGAATTTGTAAAATCGGATTTAGATTTATTACAAAATAAAATTTACAAATTCGAAGATGGAAAAATACAAAAACTGCTTCCATAATATGCAAAAAATTATTACTAGAAATCTGCCTCTGCTATTTATATTAATATTGGCTGCATTGTTACGTCTGTGGGGGATTCAGTTTGGGCTACCGCAAATGCAAATTGGAGACGAAGGGGCACTTATTGCGGCTGCCTTGTATTCCGGCGCCAATTGGCTAAAACCTTTCCGGCCGATGTACGGACAGTTTGTGCCATATTTTCTGCTGATAGAATACGGTGTATATTTTGTTTTAGGAAAAATTTTCGGCATTTTTAAATCACCTTTTGATGTCCTCATCAGTTTTATCAAAGATCCGCGGGAATTATTATTAATCGGACGTTTAACCATGGCAATGTTTGGTGTGGCAACAGTGTGGCTGGTTTATTATATGGGAAGGCAGTTTTACAATAAACGGATTGGTTTGTTGGCAGCCATATTTCTTTCTTTTGCATTTCTGCACAC